>JAGIBE010000214.1 GCA_017744495.1 Caulobacter sp. | reverse complement strand
CCCACCAGCTGATCAAGGCGTGGGCGGAGGGGGAGTAGGCTCCCTACCCGAACAGCACCAGCAGCTCGCGCACCACCATCCACGCCAGGGTGATGGTCGACAGCGAGAACAGCAGGAAGCGGACCAGCACGATGTTGACGCTGATCTGCACCAGGCTGTGCAGCACGCGCAGGCCGACATAGGCCCAGGCCAGCTTGACGGCCAGGGCGTCGCCGTGGCCGGCGACCTGGATGGCCAGGGCCGCCGCGTAGAAGATCGTCGGCTGCTCCATCAGGTGATTGTAGTTGTCGGCCGCCTGGCGGGCGATGTTCGGCAGGCCGTCCAGGCTGCCCGGGAACCGCGCGTCCTGCGGCTTCAGCCCGGCCCTGGTCATGGCCGGCAGGCGCTGGACGTACATCCACAGCCAGATGACCAGCGACCAGGCTGTCAGCGCCATCACCGGCGCGATCAGAGTGTTCATGTGGTTCCCTCCCCGGAACGTCGTTTCTTGTCGCCCAGCTAGACAAAGAACCGCGTTATCGAAAAGCCTCCCGTTGCGTCAGCGCATGGCGCCGCGCGAACGCCTTTTGCATAATCCTGCCAAACTCGCCGGGCGCGCTGCGTTCCCTCTCCCGGACACGGCCGCGCCATCCCATCTGAGCGCCACCCCATCGACGGAGACCTCCCGCATGACCAGCACGCCCTCGGCCGCAGCGTCCGGCCAGTTCCGCATCGGCGGCGACCTGACCGTCAACCGCCTGGGCTTCGGCGCCATGCGAATCACCGGCCCCGGCGTCTGGGGCGAGCCCGAGGATCGCGACGAGGCGCTGCGGGTGCTCAAGCGCTTGCCGGAGCTGGAGGTGGACTTCATCGACACCGCCGACAGCTACGGCCCGTTCGTCAGCGAGGATCTGATCGCCGAAGCCCTCGCCCCTTATCCGAAGAGCGTGATCGCCACCAAGGGCGGCCTGACCCGCTCGGGCCCGGGGATCTGGGAGCAGGTAGGCCGGCCGGAATATCTGCGCCAGTGCGTGCTGATGAGCCTGCGGCGGCTGAAGGTCGAGCGCATCGATCTGTGGCAGCTGCACCGCATCGACGCCAAGGTCCCGCGCGACGAGCAGTTCGGGGTGATCGCCGATATGCAGAAGGAAGGCCTGATCCGCCATGCGGGCCTCAGCCAAGTCAGCGTCGAGGAAATCCAGGCGGCCCAGAAGCATTTCAAGGTCGCCACGGTGCAGAACCTCTACAACCTGACCAACCGCGCCAGCGAGGACGTGCTGGACCATTGCGAGGCCCACGGCATCGGTTTCATCCCCTGGTTCCCGCTGGCGTCCGGCGACCTGGCCAAGCCCGGCGGCGTCCTGGACACGATCGTCCACAAGACCGGCGCCACGCCCAGCCAGATCGCTCTCGCCTGGGTGCTCAAGCGCAGCCCGGTCATGCTGCCCATCCCTGGCACCAGCAAGGTCGGGCACCTGGAGGACAATGTCGCCGCGGCCGGAATCACGCTGTCGGACGAGGACTTCGCCGCGCTGGACCGGGCGGCGAAGCAGGGCTGACGCCGCGGGAGCCCCGCCTAGCGCGAGGCCTGGGTCGGAAACCTGGCCCGCAGCGTCGCGGCCAGGGCGCCCAGCAAAAGACCGACGGCCAACGGCGCCAGCGCCTCGGCGAGGCTGGGCGCGATCACGATCAGCTCGGTGGTATGGGTCGCCTGCATGGCCCGGGCGATGGACAGGGCCGAGAACAGCGTCGCGGCCAGGCCCAGTCCGGGCGGCAGGAGGCTCAGGGTCGACAGCAGCGAAGGATCGTCCGCCCGGCCCTTCGTCAGGCAGGCGACGCCGAGCGCCGCGATCCAGATCGCCAGGCCGATCAGCACCAGATAGATGAGCTTGGTCAGCGCTCCGGCCGACAACACCAGCAAGCCCAGGGTGGTCAGCGGATTGGCCGGCATCCCGGCCCAGATCCCCAGGCCGACCGCCCCGACCAGCAGCGCGCCGCCCGCGAGGCCCAGACTCCACGGCAAGCTTTTCATGTTCCGTTCCCCGGCGCGACCGGATACGGCCGCCTTTAAAGCCAAGCTAGAGGCCGGCCATGGCGGACGCAACGCCGGCTACACCCGATCCCGGAACGGATCCGCCGGATACACCCCCAGCACCTCGAACTTCTCGGAGAAGAACTTCAGCTCGTCGAAGGCCAGGGCCAGGGGGCGGTCCTCGGGACGGCCGTCGACCTCGGCGTAGAAGAAGGTGGCCGTGAAGGCCCCGCCCTCCATGTAGCTTTCCAGCTTGGTCATGTTGACGCCGTTGGTCGCGAAGCCGCCCAGCGCCTTGTAGAGGGCGGCCGGCAGGTTGCGGACCTTGAACACGAAGCTGGTCACGCAGCGGTGGGTGAACGGCGGCGGCTCGGGGTTCTTCTCGGCCGTCATCACCAGGAAGCGCGTGGTGTTGTTGCGCTCGTCCTCGATGTCGCGCGCCAGGATGTCCAGGCCGTAGATCTCGGCCGCCAGGGCCGGGGCGACGGCGGCGCGGGTCGGATCGGGCTTCAGGGCCAGGGCCTTGGCGGCGCCGGCCGTATCGCCCGCGCTCTCGTGGGCCAGGCCCAGCTTCTTGAGGCTGTGGCGGCACTGGCTCAGCGCGATCGGCATCGACGAGGCGATCTTCACCGTCTCCAGCGTCACGCCCTTGTTGGCCATCAGCTGGAAGCGGATCGGCTTGAAGCGCTCGCCGACGATCTTCAGGCCCGAGGCGGGCAGCAGGTGGTGGACGTCGGCGACGCGGCCGGCGATCGAGTTCTCGATCGGGATCATGCCCAGCTGGCAGGCGCTCGACTTGATGGCCTCGAACGCCTCCTCGAAGGTGGCGCAGGGCACGGCCTCGTAGTCGGGAAAATAGGTGCGGCAGGCCTCGTGGCTGTTGGCGCCGGGCTCGCCCTGGAAGGCGATCTTCTTGAGGATGCTCATGCTGTCTTTCCGGCGGCATACGCGCGCGCCGCTTCTAGGTCGGAAGGATTGTCGACGGAGATCGGAGCCTCGGCGGCCACGGCGGCGCGCAGCTTCAGGCCCAGCTCCATGGCGCGCAGCTGCTCCAGCTTCTCGCGCTTCTCCAGCGGCGAGGGCGGGGCGGCGTTGAAGGCCTCCAGCGCGGCGCGGCGATAGCCGTAGATGCCGATGTGGCGCCAGATCGGGGCGTCGCCATAAAGGGTGGAGCGGGTGAAATAGAGCGCCCGGCCCGACAGGCCGTTCGGCTCCATGGCCAGCACGGCCTTGACCACGTCCGGATTGGACCGGTCGGCGGGCGAGGCTTCCGGCGCCACCACCGTGGCGATGTCGCAGCCGGGATGGGCGCCCAGCAGGTCGGCGCAAGCGCTCAGCACCGAGGGCTGCACGAACGGCATGTCGCCCTGTAGGTTGATGACCACGTCGTGGCGGCGCTCAGGGTCCAGCTCTTCCAGGGCGGCGAGGATGCGGTCCGAGCCCGAGGGCAGGCCCGGATCGGTCAGGACGGCCGTACCGCCGGCCTTCTTCACGGCGTGGACGATCGCGATGTCGCCCGCCGCCACGGCCACCGGACCGATTCCCGCCGCCTGGGCCTGGCGCAGCACGCGCACGATCATCGACACGCCGCCGATGTCGGCCAACGGCTTGTCGGGGAGGCGGGTGGCCGCCATGCGGGCCGGAATGACGACGATGGGGTTCATGAGAAGCCGTTGCGGGGTCAAAACCGTTGCTGCCCGGTTGCGCCCCGGGCGGTAGCGTGTAAGAGACGCGAGCGCAACATGGAGCGCGCGGGGGAAACCTCCGGGCGCGGATTTCGGGCTCGTCGTCAGACAGCCCCCAAGAGGCTGGTAAGGCTTTAGATGAGCGACCTGACGTTCAATAAGATCTTCGGCGGCGTCCTGCTGACGGGCCTGGTGATTTTCGGTCTCAAGGAAGGCTCGGACATCGTTTTCGCCAAGCACGAGCTGGAGAAGCCCGGCTACGAGATCGCCGTCGCCGAAGAGGCCGGTGAAGGCGGCGCCGCCGCCGAGGTCGCGCCCGACTGGGGCAGCGTCCTGACCCCCGCCAACGTCGCCGCCGGCCAGGCCGTCAGCGCCAAGTGCGCTTCGTGCCACAACTTCACGCCTGAGAATCACACCGGTCCGGGCCTGTTTGGCGTGGTGGGCCGCAAGCCCGGCACCCACCCCGGCTTCGCCTATTCGGCGGCCATGGTCGATTTCGGCAACAAGAATCCCGTCTGGGACTACGACCACCTGGACACCTTCCTGAAGGCCCCGGGCAAGGACGTCTCGGGCACCAAGATGACCTTCGTCGGCCTGAAGAAGCAGGAAGACCGGATCGCCATCATCGCCTACCTGCACAGCCTCGGCTCGAGCCTGCCGATTCCGGCGCCGAAGCCGGCCGGCGCTCCGACCCCGGCCGCCGGTGAAGCTCCGGCCGCCGGCGCGGCCGCTGCTGGCGCGGCTCCGGCCCCCGCCGCCGGCGCTCCGGCTGCTGGCGCTCCCGCCGCCGCGAGCGCGCCCACCACGGCGACCCCGGCTCCGGCCGCCGCCAAGGGCGGTTCGGCCGACGCCTCCAAGCGTCCGGGCGGCTAAGTCCGGTCCGACGGACTCGAAAGATCGAAGGCCGCGAAGTTCGCTTCGCGGCCTTTTTCTTTTGCCCCGTTCGTGGGCGCCGCGTCCCTTGCAGACACCATGGGGCCGTCCGCAGCAAAGCTAGGCTTGCGGCCTATTCCCATTCCGTGAGTAGAGTATCGAACCGTACCGCTTCACCGGAACCGTTCGACCATGACGACCCGCCTGCTGGCCGCCGCCGCTATCATCGCGACGCTGATCGCCGCCCCCGCCTCGGCGTTCGCCGCCAAGGCCCCGACCGTAGCCATCAAGTCGCTGGCCGACCTGCCCACGCCCCTGCCCTATCCCTATGACGAGAAGGCCGACGCCGAGGCCGACGTCGCCGCCGCCCTGAAGCGCGCCAAGAAGGCCCACAAGCTGACCCTGATCGATTTCGGCGGCAACTGGTGCCCCGATTGCCGGATCTTCGCCGGCCTGATCGAGCAGCCCGACCTCAAGAAGTGGGTCGACAAGCACTACGAGGTCGTGACGGTGAACGTGGGCCGCTACGACAAGAACATGCAGATCCCCGCCCGCTACGGCGTCGACAAGCTGAAGGGGGTGCCCAGCTTCCTGGTGGTCGACGGCGACGGCAAGCTGGTCAACGACGGCGCGTTCTTCGCCCTGACCGACGCCCGCCACATGACCCCGCAGTCGATCGCCGACTGGCTGGCGCAGTGGGTGAAGTAGGCGGCGAACAGGCGCCTTTTCAAAGAAACACCGTCATCCCGGGCCTTGTGCCCGGGACCCCTGGTTCAGCTCGCGCGTGAAGAGCCAGCGGATCGCTGGCGATCCGCCCCTGCTGCACCTGCGGCGGATAGAGGGGTCCCGGGCACAAGGCCCGGGATGACGAGCTTTAATAAACGAGGCGGTGGACGGCCCCTACGGCCTCCGCCACCCGGTCACCCCACCACCGCCCGCCGCCTCGACGCGGGCGATGGCCTCGGCCAGGGGCTCGACGGCCACGGCCATGTGGTGGGCGTTGGCGTGCAGAATGGTGTTGGCGTCCAGCAGGATCGCCACGTGGCCCTTCCAGAACACCAGGTCGCCGCGCCGGCGCTCGGCCTCAGCGATCGGCGTGAAGAAGGCCAGCTGCATGTCGGTGTCGCGCGGCACGGCCTTGCCGCAGGCGGCCAGGGCCTGCTGCACCAGGCCCGAGCAGTCCAAACCCAGCGATTCGCGACCGCCCCATTGGTAGGGCGCGCCCAGATAGCCCTCGGCCACCGCCACGTAGTCGGTCAGGGCCACGCCGACCGGCGCCAGGTGGGCGGAGACGAACCAGCCCGCGCCCTCGCCCTTGGCGAAGCGGCCCTCTGTCGCCTCGATCGTGGTCAGAGCGTTCAGCGAATAGAGACCCGTCGGCCGCGACTTGATGTTCGGCTCCGAGAACGCATAGGTGCGCGGGACCGCCACCTGATGGGTGGCCGGCTCGCCCGGCGCAGTCAGATCGGCCTGGGCCACGAAACCCACATAGCCGTCGCGAGCCGCCTGCCCCCAGGCGAAGCCGTCCTGCACGTCCAGCACCCGGAAGAGCTCGCCGAACAGCAGTTGGTCCCACTGCTCGGCCCTCGGATCGGCGGCCTTACGCAGGGCCGCGGTCGGGACGGCCACGCGGCGCAAGGTCGAGGCGGCGTAGCGGGCGGCGGGGACCAGGCCCTGCAGGTCCATATCGGCCAGGTCCGGCCGGGCCAGGGTCAGGCGGGGATCGAAGCCGCTCACGCCGTGGCCTTCGGAAAGCGCGATTTCAGCATGCCGTAGAGCCCCCGGATCACCTGCGCCTCGCCGCCGGACGCGAAGCCCGGCCGCGCCTTGGGGTTCCAGGCGAAGATGTCGAAATGGGCCCACGATCCCGTGGTCGGGGCGAAACGCTGCAGGAACAGGGCGGCGGTCATCGAGCCGGCTTGGGCCCAGGCGTCGGGGTCATTCTTCAGGTCGGCGATGTCGCTCTCGACCGCCTCACGATAGCCGTCCCACAGCGGCATGCGCCAGACGGGATCGGAGGCGACACGCGCGCCCTCCTCGATCTCCAGGGCCAGGTCGTCGTCGGGCGTGTAGAAGGGGATCACCTGCGGGCCCAGGGCCACGCGGGCCGCGCCGGTCAGGGTGGCCAGGTCGATGGTCAGGACCGGCTTCAGCTCGGTGGCTCGGGCCAGGGCGTCGGCCAGGATCAACCGCCCCTCGGCATCGGTGTTGCCGACCTCGACGGTCAGGCCCGCGCGGGTGGCCAGCACGTCCCCGGGCCGCATGGCGTCGCCGGCGATGGCGTTCTCGACCACAGGGACCAGCACGCTCAGCGCCACGGGCAGGCCGGCGGCCATCACCATCCGCCCCAGGGCCAGGACGTGGGCGGCGCCGCCCATGTCCTTCTTCATCAGCCGCATACCGCTGGACGGCTTGATGTCCAGGCCGCCGGTGTCGAACACCACGCCTTTCCCCACCAGCGCCACGCGCGGATGGCTGGGGTCGCCCCAGGTCAGCTCCAGCATGCGCGGCGCGCGGGCCGGAACGGCGGCGCGGCCCACGGCGTGGATCGCCGGATAGTTCGCCTCCAGCAGGTCGTCGCCGGTCACGACATCGAGCGTCGCGCCGAAGCGCTCGGCGATCTCGCGGGCGATGGTCTCGATCTGCAGCGGCCCCATGTCGTTGGCCGGGGTGTTGACCATGTCGCGGGCCAGGGCGCAAGCGTGGGCGACGGCGCGGACCCCCTCGAGATCGAGATCCTCGTCCGCGACCAGTCGTCGCGGCTCCGCCCGGTCCTTGGACCGGTAACGGTCGAACCTGTAGGCGCCCAGGGCGAAGGCCAGGGCGATCTGGGCCGGGTCCAGGTCGTCGGGGACGGTGGCCAGGCGGTAGTCGCCGGCCGGCAGGCGGGTCGGCAGGGCGCGAAACAGCATCGGCTCGACCTTGTCGCGTGCGCCAAGCCCAAGCAGCACACGGTCCACGGCCCCTTGCGGCGTCGGAAGGACCAACACCTGGCCGGCCTTGGCCTTGAACTCCTCCAGGCCAATGAAGCCCTTCACGAAGCTGGGCCGCGCCTCGATGAAGGCCGCCAGTTCGTCCTCGTACAAGCAATGGATCGGGGTCGGCGCGCCGTCCTCCGGGGAACGGGACGAGGCGGCGATGATCGGTTCCGACATGGACGGGCCCTGATGGGTGAAAATTATGCTTAACGATTCCTTGAGGGCCGCGCGCGAGGATGCGGGACCGTCGGGAGATCCTCTTCATGTGTCGCAAGCGCGCGCTCCTCGCAACCGTTCTCGCCCCTATCGTCGCCGGCGTCCTCGCCGCCGCGCCCGCCCATGCCGGCGACAAGCGGGCCAAGGACGCGCCGCAGGCCGCGCCGGCCGCCGCCGCGCCCCAGCCGCCGCGCAAGGCCAGCCCCGCCGAGCGGGCCGAGGTCCAGCGCGCCGATCCCCTGACCCGCATGGCCTTCTGGTCGACCGAGGTCGAGCGCGACGGCCGCGACCTCGAGGCGGGCGTGAACCTGGCCCAGGCCCTACGCGCCCTGGGCCGCTATGACGAGGCCGCCGACGCGGCCGCCCGCGTCCTGATCGTCGCCCCCGACAACTACGACGCCCTGATGGAATCGGCCCGGGCCAATGTGGCGCGCGGCCAGGGCTTCTACGCCATCGAACCGGGGCGCAAGGCCGCCGCCCTGCAGCCGCGCGACTGGCGTCCGCTGTCCCTGCTGGGCGTGGCCTACGAGCAGGCCAAGCGCGACGATGAGGCCGCCGAGGCCCACCGCCGGGCCGTCGCCCTGGCCCCGAATGAGGCCGTGCCTCTGGCGAACCTGGCCATGCACCTGGCCTCGACCGGGGACCTGAAGGGCGCCGAGACGGCCCTGCGCCAGGCCGTCGCCCTGCCCACCGCCACCATCCAGGTCCGTCAGAACCTGGCCCTGATCGTGGGCCTGCAAGGTCGCCTCGACGAGGCCGAGAAGCTGGCCCGCCAGGACCTGCCGCCGGAGTCGGTCGACAACAACCTAGCCTGGCTGCGCGCCGCCATCGGCCAGGAAAGCCCGACGCGGTCGTGGAACGCGGTGAAGGCGGGCGGCTAGGCTAGCCAGCGCGAGACGCCACGCCTAAGCTTCCGTCATGGCGCGGGGCTTAAGCAGGCTGTTCATCGGCGCTCTGGCGGCCGGATCGATAGCGGTAGGGATCGCCCGCGCCGACGAGCCGGAGGCCCCTCCCCCATGCTTCGACGCCAAGGTCCTGGCAACCCTGGCGCGGCAGATCCCCACCCCTATCCCGGAGTGCGAGGACTGCATCATCATGTCATGGCCCTGGATCCTCGACCTTCAGATCGAGGCGGTGCTCGCGGGTCACGCGCCGCGCGGTCGGCTCACCGTACTGAACGTCCAGCACACCTATCTGCGTAACGACCGCCCGGGCCGCTTCTGGCTACGGCGCAACACGCTGGGGGGCTTCAACATGTTGCGCGTGGGAGACGGGCCGCCGCCGCGACATTTGCGCCAAGGATGCTCCCCCCGCCCAGTCGTACATCACGCCGCCGGACGGCCAGACGCTGGAGGATCTCCGGCGCGAAGGCCTCGGCCTCTACGGCGAGGGCCCCTCGCGCTAATTCCTAGTGCGCGGCGTTGGCCTTGATCACGTCCTGGATCTTCATGATCGCCGGGCCCATGATCACGATGAACAGCACCGGCAGGAAGAACACGATCATCGGCACGGTCAGCTTGGCCGGCAGGGCCGAGGCCTTCTTCTCGGCGGCCGACAGGCGCAGCTCGCGGTTCTCCTTTGCCATCACCCGCAGGGCCGCGCCCAGCGGCGTGCCGTAGCGCTCGGCCTGGATCATGGCGGTGGCCACCGACTTGATGCCGGGATGGTTGGTCCGCTTGGCCAGGCCCTCATAGGCCAGGCGGCGTTCGGGCAGGTAGCTGAGCTCAGCGGTCAGCAGGCCGAGTTCCTCGGCCAACTCCATCGAGGCCGAGCCGACCTCGGCCCCGACCTTGGCGATGGCCGCCTCGATCGACATGCCGCTCTCGACGCAGATCAGCATCAGGTCCAAAGCGTCCGGGAACGCCTGGACGATCGACTCGCGACGCTTCTGGGCGATGTTGGAGATGTAGAGGTTGGGCGCGTAGTAGCCGGCCGCGAGGGCGACGACGCAGGCGGCGATCTTCTGCATCGGCAGCAGGCCGAAGCCGTTGATCACATAGAGATAGAACGCCACCACCGTCGCGAAGGCGAACGGCATCACGAAACGGAAGAAGTAGAAGGTCGAGACCGGCTTAGGCCCGCGGAAGCCGGCCTGGGCCAGCTTGTCGACGACCTTGGGGTCCTCCAGCAGCTTGGACAGCTGCAGGCGGTCGACGACGTTCTTGTACATCCCCTCGTCGGCGTGGCGCAGGCTGCCGCCGCCCTTCTGGGACAGGGCCTCGCGCGAACGGCGGCGCAGCTCCTCGCGGCGGTTGGCGACCGACTTCAGCCGCCCCTCAAGGCCGTTGCTGCTCATCATCGGCGCGGCCAAGGTGACGATGGTGGCGAACACCACGATGGCGATGAAGGCGCTGAACAGCGTCTGGGGATCGATGAGCTTCTCAAGCACGGCCGCCTCCCCTAGAACTTGAAGTTGATCATCTTGCGCATCACGAAGATGCCGCAGGACATCCAGAAGGCGGCGATCAGCAGCATGATCCGGCCGCGCGTGTCGCTGAACATCGGGGCCATGTAGGCCGGGGCGGTGATCGAGATCATCGTCGCCACGCCGGGCGGCAGGCAGCCGATGATGAAGGCCGACGAGACGGCTTCGGCCGACAGGGCCTTGATCTTCTCGGCCATCAGCTTGCGGGCCCGCAGCACGGTCGACAAGTTGCCCAGCGCCTCGGCCAGGTTGCCGCCGGTCTTGGCCTGGATGCTCAGGACGATGGTGAAGAACCGCAGCTCGTTGGTCGGCATGCGCTCGTACATGCGCTCCAGGGCCTGCTCCATCGTCATGCCCATGCCGGTGTTCTCGGTCAGCATGCGGAACTCACCGGCCAGGGGCTCGGGGCATTCCGTGCCGATCATCCGCAGGCAGTCGTGGACCGGCAGGCCCGACTTGATGCCGCGCACGATGATGTCGATGGCGTCCGAGAAGGCCTCGGTGAACTTCTTGGTGCGGGCCTTGGCCATCATGCCGATGACCCAGCGCGGCAGGCCGAAGCCGGCGGCGAAGGCCGCGCCCAGGGCGATCAGCGGCATCTGGCGCAGCAGCAGCAGGATCAGGCCGACCAGCACGCCGACCACGCCGCTGACGATCCAGAACATCTGGACGTTGTCGCCCAGGCCGGCGGCGCGCAGGCGCGCGGCGATGGTCAGGGAGGCCTTCTTCTTCTGCTGATCCTGTTCCTTCAAGGTCTTCAGCAGCTGCTTGCGGCGAGCGTCCGGGCTGTTGGCGGCCGCCTTGGCGCGGGCGGCCACGGCCTGGCGGTCCCCGCCCGCGATCACCTGGGCGCGCTTGACGGTCTTGGCCGAGGCGTTGCCGCCGCCCCCAGCCAGCACGAAGCCCAGGCCCGCGATGGTGATGAAGCCGAGGACGCCGGCGAGGATGATGAGCATGGCCTATTCCGCCGCGTCGAGGGCTTCGGCCAGCTCGCGCTCCAGGCCGTAATAGCGGGCGCGGTCCCAGAAGCGGGGGCGGCCGATGCCGGTCGAGCGGTGCTTGCCGATCACCTTGCCCTCGGCGTCCTCGCCGTTGATCTCGTAGACGAACAGATCCTGGGTGACGATCACGTCGCCTTCCAGCCCGACCACCTCGGTGATGTGGGTGATGCGGCGCGAACCATCGCGCAGACGGGCGGCTTGTACGATGACGTCGACCGAGCCGACGATCATCTCCTTGATGGTCTTGGAGGGCAGGCCGTAGCCGCCCATGGTGATCATCGACTCGATACGGCTGATGGCTTCGCGCGGGCTGTTGGCGTGCAGCGTGCCCATCGAGCCATCGTGGCCGGTGTTCATGGCCTGCAGCAGGTCGAACGCCTCGGGTCCGCGGACTTCGCCGACGATGATCCGCTCGGGACGCATCCGCAGGCAGTTCTTCACCAGGTCGCGCATGGTGACCGCGCCCTGGCCTTCCAGGTTGGGCGGACGGGTTTCCAGGCGCACCACGTGCGGCTGCTGCAGCTGCAGTTCAGCCGCGTCCTCGCAAGTCACCACCCGCTCGGTCGGGTCGATGAAGGCGGTCATGGTGTTGAGCAGGGTGGTCTTGCCCGAGCCCGTACCGCCGGAGATGACGATGTTGCAGCGGCAGGCGCCGATGACGCCCAGCACGCGGGCCCCTTCCGGGCTGATCGACGCGAAGTCGACCAGGTTCTTCATCGTCAGCTTGTCTTTCTTAAACTTCCGGATGGTCAGGGTGGGACCGTCCAGCGCCAAGGGCGGGGCGATGACGTTGACGCGGCTGCCGTCGGGCAGGCGGGCGTCGCAGATGGGCGAGCTTTCGTCGACCCGGCGGCCGACCTGGCTGACGATCCGTTGGCAGATGTTCATCAGCTGCAGGTTGTCGCGGAAGCGGACATTGGTCAGCTGGACCTTACCGCCCACTTCGATGAACACCCGATGGGCGCCGTTGACCATGATGTCGGCGATGTCGTCACGGGCCAGCAGGGGCTCGAGCGGACCATAGCCGAGGACGTCGTTGATGATGTCCTGGACCAGGTGCTCCTGCTCGGAGACCGACATCGAGACGTTCTTGATCGCCACCAGCTCGGCGACGATGTCGCGGATCTCCTCGGCCGCCGCCTTGAGGTCCAGCTGGGCCAGCTGGGAAAGGTCGATGGTGTTCAGGAGCGCGTTGAAGATCGTGGTCTTGGTCGCGTGGTAGTAGTCGCTCTGCTCGCGAACCACGTTGGCGGTCGGCGGCGCGCCCTGGGCGGCGCGCAACTGGTCCAGGCCTGAAGTGGCCTTGGGCCCCACGGCCTTGGCGGGCGTCGGAGCGCGAGGCGCGGCGGCGGGCGCGGGCGACTCGGCGCCGGGATCGACGCGCTGAGGGCGCGTGGCGATGGCCGGCCCGTCGTTGGAGACGGGTGGCGGCGCCTGCTCGGTCCGAACGGCGGCCTGGTCGCGCTTGCCGAACATGCCCTACTTCTTCTTGAACAGGCTGGAGAGGATGGACGTCTTCTGAGCGGCCGGCGGCTCGCGACGGCTGATCAGACGCGCCAGATGGTCGATGCCCTCGGCCGCCTTCGACTTGGGGGCCACCTCGGCGACCATCTGGCCGTTGTTGGCGGCCTGGCCGAAGGGCTTGGGATCGAAGGGCAGCACCAGGGACGGCGTCAGGCCCAGGGCCTCGCCGAAGTCCTTGACCGGGATTTCGGGACGGCCGGGCACGCCCACCTGATTCAGCACCAGGCGCGGCGGGGCGTCGTTCGGACGGGCGTGGCGGACCAGGTCGACGATGTTCTTGGCGTTGCGCAAGCTGGCCAGGTCCGGCGTGGCCACCACGACCAGGTCGTCGCTGCCGATCAGCACCTGGCGGGTCCAGGCGCTCCAGCTGTGCGGCAGGTCCAGCACCACGAACGGCGCGACGCCGCGGATCTTCTGGGTCACTTCCTCGAAGGCGTCGGCCGGGATCTCATAATCCTGATCCAGGGCGCCGGGCGCGGCGAACAGCGACAGGCGGTCGCCGCAGCGGACCATCATGCGGTCCATCAGCACCGGGTCCAGGCGATCCGGCTGGGTCAGGGCGTCGAGCACGCCCTGCAGCGGGTCCTGGTTGAAGTCGAGGCCGGCCGTGCCGAACGGCAGGTCCAGGTCGACCATCACGGTGGCGGCCTGCACGCGCTCGGCCATCGACCAGGCGAAGTTGTGGGCCAGGGTCGAGGACCCGACGCCGCCCTTGGCGCCGACGAAGGCGATCTGCCGGCCGACGAACGGCGCGGACGGGTCGGCATAGAGGCTGGAGACCGCCCGGATAATCTGCAGCGGGCCCTGGGGCTGGGTGATGTATTCGCTGACCCCGCGCCGCATCAGCTCGCGGTAGAGGGCGATGTCGTTGGTCTGGCCGACGACCACGACCTTGGTGCCCGGGTCGCAGACCTGGGCCAGGCCGTCCAGCAGGGCCAGCATGCGCGGCGCGGCGTCCAGGCTCTCGACCAGCACCAGCGAAGGGGTCGACTGGTTCTGGTAGTAGTCGACCGCGCCCTCCAGCCCGCCGGGACGGGCGATGGTCGAGGCGCGGGCCATGCGGCGGTCGGCCGAGGCGGCCTCGACCAGGGCCACGGTCTCGGGCCGGGCGCAGAACGCGTGGATGGTGATGCGCGGCACGGCCGCCTCGCCCATGTCGGCGTCGGCGGCGGCGATCACTTCCTGGACCATGGCCTGGGTCGTGCCGACCGGATGGGCGGCCGGAGCGATCGGGGCGGCGGCCTCGATCGGGATGTCGCGGACTTGAGCAGGGGCGGGCGCCGGAGCCGCGGCCACGGCGGCGGGAGCCGACTGCGGCGTATAGGGCGGGGCCGAGGGCGGCAGGTCGGCGAATGGCGCAGAGACGCTCTCGCGCGGGCGCACGGGCGGGAAGTCGGCGAACGGCTCGTCCGCGGCCGGCGCGGCGCGCCAGGGATCGCCGCCCGCCGGCGCGAAGTCGTCGTCGGCCTCGAAACCCAGGTCGAAAGGATCGTGATCGTTACGCCCGGCCATCAGTTGACCGCCTTCGAAACGACGCCGTTGGACTGCTCGTCCTTGGCCGACGAGGTGACCTCGCCCTTGCGGTACTTGTCGAGCACGGTGGCGCGACGGCCGGAGTCGATCGGCGTCTCGTTGCGCGGACTCAGCAGGTCCTCGGGATTGGCGATCTGGGCGGCCATGTTGGCGGTCACCGCGCAGCCGAAGTTCTCGTAGGCGGTATTGTTGCGAGTGGCGGTGATATTCTCCCAGCCGCCGCACTGCGGGACCTGGGCGGTGTAGCGCAGGAAGCCGACCTTCAGCGGCGCGCCCGGCGCGCCGGCGGCGTCATAGCCCGTCACGCGCACTGAGGCCGGCGGCGCGCCCATGGCGATCAGGCGCTGGCGGGCGGCCACGGCCATGCGGCCGGCCACGTCGCCGCCCGTCCCGCCGATCGGGGCGCTGACCACGATCTCACGCGCCTCGGCCGACAGCCAGCGGCTCACCAGCCCATCCAGGGCCTGGTTCTGGGCGGTCGACAGCCCCTCGGCGTGCGGCGCCAGCAGGACCTCGTCCGGATGCGCCTCGACGTGAACGCGGTCTTCCCATTGCGCCGTCTCGGTGCGGACGGGCGCGGCGGCGTCCTGGTCCAGGTGCGAGGCGCAGGCCGACAACAGGGCCATCAGCAGGCCGGCGGCGGTCAGGTTCGAAAGCAGTTGGGGTCGCGTCATGTCCGCGTTCTCACTCGATCACGTAGCCGACGGGGCCCTGGTAGGCGCGCCCGTTGTTCGCGCCGGCCGGCGCCTTGACCACCTTGTTCAGCCGGCCCAGCAGGACCGTGCTCATATCGCTCGCCGTCTGCAGGCCGTCGGCCGGGGTCTGCAGGTTCTGCGGCTTGGTCGGGTCGACGATGTAGGGGGTGATGATCACCACCAGCTCGGTCTCGCCGTTCTGGTAGTCGCGCGACCGGAACAGCGCGCCCAGGATCGGCAGGTTGGTCATGCCCGGAAGGGCGTCGATGTTCTGCTTGGTCTGCTGCTGCAGCAGGCCGGCGATCATCAGCGAGCCGCCCGACGGCAGTTCGACCGTCGTCTCGGCCCGGCGCACGGTCAGGCCCGGCACCACCAGGTTCGAGCCGCCGCTGGACGAGGCCAGGGTGAAGGCCCCGGCGCTGCTCAGTTCCGAGACCTCGGTCGACAGCTTCAGCGAGATGCGACCGCCCGACAGCACGACCGGCGTATAGCCCAGGCCCACGCCGTACGGCTTGAACTCGATGCTGACCCGGCCGGCGGTGTCCAAGCCGGTCGGCACGGGGAACTCGCCACCCACCAGGAACTTGCCCGCTTCGCCTGACACGACGGTCAGGTTCGGCTCGGCCAGGGTGCGCACCAGGCCCACGCGCTCAAAGGCCTGGACCATGCCCTTGCCTGAGTTCAGGCCGGGGCTGCCGGCGGTGTCCTTGACCGTCGCGGTGTTGCCGTTGATGACCTTGATCGGATTGCCGTTGGAATCGACGGAGTCGAAGATCGTCGAGTGGACGACCTGATAGCAGGTGCCAGAAACGCCGCCCGCGCAGGGCACCACCATCTGGGGCTGCTTGGTGGTGTCGCGGGCCCAGCCGCCGATCGCGCCGCCTAGCAGGCTGTTGTTGACGCCGTAGGTCGGGGTGAAGCCCAGCTTGTACTGAGTCTCGCCCAATTGACCGAGCACGACGCTGGAATCCACGCCCAGCTGCTTGATCATGTTGCGCTGGACCTCGACGACCCGGACCTTGAGCATCACCTGGTCCTTGCCGGCGATGGTCAGCATGTTCAGGACGTTCTCGGGCTTGTCGACGAACTTGGCGGCGATCTGCGAGGCCACGCCGGTTTCGTTGGCGTCGGCGACCGAGCCTGTCAGGATTACGCTGTCGCGGATCGCCTGGACCTGGATGTGAGCGTTGGGCAGCACGCGGCGCAGGGTCTCATCCAGGGCGCTGGAGTCCTGGTCGACCCGGATGGCCAAGCTGAGGATCTTTCGGCCCGAGGCGTCGAAGAACACCGCGTCGGTCGCGCCCAGGGCCATGCCCATAATATAGATGCGGCGCGGGCCGCGCAGCACGGCGTCCGCCACGGCCGGGTTGGTCACCAACATGTCGCGCACGTCGGTGGGCAGCTCGACGATGGCCGACTTGCCGCGCGACAGGCTCAGGGTCTGGGCGCCAGCGGCGGTCAGGTCGATGCGCAGCACCTGGTCGGCGGGCGCGGCCAGGGCCGCCGTCTCGATCGGACGCGGCGCGGCGGCCCGGGGTTGGGTCGCGTAGAAATGGGTGCCGGCCGCAGGGCCGTCGGCCAGGGCGGCGGTCGTCGGCGCCAGCGCCAGGAGCGTCGCGAGCGATGCGGAAAGGAGCCGACGGATCATTGGCGAACCGAGATGCTGGAGGTCTGGCCGCCGCGGTTGATGCGGACGACGGACGAGTCTGGCGAAGAGACGGCGCCCGAGGGGCCGCCCAGGTCAGTGTAGGCGCGCAAGGTCAGGGTCACCGGTCCGCTGGCCTTGGCGCGGGACAGAGCCTCGGCCTCGACCGGGCCGACCTCGAGGGTAGCGGTGGAGGCGACGATGGTCTTGGCGTCCTTCTTCTCCGCCGCCGTGGTCTGGTCCAGGGCCAGGACGCGGACGTTTTGGATGACGGTCTCGGCCACCACCTGCTTGCCGCCGCCATCGCCCTCGCCGACCGTGGTCTGCTCGTGGGTCTGGATGACATCGACGCGGTCGCCCGGCAGGATGAAACCGCCGACGGCGGTCTCGGAGGTGACCGGAACCGCCATGGCGCGCTTGCCCGGCCCCAGGACCACCGACAGGTAGCCGCCTTCGCCGCCGCGGACGATCTTGCGGGCCGTGATCGGTTCGCCGGCAAGGATCGGGTCGCGCACGATCGCGCCCTCGACGGCCTTTTCCGGGGTGACGCCGCCGAGCGCGGTCTCGGCCGCGTCGCCGACCGCCTTGGCGGCCTTGGCGACGGCCTTGGTCGGGACGGGATCGGCCGCGCCGTTGGTGATGAAGGCGGCGTTGATGGTGTCGGAGGGCCAGGGCTGCCAGGTGACGTCGCCGCCGGTCAGACGGTCGCCGACGGCCAGGTCGCGCTTGGCGACCAGGACCTGGGTCATGGGCTTGGCGGCCGGGGCGGCCTCGGCGACGGGCGCCGGCGCGGGCTTGCCGCCCATCGCCTTCTGCATGACCACGGCCAGGCCGATGGCCGCGACGGCGGCGACCAGGACGATCATGACGCGAAGAGGATTCATGCGATCGGGCTCTAACGACGGGAATACAAGTCGGGCGGGCCGCCTTCAGGCGATCACGCGCAAATCGTCGAACAGCCGTTCTGGCCGCATCGCACACTCGCGCGACCATGGTTAACAGCGGCTAAAGGCTCAGCTCCGAAAGGCGGGGCGGAGGGCGCGACAGGCTGACGCGGGGCGCCCGGACCGACGCGAATCCCTAGCCGCCGGCCGCCAGGGTCAGGGCGCCTTGCGGGAAAGCCATCAGGGCGCCGACCGCGATGGCCGCGCCGTAGGGAATGTCGCCGTCCTTGGCGCCCAGCTTGCGGACCCAGGGCGGGCTGCCGGCCAGGACCGGCTCGAACCAGCCCGAGCGCAGGCTCAGCAGGCCAAGGGTCAGGGCGCCGCCGGCCAGGGCGGTGACCAGCATGAACGTCCCGGCGGCGGGCCAGCCCAGCCACAGGACCGCGGCCGCGAACAGCTTGGCGTCGCCGCCGCCGATCCAGCGGGCCGCGAACATGCCCATACCGAGCAGAAGGGCGACTAGGCCGGCCGCCAGGCACAGGCCCATGGTCGCCGGCGAGGCGCCGCTGACCAGGGCGACCGGCGGGAACGCGGCGATCAAGGCCAAAGAAATCCAGTTGGGGATCGTGTAGCTGGTGACATCCTTCAGCGCGGCCACGACGACCAGCGCGGGGAAGACGAGCAGCAGGGCGAACTGAAGGGTCTGCATGGCGGCCTTGCCGTTTCAATCGGCACCAGCCTGCGCCGATCGCATGAAGCAATGGTTTCCCCGCGACGAGATTCTCGCCGGAGGGACCACAAATCGACGGGGTGCGACGATCTTACTTGAAGATGTCGGCGCCCTTCTGGAAGGCGTCCTTCACGTGGCCGCCCATCACGCCGACCACGCCGACGATCACCACGGCGATCATGGTGGCCATCAGGGCGTATTCGATGGAGGTGGCGCCGGACTGGTCGGTCAGGAAACGCGTCGCGAACTTCCGCATGGTCGAGGCTCCTTGCAAAAAAAGGGCCCCGGCATTGCTGCCGAGGCCCTCTTTTTCGAGCGGTGGCCGAATTACGAGGCCGAGGCGCCCGTGACGGCGTCGTCAGCCTTCTTGAAGGCGTCCTTCAGGTGGCCGCCCAGGGTGCTGACGACGGTGGCGATCACGACGGCGATCAGAGCGACGATCAGGCCGTACTCGATGGCGGTGGCGCCGGATTCGTCCTTCAGGAAGCGGGTGACAAACTTCGACATGGTGGATCTCCTGGTCAGTAAGTGAAACTGGGCTCTCAAGCCGTGTCGACTTGCTCACCCCCGAAAACACGACCAATTTCGCCAAGTTCACTTAATGCCTAGTAAAGATCGTATAGTTTCGCGAATTTTTTCGATGGTTTATTTTGGTTTACCATTATTTTCCTTTAACTATGCCATAACATGGAGGCCAAAAAACCCTTATCCTCCAACGTTTTCTCAAGTGTCGGAAAGTATACACAAGCAATCAGCTTAGTTCTTTATTGACCATTCCGAGGCATCCTCGCCGTGTACAAAGCCTGGGAAGACATCGTCATGCGTCGCCTGACTCTCGCGTTCTGCGCCGGTCTGAGCCTCTCCGTCGCCACCGCCGCCCTGGCCGACAGCCCCCTGTCGGTGAGCTCCGGCGGCGCGGCCCGCATCACCCTGAGCGCCCCCGTGCGCGACATCGTGGTGGGCGATCCGGCGGTGGCCGACGTCAGCCTGGTCAACGACCGCACGCTGGTGGTCATGGGCAAGAAGGCGGGCGCGACCACGGTCATGGTCTTCGACGCTCGCGGGCGCGCCCTGACCGACCGCGACGTGGTGGTCTCCGACATCCCGACCTCGGCCGTCATCGTCCAGCGCGGAACCAGTTCGGCGACCTATGCCTGCGGCGATCGCTGCTCGCTGTTGAGCACCACCACCGCCGCGCCTCCGCCGGCCGCCGCCCCCACCACGCCGTAAGGCCTGCTTCCTCACGCGATCGCGGCGACCTAAACCACTGGTTAGGGACGCTCGGCCTAGAGTGCGCGCCTGACGTTACTCAAGGGCGCTGACGCGGACGCCGCATGGCCGATCGAACCCGACACCATCGCCGCCTCCTGGCCCGCCTGGGCCTGCTGCGCCGTTTCGCGCGCGAAGACGACGGCGCGACGGCGGTCGAGTTCGCCTTCGTGTCGATCCCCTTCCTGCTGCTGGTCTTCGGGATCATCGAGCTGGGCATCGCCTTCCTGGTGTCGATGAGCCTGGAAAACGCCCTGATGAACGTCGACCGCAAGATACGCACGGGCGACTCCCAGAACATCAGCAAGGCGCAGTTCCTCAAGGACACGTGCGCCCAGATGTCGTGGCTGGGCAACTCGTGCGCCAACTCGATCACCCTGGACGTCCGCGTCCTGCCCTCGTTCGCCGACGCCAACAACCTGCAGAAGCCGAAGATCGGCGCCTTCTGCTTCGACACCGGCGGCCCCGGCTCGATCATGCTGGTGCGCGGCTACTACAAGTGGCCGCTGATCACCCCGATGCTGCAGCAGGCGATCAGCGGCACGGCGGGCAATCGCGAGGTCACCTTCGCGACGGTGTTCGTCAACGAGCCCTATTCAGACACTCCGGTCGCGATCAAGTGCACATGACCCGTCGCCGCCTTTCCCGCTTCTGGCGCGACCGCCGCGGCGTCTCGGCGGTCGAGTTCGCCCTGATCGCTCCGCTGCTGATCCTCTTCTATTTCGGCATGGCTGAACTGACCGAGGCGATGATGGCCCAGCGCCGGCTGAGCCACCTGACCGCCTCGATCGGCGACGTGGTGGCTCGTGACCAGAAGCTGACCGACGCGCGCCGCGACGATGTGTTCACCGCCGGCAAGGTGATGATGGCGCCGTTTCCGACCTCGACCCTGCGAATGTGCATCGTCAGCATCGTCTCCGACGCCGCCGGCAAGGACACGGTCGCCTGGGCGGAGACGTCCAACTCGCCGACCGACTGCCCCACGGTCGGCTCGGTGGTCAGCATCCCGACGTCCGTCCTGCCCGCCGGCACAAGCGTGATCATGAGCAAGGCCAGCTACGAATACGACACGGTGTTCAAGACGGTGGTGCCCGAGACCATGATCTTCCGCCGCACCCTCTATCTGCGGCCGCGCCTCGCGGATCAGGTCACGCGCAGCAAGACCTAGAGCGCGTCAGACGAAAGTGTGAGCGGCTTCGCCGACTGACGCCCGCTCTAGTCGCGCACCATCTCGCGCAGCCGTTCGGCCAGGGCGTGGGGACCGAAGGTCTCGCCCTCGAAGCGCCGCGCCGGCCGTACGCCGATCAGGCTGTTGGTCAGGAACACCGCCTCGGCCTTGTCCAGGGCCTCTGCCCCGGTCGCCACCTCGTGGACGTCGACGTCCAGGCTCCGCGCGGCCTCGATCACCCGACCTCGGGCGACGCCCGCCAGCACCCCGCAGTGCAGGGCCGGCGTGAACAGCGAGCCGTCCGCCACCCAGAACAGATTGGCCGCCGCCGCGCAGGTCAGGTCGCCGTGATTGTTGCGCATCACCGCCTCGTCCGCCCCCGCCGCCTGGGCCTCGGCCCGGGCCAGGACGTTGTCGAGATAGGACAGGGTCTTCAGCCGCGAGGCCGGCGAGCCCTCATTGCGGCGGGTCTTGGCCAGGACCAGATCGACCGGCGTGGTCACGGGCGCCGCCGCGGCGGCCCTCGCCGCCAGACGGATCACGGGCGCGGCGGGACGGTCCAGGCCCCGACCGCCCGAACCGGCCGTCAGGGTCAGACGAACGGCGGCGCGGACCTCGGCCAGGCCGGCCTCGCGCGGCGCGGCCATGCAGAGCAGGCGGGCCTGTTCGCGATCGAAGACCGGCAGGCCCATCGCCTCGCAGCCGGCCGCCATCCGAGCAAGGTGGGCGTCCAGATGCGGCAGGCCGCCGTCGGTCCACAGCATCGTCTCGAACAGGCCGTCGCCCAGCAGCAATCCGCGATCGTCCAATGGGAAGGTCATCCGCGAGGCGGCTCCATCAGCGCCCGGCGCAGGGCGGCGAACTTGGCTTCGGTCTCCAGGCGCTCGGCGTGGGGATCGCTGTCGGCGACGATGCCAGCCCCGGCCCTGGCCTCCAAGCGCCAACCGGCCCCATCCTGTTCCAGGCCGACCGTGCGGATCAGCACGCTGGACTCCAGCGCGCCGTCCACCCCGGCCCAGAACAGCGAGCCGCAATAGGGCCCGCGCGCCGTCTCCATTTCGGAGATGACCTTCATGGCCTGGACCTTGGGCGCGCCGGTGATCGAGCCGGGCGGGAAGGCCGCGCGCAGCAGATCGGCCGCGTCCAGCCCCTCGCCCAGCCGGCCGGTAACGGTCGAAACCAGGTGGTGGACGTTGGCGAAGGTCTCGACCCGGAAGAGTTCCGGGACGCCGACGCCGCCCGGCGGGGTGACGCGCGCCAGGTCGTTGCGCATCAGGTCGACGATCATCAGGTTCTCGGCCCGATCCTTGGCGCTGGCCGACAGCTCGGCCATCAGCCGGGCGTCCTCGGCCTGGTCGGCGCCGCGCGGTCGCGTGCCCTTGATCGGCCGGGTCTCGATGGAGAGGTCGCCGCCCGTCACCTTGAGGAACCGCTCGGGCGAGTTGGACACCAGGGCCCGGCCCGGCAGGCGCAGATAGGCCGAGAACGGCGCGGGACTGTCGGCGCGCAGTCGGGCGAACAGGTCGAACGGATGGGCTCCCGCCGCCAGCCGCCCGGTCCAGGCGCGGGCGATATTGGCCTGGAAGATCTCGCCCCCGACGATGCGCTCGACCACCTGGGCCACTGCGTCTTCGTAGGCCTCGCCGCCGCTGACCTGCAGGCCGTCGCACAGCACGCCCTCGTGGACCGGCGGCGCCGGGGCGTTCAGCCAGGCCAGGGCCGCCTCGGCGCGAGCGCGGGCGAAGCTCTGCGAGCCGCCGCGGCCGATCGCCAGCACGCGCCGCTGCAGATGGTCGAAGGCCAGCAGGGCCGGATAGCGGGCGCAGGAGAGATCCGGCCAGCCCGTGCGCGCAAGGCCCAGAGGCTCGACTCGGTCGCCCAGCTCGTAGGCGGCCAGGCCCGCCACCCCGCCCTGGAACGGCGGGCCGTCAGGGTCCATGGCGTGATGCGGCCCGATCAGCTCGGCCAGGGCGGCGAAGGGATCGCGGGCATCGTCGGGAGCGACCGTCAGGGTCGCGTCCGGCTCGCGCAGCAGATACGACCACCGCCCCGCCTGGCCGCCGGAGATCAGGGCGCAGGCGAAGGGCTCGTCCCGCCACGGGGCCGCTGCCCAGACCGGGTCGCGCCAGGGGGCGCTGATGAGGACGACGTGACGCATCGGCGGGTGATACCGCCGCAAACGTCGGGGCGCTACGTCTCGCGCTCGCCGCCCTTGACCGTGAACAGCACGCAGAACCCGGCCAGCAGCAGGGCCGCCACCGGCACGAAGCCGCCGACCTGGGTCTTGAACACCGCCGTGGCCAGGGCCACCAGCAGCGAGCCCAGCCACATGGTCGCCGTGCCCGATAGGGCGTAGAGTCCGAAGAAGGCGGCGGTCTTGTCCGGCGGGCACAGGCGGATCAGCAGGGTGCGACTGGACGCGTACTGGGCGGTGACGAACACCGCGATCAGCAGGCCCAGGCCCAGATAGATCAGCTCGGGTGCGGTGCGGAACAGCGGCCCGTTCCAGACCGGCGCGTGGGCGGTCGGGTCATAGGCCCAGAAGTAGAGGATCTTCTCGCGCCCCATGCCCAGGCTGCACAGCAGCACCAGCAGCGAGCCGGCGATCTCCAGCTGCACCGCCTTGCGCGGGCCCAGCACCTTGTCGAACCACGGGGCGATCAGGCCGCCGGCCACGCCGAATACGCTGAGCGAGATGCCATAGGCCAGCATCTCCAGCGCGCCCCAGTGCATCAGCCCCGCCGCCAGCAGGCCGCCGAAGACCAAGAGGGCGGTCATGCCGTCGTTGTAGAGCAGCCGCCCGCCCAGGAAGAGGGCGATGTCGCGGTGGCCCTTCAGATTGCCGAAGATCTCGCGCAGCATCGAGACGCCCGCCCGCAGGCTGGCCATCCAGCCCCGGCCGGTGCGAGCCGCGTCGGGAGTCCAGAGGAAGAAGGGGATCGCGCCCAGCAGCATCACCGCCGCCGCCAGGGGTCCGGAGATCCGGCTGGGCTCGTTCTTGGCGGGGTCCAGGCCGAACAGCGGCGCGTGCGGCACGCCCGGCCAGTCGACCTGACCCGGCAGCACCATGCCCCACAGCATGAAGACCAGCAGGGCCACCGACAGGCCGTTGGCCACCGCGTAGCCGAGACCCGAGATCAGGGCGGCGCGGCCGGGTCCCGGCCCGGCCGCCCGGCCCAGCAGCGAATTGCTCAGCACGTCGGCCAGATTATAGGCCACGCCCAGCACGATCAGCAGGGCGCTGGTCACCCATAGCGGCAGGCCGCCCGATGGCATGGACCACCACAGGGCCACCAGCGCCGGGACCATCACCGCGGTCGTCAGGCCCAGCATCGACTTGCGCGGTCCGTACTGCTCGATCATCGCCCCGATCAGCGGCGCGGTCAGGGCGGTCAACACGCCGTAGATGGTCGAGATGTTGGCCACCACCGCCTGGCCCTGGACCGGATCGCCGACCAGCACCCGCGAGAAGTAGGGCGAGAAGATGTAGATGGTGATCAGGATCACATAGGGGTCGCGCGCCCCTTGCTGCAGGATCCAGGCGAGCGCGCCGCGCGACAGGCCCGACTTCAGCGGGGCGACTGGTTCGTCTTCCGACGGGACCGCCGCCGCGGCCGAGAACTCACTCATGCGGTTCCACCCTCGTCACTGGATCGCCGTCTGGCGCGGCGACTTGGACGGAGCGTGGCGTTGAAACGAGCGTTTGTCACGCCTTGTCGTGATTCATGGGCCCGTTCAAAAATCCGGATCGGCGAAATGTCCGCCGAGGGCGGTGAGCGACGTCCCTAGGGATGGGACATGCCGACGCACCACGTCGGCTTGGGTACCCACGCAGAAACTGATGTCGTAGAACGATGTTCGCGATCGTGGGCGCCGCCCGTGGAGCAGATCATGACGAAGTCCGTGTCCGCCTCGGCCCCTTCGCTGTCACCCCATCTGGCCGCCAGCATCTTGGACAGCCTCGTTGACGGATTCATCCTGCTCGATCGAAATCTCACGGTCCTATTGATCAACCGGGCGGCGCTGGCGATGGAGGGGCGGCAAGCCCAGGATATCTTGGGCTTGTCTCACGAACAGGCCTGGCCGGAGGCCTATTTCGAACCGCTGAGAGATCTCTACCGACAAGCGATCAAGAGCGGCGAGCCCGTAACCTTGGAACGGGAGTGGCCCATACGCGGCGGCGGGCTGGCATGGATGGAACTGCGCATTCTGCCGACGGACGAAGGATTGGTGCTGCTCTATCGCGATGTCACCAAGCGAAAGCGTGGCGTTGAGCAGCTTGAACTCATGGTTCGCGAGCTCAATCACAGGGTCAAAAACAACCTGGCCACGGTCCAATCTCTCGCGGCGCAGACCTTTCGGGGCGCCGAAGACCTGCCTGCGGCCCGGGCGGCTTTCATGGCGAGGTTGATGGCGCTCTCGAAGGCGCACGACGTCCTGACGCGGCAGCAATGGGAAGGCAGCCAGCTCGCGGAAATCGCGCGCGAGGTCATTCTGCCCAACATTGTCGACGCTGACCGACTGCGCTTGGCGGGTCCGAAGGTCTCGCTGCATCCTCCCCTTGCCTTGGCCCTGTCGATGGCCCTGCACGAGCTGACCACGAATGCGATGAAGTTCGGCGCATTGTCGAACGAGCGGGGCTACATCGATCTTCGATGGTCTTGTCCTGATCCGCGGACGGTCGAGATCGTCTGGCAAGAACACGACGGACCTCCCGTCGCTCCGCCCCAGCGGCAAGGCTTTGGTGTCCGCCTTCTGCAGCGCAGCCTTGCTGCGGATTTGCGGGGTCCGATCAATCTGGACTACAGGCCGGAGGGACTTGTTTGCACGATTTTGGCGGCCCTGGCGCCGTCGACCTCGGGCTTGTAGTCTCGTCGCGAGCCCCCCATCGGAAGGACCGCGGGGCTC
The DNA here is from genome assembly GCA_017744495.1 of Caulobacter sp. GTDB lineage: Bacteria > Pseudomonadota > Alphaproteobacteria > Caulobacterales > Caulobacteraceae > Caulobacter. The sequence goes on along the minus strand of JAGIBE010000214.1, from coordinate 12,226 downwards.
AGGTCCCGATGGCGAACCGTACGAAATTCCGGACGAGATCGAAAGCGACCTTTCCCTACAGCAGGATATGCGCCCGCACCGCCTCGCGGCCCGCCGCGTCCAGGCCCACGGCCTGTTCGAGATAGCCGTCGATCGAGCCGTGGCGGGCCTTCATCTCGGCGATGGCCGTGGCCAGGTAGTCGGCCTCGACGCCCATGGCGGCCCGCATGGCGGCGTCCGACGGACGGCGGCCCAGCTCGGCTTCGAGGCGGGCGGCCAGCTGCGGGCCGCGCCGGGCGAAGCGCTCCTCGTTGTTGGTCAGAAGGTAGTCGTCGACGATGTCGTCGTCGCCCACGCCGGCCACGTGGTGGGTCAAGGCGGCCAGAAGGCCGGTGCGGTCCTTGCCCGCCGCGCAGTGGATCAGCACCGGGCCGCGCGCCGCGCCCAGGGCCTGGAAGTAGCGGCGGAAGAGGTCCAGGTGCCGCTCGGCGAACGGGGCGCGGCGGTAATAGTCGACGAGGTAGCCGCGAATCGAGGCCTCCGACAGGTCCGAGGTCCGCAGGAAGGCGTGCCACGGATCCTCGCCCATCACGCCCAGGTCGTTGTCGATCACCTCGGCGGCGAAGCCTTCCCAGCGCCGCGACGGGTCGCGCTGGCGCTCGTTGGGCCGGCGCAGGTCGACGATGGTGCAGAGATTGAGGCCGGCCATGGCCACCAGGTCGTCGTCGGTGGCCTCGGCCTGGTGGGCGGCGCGGAACAGCAGCCCCTTCTTCAGCCGGCCCTCGCCGGCGGCGTAGTCGCCGAAATCGCGGAAGTTCTCGACGCCTTGCAGAACGATATGACGGGTCATGGCGCCGTGTTAGCGCCCCAGGGTGACGAAAGCGAGACGTCAGCCTTACTGTAACCCCCATGACCGACCTGCACCGTTTCCAGAGCTTCGACGGCGTCTCCATCGGCTATCGCGTGCTAGGCGATCCGAGCGGCTGGCCGACCCTGATGCTGCACGGTTTCCTGGCCAGCGCCGAGACCAATTGGTTCCTGCCGGGGATCGCCGCCGCTGTCGCCGCATCCGGCCCCATTGGCGGCCGCCGGGTGATCGCCCCGGACCTGCGCGGCCACGGCCGCTCGGACGCCCCGACCGATCCCGCCGCCTGGCCGCGCGACGTGCTGGCCATGGACCAGGAGGCGTTGATCGCCCACCTGCATCTGATCGACTACGACCTGGTCGGCTATTCCCTGGGCGCGCGGACGGCCGTGCGGATGCTCGTGCGCGGGGCGAAGCCAAGGAAGCTGGCGCTGGGCGGCATGGGCGACAGCGGGCTGATGGCGGCCGGGGCGCGGGCGGCGATGTTCGAGGACAGCATCCGCCACGGCGACGCGGCCAGGGACCCGCGCGCCGGACGGCGGGTCCACGCGATGATGGCGGCGGGCGGCCTGAAGCCCGAGGCGATGCTGGGGGTGTTGAGCTCGTTCGTCGCGACCACGGCGGAGGAGATCGCGGCGATCGACGTCCCGGCCCTGGTGGTGGCGGGGCAGCGGGACGACGACAACGGTTCGGTCGAGGGACTGGCGGCGCTGATGCGGGACGCCCGCTCGGCGCGGGTTCCGGGGGATCACCTGAGCGCGGTGATGGAGCCGGCGCTGGCGGGGGCGATCGTCGACTTCCTGAAGGACTGATCCTTCTCCCCCTTGGAGAGAAGGAGAATTCTCAGTGGAGATCCTCGCTCACGATCCCGATCTGGGTCCAGCCGTCCTTGTGCATCCGGTCGATCACGCCCATCAGCGCCTCGTAGGGCACGTCGGCCTGGGCGCTGACCATCAGGCGCTGGTCCTTGCGTGGGCCGGTCCAGCCGTCGGCCGCGAACCGAGCGCTCAGGTCGCCGGACAAGGCGTCCAGGCTGGTCGGCTTGCCCGCCAGGTACAGGGCGCCGCCGTCCTGGATCGAGATCAGCACCGGCGGCTTGGGCGGGGTTTCCACCTTCTGGGCCGGGGGCATGTCGAGCTTGATGGACGTCGTGGCCATCGGCACCGCGACCATGAAGATGATCAGCAGCACCAGCAGGATGTCGACGAACGGCGTGACGTTGATCTCCGCGTTCTGCCGGATCGTATAGGCCCCGCCGCCTGCGCCCGCCCCAGCCAGTTTCGCAGCCATGGATCTGTCTCCTCTCCATGCCCCGTTCGGGATCGCCCCTTTTGGGATTAACTGAAGTTACAGATGTAGTTTGCGCGACTTCTTACATTTGTAAAGCGCTGAGCGTCAGGCACGAAAAAGGGGCCGGACATGGCGTCCGGCCCCTGATCTTCGCTAGATCGCGGAAAGACCCTAGTGGAGGTCTTCGTTGATCAGGCCCACCTTGTACCAGCCGGCGGTCTGCAGGGCGTTCAGCACGCCCATGAAGTCGGCATAGGTCACGTCGGCGTCGGCGCGGACCATGACGCGCTGGTCGTCCTTCGGGCCGGCTTGACCGGTGGCCGTGAACTTGGCGTCCAGGTCGAACTGCAGGTTGTCCAGGCTCGTCTGCTTGTCGGCGACGTACAGGGCGCCCGACTTCTGGATCGAGATGAACACCGGCTCCTTCGGCTTGAAGCCGGGGGGCGGCGGGGTCGCCGGCGGCAGGTCCACCTTGATCGCCACGGTCGCCATCGGCACGGCGACCATGAAGATGATCAGCAGCACGAGCAGGATGTCGACGAAGGGCGTGACGTTGATTTCGGAGTTCTGGCCGAGGGAGTAGCGACCACCACCCCCGCCAGCAAGTTTAGCCGCCATTGCCTGACTGTCTCCCAAGGGCCGCCTCTGTGGCGGTCCCGAAAAATGTTAGAGGCCACGTCTGGCGCAGACGGGCGCGGAAGTAAAGCCCGAGGACGTGCCGCGAAGGCAACCCCTTTTGTGACTCTTTTTGGCGGAACGCCGTTCGGATGCAGCGTTTGCGAGCCCCTACTCGCGCTCCGGGCGAAATGTCGGCGACTAGGCGCCCGCGTTCGGGCGCGGTATGGCGCGCGGATGATCTATTCCTTCGACGCCTACGTCACCGCCGCCCTGTTCGACCGCGCCGGCCGCGCCGCCTTCGCCCTCGGCGACGGCACGGTCCGATTCGAGAATGAAGACGGCTATGTCACGGTCGAGGCCCACGACGGCGCGGTGCTGGCCGCCGCCGTCCACCCGTCGGGCCGGGGCATCGTCACGGGCGGCGACGACGGCCGCGTGGTCTGGAGCCGGATCGAGGGCGATGAGGTCGCCGCCACCCTGGTGGCCGAGGTCAAGGGACGCTGGATCGAGCACATCGCCGCCAGCGCCGCCTCGGGCCTGATCGCCTTCACCGCCGGCAAGGAGGCCCACGTCCGCGACGTGGCCGACCCGAAATTCCTGCGCGTCTTTCCGCACGACAAGACCGTCTCGGCCCTGGCCTTCGACCCCAAGGGACGACGACTGGCTACGGCAGGTTACGGCGGCGCCTGGCTGTGGTGGGCCAAGATCGACGGCCAGAAGCCCCAGGCCTTGAAATGGGCCGGCAGCCACATCGCCGCGATCTTCAGCCCCGACGGCAAGTTCCTGGTCACCGCCATGCAGGACAATCAGCTGCACGGCTGGCGGCTGGCCGACGGCAAGGACATGCGGATGGGCGGCTATCCGTCCAAGATCAAGAGCCTGGCCTTCTTCGACAAGGGAAACCTGATGGTCACCGCCGGCGCCAACGGCGCCGTGGTCTGGCCGTTCGCCGGCTCCAACGGCCCGATGGGCAAGGAAGCGGCCGAGATCGGCTTCTCCCGCGATTCGATGGTGGTGCAGGTCGCCGGCGTCGACGCCCTGCCCGTGGCCCTCGCCGGCCAGGACAACGGCAAGATCTGGGGCGCTCACATGCGCTCGGGGCGCATCGAGACCCTAAAGGCCGAGAAGGGCGCGGCGATCAGCTCGCTGTCGGTCTCGACGGACGGAAGCCGGCTGGCCTGGGGTGACGAGGACGGCGAGGCCGGGGTGATCGCGATCCCGGCCATGGACACCCGCTTCTAGCTAGAGGCCCCGCAGAGCTTCCACCACCGCCCGGACCACCGCCTCGTCCGTATCCCGCAGACCATCGGGCACGAAGCCCAGCTCGTGGGCGCGGTGCTCGTGCCCTCGGGCCAGGCCCTCGACCATGGGCGCGCTGCACGAGCCGTGCACCTCGCGCACCGCAGTGCGGGCCACCAGCTCGGCCACATTCGACGGATTGACCCCGCCCCCGGCCAGGATGGCGATGCGGCCGGCCGCCTGACCGACCAGGGCGGCGATCATCGACGAGCCGGCCATGGCGTTCAGCGCGCAGCCGGACGTGAGAATCCGCTCGAAGCCCAGGTCGATGGCCGTCCCCAGCGCCGCGAACGGATCGGGCGTCAGGTCAAAGGCCCGGTGCAGGGTCACGCCCAGGCCCTCGGCGTGGGCGACCAGCATCGACAGGACGTCGACATCCAGCTCGCCCGAGGGCCGGTTGGCGCCGATCACCACCCCGGCCAGGCCCGCGTCCCGCACCGCGTCGATGTCGCGCAGGATCGCGTCCACGTCGCGCGCGTCATAGACGAAGTCGCCGTGGCGCGGGCGGATCATCGGATAGATCGGAATTTCAGCCTCAGCCGCGATGCCGATCAGGCCCGGCGTCGGGGTCAGGCCCTGCAGGGCCAGGGCCGAGCACAGCTCGATGCGATCCGCGCCACCCGCGATCGCCGCCGCCAGTCCGGCGGGCGTATCGACACAGACTTCCAGGATCACGCGGTCGGACATCTTGGCGGCTTCCAGGCTCGTGGTACGGATTCGTGACCGCCGTTCTTTTGGCGCCATTCGGGGGAGCGTGCCCATGCTGAATCGTAGAGGCCTGATCGGCGCCTCGCTCATCGGATCGGGAATGATGGGCGGCGGGGCGGCCTCGGCGGCCGGAGCGTCCAGCGGGATCCAGCTGACAAGGCCCTGCGTGGTCTCGACCTGGGACTTCGGCGTGCCCGCCAACCAGGCGGCCTGGGCGATCCTGAACAAGGGCGGCCGGGCGCTGGACGCCGTCGAGGCCGGGGCCCGCATCCCCGAGCAGGACCTGAAGAACCACAGCGTCGGCCGGGCCGGCTATCCCGACCGTGACGGCCACGTCTCGCTGGACGCCTCGATCATGGACGAGCACGGCGGCTGCGGCGCGGTCGCTGCCCTGGAACAAATCGCCCACCCGATCTCGGTGGCCCGGGCGGTGATGGAGAAGACCCCGCACGTCCTGCTGGTCGGGGCCGGCGCCCTGCAGTTCGCCCAGGAGCAGGGCTTCCCGCGCGAGGAGCTGCTGACCCCGGAGTCCCGCGCCGCCTGGGAGGCCTGGAAAAAGGAGGCCAGGTACGCGCCCAAGGCCAACAGCGAGGTCGGCGACTACGGCAAGACGTCCGGCCGGCTGGGCACGCCCGGCGGGGCGGGTAATCACGACACCCTCGGCATGCTGGCCCTGGACGCCGCCGGCAACCTATCGGGCGCCTGCACCACCAGCGGCATGGCCTGGAAGCTGCGCGGCAGGGTCGGCGATTCGCCCATCGTCGGGGCCGGCCTCTATGTCGACAACGAGGTCGGGGCGGCCACCTCCACCGGGGTCGGCGAGGAGGTGATCCGCAACGTCGGCTCGTTCCTGGTCGTGGAACTGATGCGCCAGGGCCGCTCGCCCCAGGACGCCTGCAAGGAGGCCGTCGCCCGCATCCTGAAGAAGAAGCCGAACGCCAAGGACCTGCAGGTGGGCTTCCTGGCCCTCGACAAGCAGGGTCGGGTCGGCGCCTGGGCGATCCAGAAGGGCTTCAGCTACGCCCTGTGCGACGGGACGCGGCAAGACCGGCTGGAGCCGGGGGAGAGTTTCCTGTGAGGAAGGCTCCCCTACAAGATCACTAAAGATTTCGACAGCGGCGGACCTCGGTTCCAAGGCCTTCTGCGGCTCCACTTCGACTGGAGCCAACGCATGACCTCGACACGCAAGACCCGCCGCGCGCTGGCGGCCGGCCTCGGGAGTGCAGCGAGCCTGCTGCTCGCCGCCGCCGGCCCGGCGCGGGCGTCCGATCACCTGGACACGCCCAGCGTCATCGCCGATCCCCGGGCCGACATCGGCGACATCTTCGCCTGGACCACGCCGGGCAAGCTGAACCTGGTGATGGCGATCGTCGGCCACGGGTTCTCCAAGGACCTGGCCTATGTCTTCCACATCGACAGCGGCCCGCGCTTTGGCCCGACCCGCGCGACGACGACGATCTCGTGCCGGTTCGCCGGTCCGGATGTCCGCTGCGAGGCGGGCGACGACACGGTCGAGGGCGACGCCAGCCGTCCAGAGGGCCTTGTCTCGCAGCGCCACCGCTTCCGCGTCTTCGCCGGCCTGCGGGACGATCCGTTTTTCAACAACGTCAAGGGCACGCGCGAGGCCTACGACTTCGCCGCCGCGGCGCTGAAGGCGGGCGCGGCGCTGGACGAGGCCGGCTGTCCGCCGTTCGACAAGGCGACCTCGGCGGGGATCCTCGACCGCTGGCGCCACACGCGGGGCGGACCAGCCCAGAACCTGCTGGCGGGCTGGACCCCGGCCTCGCTGGTCATCTCCATCGACCTGCCCGCCGTCTCGCACGGCGGCAAGATGCTGGCGGTCTGGGGCGAGACGGTCGGGCCCAAGGGCCGCATCGACCGCATGGGCCGCCCCCTGACCGGCAACGCCCTCCTGGCCACCCTCGAGCCCGAGGCGGTCAGCGACGCCCTGAAAGAGGCCTACAACCACGCCACGCCCGCCACCGCCGACGCCTTCGTGCCCGAGATCGAGAAGACCCTGGGTCTCTACGACGCCTTCGACGGCGCATGCGGCAACGCCCTGCTGGCCGACCGTTCGGCGGGGATGTCGCGCTACCTGACCCTGGCGGTCCTGCTGGCCGACGACCGGCTGTGGATCGACAGCGCCGGGACGCGCTGCACGACCCTGTTCGCCGTGGAGCTGGCCGCCCTGGCCGGCCGCCGCGACCTCGTCGGCGACTGCGGCGGCCGCACGCCGAACTATGACGCGGTGGACGTCTACCGCTCGCTGCTGGCCACCGGCCGCACGACGGGGATCGACGACGGCGTCGACCACGACGACCACGTCCATTCCGACACCGCCTTCCCCTTCCTGGCCGCGCCCGACGGTCCCGCCTACGCGCCGCGCAAGGAGCCTTGAGCATGTCCGTCATTCACCTTCGCGCCCTGCTGGCGGCCGGCGTTCTGGCGGGCGCCGCCCAGGCCGCCTCGGCCCACGAGTTCTGGATCCAGCCGGAGCGCTTCTGGCTGCCGGCCGGCGCGACCACCCCGATGACCCTGCAGGTCGGCACGGGCCCCGAGCGCCAGCGTTCGCAGCTGCCGCTGCGCCGCGTGCTGCGGTTCGACGCGACCTCGCCGGACGGCGAACGCGACCTACGCCCGTCTCTCACCCTGGGCGACACGGCGGCCGACGGCGCGCTGACCTTCCCGCGCCCCGGGGCCTATGTCGTGACCCTACGCAGCGACGCCGCGGCCCAGAGCCACCAGTCGGCGGCGCGCTTCAACGCCTATGCCGAAGAGGAGGGCCTGACCCCGGCCCTGGAGACCCGCGCGGCGAAGGGCCTGCAGGCCATCGACGCGTCGGAACGCTACAGCCGCCAAACCAAGGCGCTGATCCAGGTCGGGGCGGGCGGGGAGCAGGCGGTCGTCACCCGGCCGGTGGGCCTGAGTCTGGAGATCGTGCCCGAGGTCAGTCCCTACGCCGCGCCGCGTCCCGCGAGCCTGCCGGTGCGGGTGCTCTATGAAGGCCGACCGCTGGCGGGGGCGCTGGTCAAGATCACCGACCTCGCCCACGACGCCGCGCCCCTGGAGCAGCGCCGCACCGACGCCGAAGGTCGCGCCGCCTTCGCCATGCCCAGCCACGGAGCTTGGATGATGGACGTGGTCTGGACGAGGCCGCTGGAGGACGAGGGCGTCGACTTCGAGACCGTGTTCTCCAGCCTCAGCTTCGGGTTCCCGGATTAGGCGTGGCCCACGGTCCGCTGGAAATCGCCCGGCGGCCGTCCGTAGAGACCTCGGAACGCCGCCGTGAAATGGCTGTGGCTGGAAAAGCCGAGATCGAGGGCCAGGGCGGTCAGGTCCTCGCAGTCGGTCAGCAAATCCAGAGCGCGGGCCAGGCGCAGCCGCAGCTGGTAGCGATAGAGGGGCGCGCCTTCGACCTGGGCGAAGACCTGGGTCAGGTAGACGGGCGAGACGCCGACCTCGTCGGCGACCTGGGCCAGCGTCCAGCGGCGGGCCGGATCGGAAGCCAGCACCAGCTTGGCGCGGTCGGCCAGCTTGCGCCGGCCGTAGCTGACCGCCCGGGCTCGCGAAGCCCGGTCGCCCAGGACGCGACGGACCAGGTCAAGGATCAGGGTCTCCGCCCGCAGCGGCTCGAAAGCGCCCCGCGACAGGCCGTGACGCAGCCGGGCGGCCAGGGCCTGGGACTCGGGGTCCAGGGCGCGCGCCTGGTCGCGGAACACCGGCGGGCCGCCGTCCTCCAGCTGGTCGGTGGGAGACAGCTCGGCCAGCAGGGCGTCGTCGATCGACACCGACAGGCAGGCGTCGCCGCCGCCCACCGGGTGGCTGACGGCGTATTCCTGGTCGCGGTTGAAGAACACCACCTGGTTGGCCTCGGCCACTGCTTCCTGGCCTCCGACATGCCGGACATAGGCGCCGCGATAGGGAAAGACGAGGTGGGTGGAGGCCGCGCACTCGCTGGGGCTCCGATGCCTACACGCGCCGTTACAAGCCACGTCGCGGACGCCGATCGACCGGGTCTGCAGGAGCGGAATGACGCTGAGCTCGTTCATGGCCCGCGAGCATCGACCCGGCGGGTCAAGGCGACAATAACCTCCGAGGTTATGGCCTAGTCCTCGAACCCTCGCATCGTCGCCCATTCGTCGAACGACGCGCGGCGGGAACGCCAGCCGTTCACCGGCGCGGCCTCGTCGCGGTAACCCAGGGCCAGGCCGCAGAACAGCATGTGGTCCTCGGGCAGGCCCAGGAAGCCGTGGATCAACTTGCCGTAGGCCGACCAGAACTCCTGGGCGCAGCTGTCCAGCCCGCGCTCGACGGCCAGCAGCATGAAGGTCTGGATGTACATGCCCAGGTCCGACCACTGCGGCGGGCCGCAGTCACGGTGCACCGAGAAGAACAGGGCGGCGGGCGCGCCGAAGAATTCGGCGTTCTTGGCGAACTGCTGCAGGCGGCCCAGCTTGTCCTCGCGGGGGATGTTCAGCGACGCATAGAGGTCCTCGCCCACCTGGTAGCGGCGGGTGCGCAGCGGCTCCCACAGGTTGGGCGGATAGACGTGGTATTCGGGCTCGTCGCGGTCCATCAGCCGGGCGGCGACCTGGGCCTTGAGGTCGGCCAGGTCTTGGCCGGCAAGGGCGTGAACCAACCAGGGCTGGAGATTCCCGCCCGACGGGGCGCGGGCGGCGGCCTCGATCAGCTCGCGCACCACCGGGCCCGGCACGGGATCGGGCCTGAAGGCGCGGACCGACATCCGGCGCTCGACGGCTTTGGAGACGGTGTCGAACTGGCTCATCAAGGCCTCGCTAAGAGATGCGCGGCTATGCCCCGCGACAGACGATCCCGGCTTGGTTAGCATCCGGTCGCAACGTCAAGGCAAGCATGAAGACGGGTTGGGGCGACGAGTGAAGGTTCTGCTGCGTAACATCCTGGTGGCGCTGTTCATCGTGCTGGTCGCCGGACCGGTGCTGACGGTGATCCTCTATCGCTTCGTGCCGCCGCCGGCGACGCCGCTGATGGTCATCCGGCTGACCGAGGGTAAGGGCTGGAACCACAAGTGGCGGCCGATCGACCAGGTCTCCCCCGCCCTGCCCCGCGCCCTGATCGCCGCCGAGGACGCCCGGTTCTGCGACCATCACGGCTTCGACTTTGACGCCTTGCAGAAGGCCTACGAGAACAACGAGAAGGGTAAGAAGATCCGCGGCGGTTCGACGATCAGCCAGCAGACCGCCAAGAACGTCTTCCTGTGGCAAGGCCGTTCCTATTTCCGCAAAGGGCTGGAAGCGTGGTTCACGGTGCTGATCGAGACCTTCTGGGGCAAGAAGCGGATCATGGAGGTTTATCTGAACTCCATCGAATACGGCCCGGGCCTCTACGGCGCGGAGGCCGCGTCCCAGGCCTATTTCAAGGTCGGGGCTGATCGGCTGACCCCGCAGCAGGCCTCGCGGCTGGCGGCGATCCTGCCCAGCCCGCTGAAGTGGAAGGCGGTTAATCCGGGGCGCTACGTCAAGAAGCGCTCGAGCCGGATCGGCAAGGCCTCGGGCGCGGTGCGCCGCGACGGCTTGGCGGCCTGCGTGGCTTAGGAAAACGTCCATGGCTCCCATCCTCGGCCCGACCCTCGAGACCGAACGCCTGATCCTGCGCCCGCCGGTGGCCGGCGACCTGGACGGCTGGGCTGAGCTGATGGCCGACGCCGAGGCGGCGCGGTTCATCGGCGGCCGGATGGCCCGCAGCCCCGCCTGGCGGACCATGGCGGCCGTCACCGGCTCCTGGGCCCTGCACGGCTTCGGCATGTTCTCGGTGATCGAGAAGGCGAGCGGCCGCTGGATCGGCCGCGTCGGCCCCTGGCGTCCGGAGGGCTGGCCTGGGACGGAGCTGGCCTGGGGCCTGCACCCGGCCTTCCACGGCCGAGGCTACGCCGTCGAGGCGGCCGGCGCCGCCATGGACTGGATCATCGACCATCTGGGCTGGGACGAGGTCATCCACTCGATCGACCCGGACAATCTGCCGTCCAAGGTGGTCGCCCAGCGGCTGGGTTCGCGCCTGCTGCGCATGGGCCATCTGCCCGAGCCCTATCAGGAGAAGGCGCTCGAGCTGTGGGGCCAGAGCGCCGCCGACTGGAAAGCGCGGCGCGCCTGAGGCTCAGGTCGCCAGCGGCCGCGCGTAGGCCGCCCGCGCCCGTCCGGACCGCACGAATACTCGGGTGATCCTCGGATCGATGGTTCGGATCCGACTCGCGAAATCGTCGCCGGCCTCCTCGATCTCCCCGGCGGTCAGCTCGTCATGGAAGTCCAGGGTCACGCCCAGCAGGATTTCGCTGGGACCCAGATGCATGCTGAGAATCTCGGCGACGGTATCGACACGCGGGTCGGCGGCCAGCATCTCGCGCACCGCCTCGACGATCCGAGGCGAGGCCGATTCGCCGGTCAGCAGGCTGCGGGTCTCGTTGGCCAGGAAGATCGCCACCGCCACGAGCAGCACGCCGATCGCCACGGAGGCGGCGCCGTCGGCCCAGGAAACGCCAAACACCGCCGAACCCGCCACGCCCAAGGCCGCGATCGCCAGGCCGGCCAAGGCCGCCCCGTCCTCCAGCAGGACGGCGAAGACCGACGGGTCCTTGCTGCGGCGGATGGCGCGCAGGAACGGCGCGCCCTTGCGCAGAACGCTGAACTCCTTCCACGCAACCAGGAACGAGCCGCCCTCGAACAGCACCGCCAGGCCGATGACCAGGAAATTGACCCAAGCGCGCTCGATCGGTTCGGGCCGGCGGATCTTCAGTATCCCCTCGTAGATCGAGAAGGCGCCGCCCAGGGCGAAGATCAGCAGGGCCACGACAAAGGCCCAGAAATAGACCTCCATGCCGTAGCCGAACGGATGGGTCTGACTGGGCGGCTTGCGGGCGCGGGTCAGGCCGAGCAGCAGCAGGCCCTGGTTGCCGGTGTCGACGCTGGAGTGAATGGCCTCGGTCAGCATGGCCGACGAGCCGGTCACGGCGAAGGCGACGAACTTGGTGGCGGCGATGGCGAGATTGCCGGCCAAAGCCGCGTAGACGACGGTGGTCGAGCTGTTATGGGTTCCCGTCGCGGCCATGCGGGCCGAACGCCGTTAGGGACGGCGCCGTTCCGTCAGACCCGGTTGTAGGGGTACCGATCGCGGATCATCCGCTGGAAGAACCGGCCCTTGGACGGCGCCCGCTCGAAGGCCTCGGTCACTCGCGGCGGCACGCCGACATAGACGTATTCGTCGCCGTCGATGAACGTGACGAAAAGCTTGCCGTGCTCGGGCTCGTAGTCGATTTGCCGGATCGCCGTGGAGTCGACTCGCATGGCTGGAAGTCTCCGCGTGAGGATCGTCTGGACGGGAAAGCGCATGGGCGACCGAGCCGGTTCCCCGAGGGCTCCTGGCGGCCCGCAGGCGCCTGTTTCGGATGCAAACCGCCGCGAACTGGGCTCTAGTCCTTGAAACAAGGTCCCGCCG
>JAGIBE010000213.1:95490-156177 GCA_017744495.1 Caulobacter sp. | reverse complement strand
CGCCGACGCGGCCTGGTTGTGGGAGCCCGACAAACTCAACCGGATGGTCCGCCGACACCAGCCGAACATCGTCATCAATCCCCGTTCGGGCTGGCAGGGCGACTTCGATGTGCAGGAGGGGCTCGCGCCGATCACCGGTCCGATCCGCCAGCGGCCGTGGGAGAAAGCGTTCTCGCTATCCCGCGCCTGGGGCTATACGCCCGACGGCGACGTGATGTCGTCGGATCAGGTGGTCAGGCTGCTGGTCGACGCCGTCGTCCGGAACGGCAACGTCATCGCCAACGTCGGACCTGACAGGGACGGCGTCATCGGTCAAAGGGAGACCGAGACCCTGAGATCCGTCGGCCAGTGGCTGCAGCAACATGGCGCGGCGATCTACGGAACGCGCCCGGGTCCGCTCGAACCGGTGGACGGACTCTACGGGACGACGCGGAGCGGCAAGTCCGTCTTCCTGCACATCCTGAGCTGGCCGTCTGAAGAGCTTCGGATCCCGCGCCTTCCGGCGCGCATCGTGAAGGCGAGAAATCTCTCCGGCGGCCCGGTCGCGTGGAAAACGACCGATGACGGACATACGATCTCGGTCCCCGAAGCCGCACGGGGCCGTCCGGTCACGATCATCGAATTGCAGACGGCCTGATCCTCAAGGATCGTCGTCCCCTCCAAGTCTTAGAGATCGAGCCCAGCGAGCGAGGCTGTTTCCAATGGGTCTTTCACGACGCGATCTTGTGAAATCTCACCTGATCCTGGCCGGCGTTTCGGCGATGGGCCTGGGCGCGGCGACCCAGGGGCGGGCCCAGCCCGGTTCGGCGGGCGCGCGCGAGGTCATCGAGCTGTGGCCGAGCCCGCCGGCGGGCGCCTTGCATCCGGACATGGCCGAGATCGTCGAGCAGACCTCGACGAGTCCGGGCTACAGCAGCCGGCGCACGAAGGGCGTCACGAGACCGCACATGATCGCCTTCCCGGCCGCCCAGCCCAACGGCGCGGCCATGCTGATCATTCCGGGCGGCGGCTTCGCCTGGAACTATTTCGAGCACGAGGGCTACTATATCGCCGACATCCTGAACCGCGCGGGCATCAGCTGTTTTGTGCTGATCTACCGCTTGGCTCAGGACGGATGGAAGGATGCGGCCGCGGTCGGCCCGGCCGACGCCCAGCGCGCCATGCGCATGATCCGCGCCCAGGCGCAGCGCTTCCGTCTCGACCCCCAGCGGGTCGGCGTCATGGGCTTCAGCGCCGGCGGCTTCCTGACGACGACGCTGGCGACGCGGCATTCGACGCCGTTCTACGCGGCCGTCGACGCCACGGACCAGCTCAGCGCCCGGCCTTTCCTGGCGGCGCCGATCTATCCGGTGCAGAGCGTCGATCCCGCCTACGCCTATGGCGGCGCCGCGCCATCGCTGTTCGGCGGCCCGCCGACGGCCGCCCAGATCCGCGAGTGGTCGCCGGACCTCAACGTCACCCCGGCCGCCGCCCCGACCTTCCTGGTGCATGCCGAGGACGACGGCACGGTTCCCGTGGCCAATACGGTGCGGCTGCGCGACGCCATGGTCGCGGCCAAGATCACGGTCGAGACCCACCTGTTCGCCCACGGCGGACACGGCTTCAGCGCAGGGTGGCGGCCGGGCAGTCCCGACGGTCTGTGGCCGCCGCTGTTCCTGAATTTCGCGCGCGAGCAGAAGCTGTTCAGCTAGACGACCTTTTTCTCGCAGGATCCATAAGAGAAAGAACATGTTGAGAGGCGTAACGATGCGGGTTTCTGCAGGACTTGTCGGCGGTGTCGCCATTCTGCTGGGTTGCAGCGGCGGAGCCTACGCCGCGGACGATCCGCTGGCCCCGACCGGCCGTTGGACCGCCGTGACGACCGGGCAGGCGGCCAAGCCGCCGATGGGGTGGAACTCTTGGAACGCCTTCCACACGGACGTCACCGAAGCCAAGGTCCTGGACTCCGCCAAGGCCATTGTCGACAGCGGCCTGGCCGCGAAGGGCTATCGCTATATCAATATCGACGACGGCTGGTGGCTGAAGCGGCGGACTTCGGACGGCCGCATGGTGGTGCGAACCTCCATCTTTCCGTCCGCGGCGGTCGGCGGCGCCGAACAGACCAGCTTCAAGCCGTTCACGGACCGTATCCACGCCATGGGCCTGAAGGCCGGCATCTATTCGGATATCGGCGCCAACAACTGTTCCCAGGCCTTCGCGCCCAACGCGCCGAACCTGCCCGAGGGCACGGTCGCCGAGCGGGAGGTCGGCCTGTACGGCCACACCGACCAGGATATCAAACTCTATTTCGGTGACTGGGCGTTCGACTACATCAAGGTCGACGCCTGCGGTATCCGCGCCTTCGGCCCTGACAACGAGCGCGTCAAGGCGGGCCAGTACCGGGCGCTGGCCCCACTGATCGACATCAAGGAAATTCGCCGCACCGACATCCCGGCTGTCCGCGCGCTGTACCAGCAGGTCGCCGACGCCCTGCGCCGCACCAACCCAGATGGAGATTACATCTTCTCGATCTGCGCCTGGGGTTCGGCCGACGTCCGCGCCTGGGCCAAGGATGTCGGCAACCTGTCGCGGACCAGCGACGACATCACGCCCAGCTGGACGCGGATGCTGGCCAATTTCGACAGCGCCAACCGCGCCCTCTATGCGCATCCCGGCTCCTGGAACGATCCCGACATGCTGTTTGTCGGTCACGGCGACTTCGACGAACACCATCTGACGGAGGCGAAGTCGCACTTTGCGCTGTGGGCCATGCTGTCGGCGCCGCTTCTGATCGGCTACGACCTGAGGAATGCGCCGCAGCCGCTGATGGATATCCTGGGCAACAGCGACCTCATCGCCGTCGACCAGGACCCGGCGGGCAACCAGGCGGTGCTGGCCTACGACACCGACGACGTCCAGATCCTGGTCAAGACGCTGAGCAACGGCCACAAGGCGGTGGCGATCTTCAACCGCGGCCTGGCGCCGACCGACGTGACGCTGACGGCCGGCCACCTGAAGTTCGCCGCGACGGCGCCGGTGACGCTCAAGGATCTGTGGACCGGCGCCACGCTGCCGGCTTTTTCCGGCGAGACCAAGCTGCATCTCGATCCGCGCCAGACGCTGGTCTTCGACGCCGCCGGCGCGCGCGCGCTTCCCAACGGCCTCTATCTGGCGGAAATGCCTGGACGGGTGAATCCGGCGGTCGACGGCGTGGTCATTCCCCAGCCCGACCCCACGATTCATCGGATGATCACGCCGTGGGGCGGCACGACCGACGACGGCGAGCCGCCGGCCTACACCGGATGGGGCGGCGCGCAGGCCGACGCAACGCCCTATCGCCAGACGTTGCGCGTCGATGGCAAAACGTACGGGACAGGCCTGGGCGTGCTCGCCAACTCGCGGCTCGAGGTTCGGGCCGACCGCCAGTTCCGTCGCTTCACCGCTGAGGTCGGAGTTGACGACTCGACGTTCGATGCGGACGACGCCGTGACCTTCTCGGTCTATGGCGACGGCAAGCTTCTAACGACGTCCAAGCCGACCCGTTTCGGCCAAACGGCGCAGACCTTGAGCGCCAACATATCCGGCGTGAAGACCGTCGAGCTCGTGGCGCGTGGCGCTTCCGCCAAGAACAAGGCGCCCACGGTCGTCACCTGGGGTAATGCGGCGTTGTTGACCGACTAGAGCATATCCCGGCGGCGACGTCGTCGCCGGGACGTGTCTCTCCTAGCCGCGAGACTCGTGCTCTCACCCTGTCGTGAGACGATACAGGCCCGCGCCGTGCGATGGCAGCTGGACGCTGAAGCGCCGGGCGGCCTTGCCTACGTCGCTGCGGCTCCATAGATCGCGCACCGCGACCGAGGCGGGCAGGCCGACGGTCTTAAGGTCCACGCCCACTTCGCGCGCCTTGTCGCCGGTGTTGAACAGGGCGAGGTAACCGTCGCCGTTGGCCGCCTTCGCGGTCCAGACACGCATGCCGTCCTCGACGAAGTGCGGACGGTTCTGGCTCGAAGCCTGGTTGACGGCGATCACCTCGGGATTGGTCAGTAGGGCCTTGGTCGGTGTATCGAGGTGGCGCAGGTCCCCGCCCATGATGAGCGGCGAGCGCGCGATCGACCACAGGGTCATCAGGGTGCGCTGTTCGTCTGGCGTGAATTTGGTGTCGCGTTCACCCAGGGCCAGGCGGCCCAGCGGCAGCATGTCGGCGTCCGGCCAGCCGCCTTCGCCAATGTACGGCGACCAGTTCTCCAGACGCGTGAACTGGGCGTCCAGCAGAGTCCACTCGTCCCAGAAGTCGTCCGAAATCCGCCACATCTGGGCGTGCTGGCGCGCATGGGCGCCGCGCACGACCGGGGTCTCACCCGGCGACATCGACAGGATTATCGGCCGGCCCGTGCGGCCGATGGCCCGATGGATAGCCTCGATCTCGGCCATATGGGCGTCGTAGGGACGGGCGAGGTCGTCGACCTTGACGAAGTCCACGCCCCACGAGGCCAGCAGGGCGAAGACGCTGTCATAGTAGGCCTGGGCGCCGGGTTTGCTCATGTCGACCCCGTACATGTCGGGGTTCCAGGGGCAGATGCTGCGCTTATCGACGATGTCCGCCAGGCTGATGTTCGTCCCCACGATCTTCAGGCCGCGCTCGACCGCCAGGCGCGGAGCGCCGCGCATCAGGTGAACGCCGAATCTCAGGTCGTGGGCGTGGATCTGGTCGGCCAGAGGCTTGAATCCCCTTCCGCCGGCGCTGGACGGGAAACGGTTGGGCGCGGGGAGCAGCCGGCCGTGGTCGTCCAGGGTCGGCACGGGCTTGGCGGCATATGTGTAGCTGCTGGCGCCGGGCTCGTACCACTGGATGTCGACGGTCAGGATGTCGTAACCGGCCGGCTGCAGCTCGCGGGCCATGATCGCGGCCTGCTCCAGGGTCTGGGCTTCGGTGATCGTCGTGGCGAAGCTGTTCCAGCTGTTCCAGCCCATCGGCGGGGTCGGGGCCAGGAGCGGCTTCTTCTTCGGTGCGGGTTTGTTGGCGGCGGCGACGGCGGGCAGGGCGGCGGTCAGCGCCGCCGAAGCGCCCAGCAGGCCGCGACGGCTAAGGTTCGTTGTCATGGAGGCTCCCCAGATTTCACGGAATTCGTGACGATGGCCGGGAGCCCCGATAGGCGGAGAGCCGCCCGATGACGGTGACGCCTGGCCTGTCGTAACGCCTTCGTAGTTGTTGGCGTTAGAGCTACAGGCGACCGATCGCCTCATCAAGGGATATTGTCTGACTATATGACCCCGCAGCGAATGCCGTCATTTGCCAGATTGCGGGCACATCCGGCTGATGGGGTTGGATTCCGTCGCGGTCAGGAGGCCCAGACGGTAAGGTAGTCTGACATATTCCGTATCGGGCGGGTGGGACGCCAGGCCCTGATACAAGAACCGCAAGGGCTTGCAGGGGTCGATGGTCAGCGTCTGGTCATGGCCGCCGCGCACGAGTTCGCCATGGGAAACACCTTCGGACCAGGCCGGCCCGTCGAAGGCGACATTGTCCGATCCCGCGAACGAAGCCGAGGCGCTGTCGGCGAGCGCCCGCCATGCTCCATCCAGCCTGTCGCTGGTCCACGAACGGAAATAGCGGCCCCGTGGACCGATCGCCTCGACCAGGGTGAGGTAGGCGTTCGCGCCGGCGATCTTGTAGTGCATGCTGGCTTCGAAGACGTCGTCGCGACGACCGGCCAGGACAATCTTGGTGTCCGCGAAGCCCTTGGGGAACTGGCCGATCGGCGTCTGCGACCGATAGAGATTGCCGTTGTCGCCCGTGTTGAACAGATGGCAGTTTCTGTCGTCGCAGATGACCCAAAAATCGAGCCAAGCCTCCTGACCGGAGGCCTTGATGATGGCCGGCGTTTCCGAAAAGAAAGGCTTCGGCGCGCTCCACGACATGGGGTCTTCGATGTTCGCGGTCGTCGAATAGACGGGCGGGCCGCTCTGATAGACCATGTACCAGAGCTTTTGCGGCGCGAAGTAGAAGACCTGCGGCGCCGCGCGATATCCAGGGCCGATGCCGGACTGTTTCAAGCTGACGACCTTGGCCTTGGGCGCTTCGGACCAGTCCGTGAAGCGGGTATAGGCCATGTGCCACCCCCCGTCGGGGGAGGCCGTGGTCATGAACACGTGATATGCGCCATTGAAATAGACGACCGAAGGATCCTTGAGGCCGGAATAGCTCTGCCCGCCTTCGGCGGAAGGTGTGATCAACGGTGCGGATGAGCGCCAGTGGAAACGCCCCTCCGCGCCCGCGTCCGCCTCCGTGGCCCCGAGCGCGAAGACGGCGCCGAGAACGGCGGCCGGGACGCAGGGCCGTCCTGAAAACATTCGCCGATTCTTGATCGTCACGACATCACGACCCGGGTCAAGCGACCCTCCAGGGTGACCTGAACGCGGCGGATTGGTCCCGCGTCGGGGCCGTGGAGCACGACCTCCAGGCGATCCGACGCGTAGATCGCGCGCGGACGCCCGGAGCGCTCGATCTCGAGGGTCCGATCCGTGTCGCGCCAGCGACAGTGGAGCTGGGCGAAGTCGCCGCGCTCGTAGGCATAGTCGAGGCCCGCGTCCTCATAAAGCGTCGTCTCGCCATCGGCGCCGGCGTAAACGTGCAGTTCGATGCGGTTGCGGATGCTTTCGGCGGTCGACTGCGTCACGGGGCCCATCGGCAGGATCGTGCCCGCGCGCACGTGCACGGGAATGCGGTCGACCGGGGCGGCGACCTGATGCTCCTGTCCGCCCTGGCGTCGCTGACCAGTCCAGAAGTCGTACCAACCGCCTGGACCTTCGGGCAGGTAAACCGGCCATTGGCTCACGCCCGGCTCGACGACCGGCGCCACATGGAGCGCTCGCCCGAACATGTAGCTGTGGCCCTGATCGAGGGCCTTGCCGTCCTGCGGGAAGTCGAACACCAACGGCCGGATCAGCGGCGTCCCCGTCCGCGTGGTGTCGGCCGCCATCGAATAGATATAGGGCATCAACCTGTAGCGCAGCTCGATATACTGCTTGCCGACGCGCTCGACATCGACGCCGTATCGCCAGATCTCGGTCTTGGTCTGGTAGCCGTGCACGCGCTGCAGGGGCAGGAAGGTCGCGTACTGCAGCCATCGCAGCAAGCGCTCGTGATACGCCGGGTCGGTGTACTGACCGTCACCGGGGCGGAAGAAGCCGCCGGCGTCGACCGTCCAGTACGGATAGCCGGCCGCGGCCATGTTCAAGCCGGCCGGGATCTGCCGCTTCAGCGTCTCCCAGTCATTGCCGATGTCGCCCGACCAGGTCGCCGCGGCGAACTGCTGCTGTCCGAGAAAGGCCGAGCGCGTCAGAATCATGACCCGCCGGTCGGGGCGGGCGTTGCGCTGGGCCTGGTAGACGGTGCGCGACACTTGAAGTGGATAGGTCAGGCGCACCCGCTCACCTGGGCCGGCGGCGGTGTCGCGATCGCGCAGGTCGTCGTTCTCCGGCTCGGTGGCGTCCTGCCACCAGGCGTCGATGCCCAGCGAGGTCAGTCGCTCGCTCTGGCTCTTGGCGTAGAAGGCCGCCGCGCGCGGGTTGAAGAAGTCCACCCAGTCGGTGTTGGGAATATAGTCGCCGCGCGCGGCGATCTCCCGGCCAAGCTCGGTCGAGCGATCGACCTTGGACCAGACCGACAGCATAAAGCGCATGTCGATCGCGTGGAGATCTCGCACGAGACCCGCCGGATCGGGATAGGCCGTCTCGTCGAACCGCATGGCGTTCCAGCCATGTTTGCCCCAGTACTGCCAGTCCTGGACCATGACATCGACCGGGATCTTGCGAGCCCGGAACTCGTGGGCGTTCTCCAGGATTTCGGCCGACGAGGTGAAGCGCTCGCGGCAGTGGATGTAGCCGTAGGCCCAGCGCGGGAAGAGCGGCGTCGCACCGACGAGCTCGCGGTAGCCCTCCATAACCTCGTCGGCGCTCGGACCGACGATGACGACGTAGTCGATCGCGTCGGCGACCGGCGAACGCCAGACGGTCGTCGGCTTCACCAGCCCGAAATGGAGGACGGGCGCGTCTTGGCTGGAGCCGATCACGCGAACGCAATGCTCTCCGGCCGACAGCTGGGTTCGCAGGCCTGTCGTCGGCGGCAGCCACGGGTTGGCGAAGTCACAGACGACCTTGCCGTCGATCTCCACGTAGTGACGCGAAGCCATGGGACGGCCCACGTCGAGCAGAAGGCCGTAGAGGCCGGCTTCGCCGACGGAGAAGCGCCCTTCGAAAACCGCGTCCTGGCGCCTGATCTTCGCCCCACCGGTGGTGGTGGTGACATCCACCTCCTTGGCCTCGGCGGTCGACTCCGCTTTTTCCAGCCGGACCTGGCCGGCGAGGGGGTTCAGCTCCGAAAGCCCCGTATTGTGCCAGAGCAGGCCGTATCCCTTGCTGGAGAGCAGAAAGGGCAGGCTGATCTGGGTGTTGACCTGCGTCAGGCGGCGCGACAAACCGCGCAGGTCCAGCGCCCCGTCCTGGAAGCAGCCCGTGCCATAGAGGCGTTCGTCGGGCGGCGACTCGAACGATTGGGCGACGTCCAGTGTCGGATGACCACGCACGGCCGCGGCGAGGGGCGAGCGGCCGTGGGGCGTCTCGCTCAGCAGAACCCGGCCCGCGGCGTCCTGGAAACTCAGCGTCTCGGTCTGCTTGTCGAACACGCAGGTGATGGCAGGAAGGGTTAGGGTGATCCGCGTCGGCGTTCGCGCGATCCTAGGCGGCTTGGCGGGCGGCCGGGCGTCGAGGATCTCGGGCATAGCCAACGGCGCGGCGGCGCCGCCGGGCTTGAAACGCACCCGAACCGCGCGGTCGCTGAGTGCCGTGAGCTGAAGCTCTCCGCCTTGGACGGGGATGACGAGGCCGGGGGAGCGCGAACTGCTCCAGGCCTTGTTCGGGAGGGTCGCGGTCATCGTGCCGAAAGCCACGCCGGTTTTCAGCAGGGCCCGCCGCGTTCGCCCCGTCGGTTGACGGAAATCCATGATCCTCCCCCCTTTGATCTTCTTGGCTGCCTCGAACCTAGTCACGGACACGAGAAAGGCCAGCCGCAAATTCATTAGCGAAAATTTTCTTGCCTATGAATTCGTGGCGCTGGTTTTTGCCTCATCGCCGAGTAGCGCCAATGAGCCCGGCCTGCGCCCAGGCGACAGGTTTCGGCCGAGCGCGAGAAAGGATGGTCTCGACTGGATTGCGGCCGCCGTCGGCCACAGCTGAACGTCCAATTTCTGGAAATGCGCCAACGGCGGCAAACGACGCCAGAACCGACTCGATGGTCATCCGGCGCCGTTGAGCTTGACGGGAAAAGGCCCTTCTTTCTGTTCGCAACTTGGCGCTTCGCGTGTACAACGCGTATATATGTGGAGCGGATCGGGTGTGTTTTCGCACCGCGATCTTGGCTAACTCACTGAATTCCCTCGGTTTGGTTCCGCTCATCCAATTCTCCACGGGAGCGATTGGCGTGAAAAATATTGAATAAAATCAAAAGTTTATGGCGAAATTTTCCATAGCCCCCATGATGGACTGGAGCGACCGCCATTGCCGGTCTCTGCACCGGGTGCTGTCGCGCCGGGCGCTGCTGTATTCCGAAATGGTC
Source organism: Caulobacter sp. (assembly GCA_017744495.1). Classification (GTDB taxonomy): domain Bacteria; phylum Pseudomonadota; class Alphaproteobacteria; order Caulobacterales; family Caulobacteraceae; genus Caulobacter. The sequence continues at coordinate 146,585 of JAGIBE010000213.1, read as the reverse complement.
ACCAGTGGCGCGGTGCTGAACGGCGACCGCGAGCGGCTGCTCGGCTTCGACGCCGGCCAGCATCCGGTGGCGCTGCAGTTGGGCGGGTCCGAGCCCGGCGACCTGGCTGCCGCCGCCCGGATCGGCGAGGACTGGGGCTATGACGAGATCAACCTGAATGTCGGCTGCCCGTCCGACCGCGTGCAGAGCGGCCGTTTCGGCGCGTGCCTGATGCAGGAGCCTCAGCTGGTGGCAGACTGCATGGCCGCCATGGCCGCGGCGGTGAAGGTCCCGGTGACGGTCAAATGCCGGATCGGCGTCGATGACCAAGAGCCGGAGAAGGCCCTGTTCGAACTGGTCGACCTGTCGGCCAAGGCGGGCGTCACCAGCTTCGCGGTCCACGCCCGCAAGGCCTGGCTTAAGGGGCTGTCGCCGAAGGAGAACCGCGACGTGCCGCCGCTGGACTATCCGTTGGTCCATAGGCTCAAGCGCGAGCGGCCGGATCTGACCATCGTGATCAACGGCGGGATTCCGGACCTCGACGTGGCGCTCGAGCAGCTGGAGCATGTCGACGGCGTGATGCTTGGCCGCGCGGCTTATCACGAGCCGGGACTGCTGGGGCAGGTCGACCGCCGGGTGTTCGGCGAAGACGTCGCCGACATCGACGCGTTCGAGGCGGTCGAGCTCTACAAGCCCTACATGGCCGGCCAATTGGCGTCGGGCGTGCATCTGGCGGCGATGACCCGGCACATGCTGGGCCTGTTCCACGGCCTGCCGGGCGCGCGGGCCTGGCGCCGAATCTTGACCGTCGAAGGCGTCGCGGCGGGGGCGGGGCTGGAAGTCGTGGATCGCGCCCTGGCCGCCGTGCGCCAGGCCGTCGACGCGCGCGAGGCGCGGACATTGGAAGCGGCGGTGGGCTAGAGTCTTACGAGCGCAGCACCAGAGCGCGCGGCGTGGCCTGGAAGCTGGAGAGGCGGCCCAGATAGGTCATGCCCAGCAGCGAGGTCTCCAGGCCCTTCTCGACGACCAGCGCCTCGACGTCGCGAACCTGGGCGCCGGCCACCGAAATGCTGGCCAGCTTGACCGAAGCGGCGCGCGTTTCGCCCGAGGCCGTCATGACCCGGTAGCTGTAGTCCAGGGCCTTGGTGTCGATGCCCAGGCGTTGGGCGTCGGTCTGGCTGAGGGCCACGGCGGTGGCGCCGGTGTCGACCAGGAAGCGCACCGCGCGGCCGTCAACCTTGGCCTCGGCCCAGAAATGGCCGTCGGCGGCCTTGACGATCTGGGCCGCGCCCTCGTCAGCGGGGGCCACGGCGGGGGCGGGACCGCGCAGGTCCGGCTGGCGCAGATCATCCAGCGACACGACGGCTTTCGCCGCCCCGACCGCCGAGAGCGCGCCTACGATCGCGATGGACGCGAACTTGAGCATCGAAGTCACCCCGCCATACAGGCTTTGTGGCCGTTTCTACGACCGTTGCCGGGCACACTAGCGGGCAATGGGTTTTCAACCGGTGAATCGATCCCGGCGCGACCCCTTGTGGTTAATTAATCGATAATCGATCAGCAAGTTAAAAAATCGTAATACTCAATGATCGCATCGTTACATCTATGTAATGACTGAACATGACTTCGATTTAACTTCAGAATGTTCAAATGTTGCGTCATATCACCTCTTGCAAGTTCAGTGCTTATCGAGGGAATGCCGCTATGAAAAAGATCATTGTCGCGACGATCGCCGCCGCCTCGGCCCTCGCGGGAGCCGCCCAGGCCGGCGCCGCCGCTTCCAACTACGAATTCCTGCAAGCCGCCCGTTGCCGCGGCCTGGCCGCGTCCGACGGCTTGGGCAAGGTGGACACCGCGGGCATTGACGCGTTCCTGCGAACCGAGGGCGCCAGCCGCGAACTGCCGGTCCGCGCTTCGGCCCAGCGGAAGATCGTCGATGCTCAGAAGGAAGGCGACAAGGCCGACGGCGCGAAGAAAGAAAAGCTGTTGGCCGAACGCACCAACACCTGCTCAGCCTGGCTGAACGGCGCTTCGACCGGCGCCGCGGTCAACACCGCCAACTAGTTGCGTCTAACCTTGGCCGGCCGTCAGGTTAGCCATCGGATCTGGGCGATGGGGAAGGGCGGCCATGATAGCGGCCCGCTCCTCGTCACTCAGCCGGGCCCAGCCGGCGATCTCGGGAAGGGTTCGCCGGCAGCCCAGGCAGAAGCCGCTCTGGCCGTCCACCGCGCAGACCTTCACGCAAGGCGTCGCGATCGGGCGGGGCGGGCGGGGCGCCGAAGTTACAGTTTCCCCATCCGGGGCTTTCGGGGGCGTGGCCGAGGTCATGCTCCGTATGTCGCCGCTCCAGACGGGTCGCGCAAGGGCGGCTCGCGGTGCGGACCCGTGTGTCCGTCGCGTCCATCTTTTCAATCTTATGAGGGTTTTCCAATGCGCATCCTGATCTCCATCGCCGCCGTCGCGCTCGCCGCTTCGACGGTCGCTCCGGCCTTCGCCGCCGATCGCATCAGCGACAGCGAACTCGTCCGCGCCTCGCGCTGCCTCGGCCTGGCCAAGGCGTCGAGCCTGGGCGAAGCCGACGCCACGGCGCTGCAGGCTCTGGTGAAGACCCAGAGCCGCGGGCGCGATCCGCTGGTCCAGAACCGCGTCGCGTCCGCCGAGCGGAACGCCAGCGCCCAGGCCGACAAGGCCAAGGATGACGTGAAGGCTTCGCTGATCGCCGAGCGCGACGGCGCGTGCAAGGCGCTGACCAGCTCGTCCGGCGGCGCCTGATCGTCCTTTGGGACGATCCACGTCTTTGCATCGGGCGCGGGCTGGCTTAAGTCCGCGCCCCATGACCGTTTCTCCCTTCGACGACATCCGCAAGTTGGCCGCCGACGCGCCGGCCGTTCCGACCTCGAGCTTCGCGGGCGGTGACCGCCTGGCTGAAATCTCGGCCTGGCTGACGGACTGGACGGGCAAGACGCCGCCGGCTGTGCTCCGTCCCGTCGTCGCCCTCTACGCCGGCGCCCGCCAGGGCGTGGGCCCCCGCGGTTGGGCTCGCGAGCGCCTGGAGGCCGTGGCCGCCGGCGGGGCCAATGTCTGCCGCATCGCCGGCGTCCAGGGCGCGGGACTAGAAGCTTTCGACCTGGCCATCGACCGCCCGACTCCCGACGCGGTCCAGAAGGCCTCGATGAGCGAGAAGGAATGCGCCGCCACCATGGCCTTCGGCATGGAGGCCCTGGCCAAGCAGCCCGACCTGCTGATCCCCGGCGTGATCGCCGCCGAGACCGACCGCGCGGCCGGCGCCATCGCCCTGGCCCTGTTCGGCGGAGAGGCCTCCGATTGGAGCGACGCGCCGGAGCCGATCGCTACCGCGCTGGTTCGGGCTGTCAGCGAGGACGACTTGTCTGATCCGTTGCAGATCTTGCGCCAGCTCGGCGGGCGGGAGACGGCCGCCCTGGTCGGGGCGATCCTCGCCGCCCGGGTCCAGAAGGTCCCTGTCTTGCTGGACGGCTACGCCTCGGCCGCCGCCGCCGCCGTGCTGCACGCTATCGACCCGGCCCTGGTCGCCCACTGCCAGGCCGGCCATGTCGGGACCGCTCAGGGGCACGCCCGCCTTCTGGAGGTCCTCGGCAAACGGCCGCTGATCGCCCTGGACATCGCCGAGGAGGAGGGCGTCGGCGGCGTCACCGCCCTGGCGCTGGTCCGCTTGGCCTGCGAGGTCCGCTAAGCCCGACCCAGCAACTGAACAATGTTTACGTTGACGCTAAGGTCATCTTTCCAAACGCCCGTTCGAACTCTAAGGTGACTCCCGAAAGCTAAGACGGCCCCTGAAGAGGGCCGATTTCCGGGAGTCCGCCATGAACCTCGATTTCTCGCCCGAAGACGTCGCGTTCCGCGACGAGGTCCGCGCCTTCATCGCCGAGAACTATCCCGCCGGCCTGCGCGAAAAGCAGGAGGAGGGCGAGGAGATGGCCAAGGAGGACTTTCTGTCCTGGCATCGGATTTTGGCCAAGAAGGGCTGGGTGGCCCCGGCCTGGCCGGAGAAGTACGGCGGCCCCGGCTGGACCTCGGTGCAGCGCTACATCTGGTCGGAAGAGACGGCCCGCGCCGACTGCGTCCCGATCCTGCCGTTCGGCATCAACATGGTCGGGCCGGTGATCTACACCTTCGGCACCCCCGAGCAGAAGGAGCGCTTCCTGCCGCCGACCCTGTCGGGCGACATCTGGTGGTCGCAGGGCTATTCCGAACCGGGCGCCGGTTCGGACCTGGCCAGCCTGAAGACCAAAGCGGAACGCTTCACCGGCGACGACGACAAGGAATACTACCTGGTCAACGGCCAGAAGACCTGGACCACCCTGGCCCAGCACGGCGACTGGATCTTCTGTCTGGTCCGCACCGATCCAGCCGCCAAGATCCAGGAAGGCATCTCGTTCCTGCTGATCGACATGAAGTCGCCGGGCGTGACCGTGCGTCCGATCATCACCCTGGGCGGCGAGCACGAGGTCAACGAGGTCTGGCTCGAAAACGTCAAGGTGCCGGTCGAGAACCGCATCTACGAGGAGAACAAGGGCTGGACCTGCGCCAAGTTCCTGCTGGCCCACGAGCGCAGCGGTATCGCCGGCGTGGCGCGCTCCAAGCGCGGCATCGAGCGTATCCGCCAGATCGCCTCGACCGAGCTGGGCGACGACGGCCAGCCGCTGCTGACCGACCCGGACTTCAAGCGGAAGGTCGCCGACCTGGAGATCGACCTGACGGCCCTGGAATACACCGAGCTGCGCACGCTGGCCGGCGAAGCGGCCGGCAAAGGCCCCGGTCCGGAATCCTCGGTCCTGAAGATCAAGGGCACCGAAATCCAGCAGCGGATCACGGAGCTGGTGCTGGAGGCCGCCGGCCACTACGCCGCGCCGTACTTCCGTGGCTTCCCGAAGGACGGCGACAACGCCCATCCGATCGGCCCCGAATGGACCCACCGCGCGGCCCCGACCTATTTCAACGTCCGCAAGACGTCGATCTACGGCGGGTCCAACGAGATCCAGCGTAACATCATCGCCAAGATGGTGCTGGGCCTCTAGGGCGACGACCAGGGCGAGCGGCCGGGCCGCTCGCCGCGACTTCCGACATGATCACCGCCGCCCCGAGGCCGGCCGAGCGCCGCCGGGGACAAAGACAGAGACGGGAACCCAGGGATGGATTTCAACTTCACCGAAGAGCAGTCGATGGTCCGCGACACGGTCGCGAGCTTCCTGCAGGACAAGTACGACTTCGAGACCCGCCGTAAGATCGTCAATTCCGAAGCCGGCTGGCGCCAGGACTACTGGAAGGCCTTCGCCGAGGAGCTGGGCATCCTGGGCGCCTCGTTCAGCGAAGAGCTGGGCGGCCTGGGCGGCGGCGCGATCGACAACATGATCATCATGGAGGAGTTCGGTAAGGCGCTCGTCATCGAGCCCTATCTCGGCACCGTGGTGATCGGCGGCGGCTTCATGAAGCACTCGGGCTACGCCGGGGCGGCGTCGGTGATCGAGGGCATCGTGGCGGGCACGACCACCATCGCCTTCGCCTATGCCGAGCCGCAGGGCCGCTACACTTGGCAGGACCTGAAGACGACGGCCAAGAAGGACGGCTCGGGCTATGTCCTGAACGGCCACAAGGCCGTGGTGGTCGGCGCGCCGTTCGCCACCCATCTGGTGGTCACCGCCCGCACCGGCGGCGCCCAGCGCGACGCCGGCGGCGTCTCGGTCTTCCTGGTCGACAAGAGCCTGCCGGGCATCGTCACGCGCGACTATCCTACGGTGGACGGCAACCGCGCTTCGGAAGTCTATTTCGAGAACGTCTCGCTCCCGGTCGACGCCCTGATCGGCCAGGAAGGCGGCGGCCTACCCCTGGTCAACCAGGTTATCGACGAGGCTGTCGCCGCCGTCGGCGCCGAGGCCGTGGGCGTGCTGCGCAAGCTGCACGAGGGCACCTTGGACTACGCCAAGCAGCGCAAGCAGTTCGGCACGGCCATCTCGAACTTCCAGGTGCTGCAGCACCGGATGGTCGACATGTTCATCGAGCTGGAGCAGGCCGTGTCGATGACTTACATGGCTACGATCAAGCTGTCCGAGGGCGAGGATGAGCGCGCCAAGGCCGTCTCGGCCGCCAAGGTCCGCATCGGCCGCGCCTGCAAGTTCGTCGGCCAGAACGCCATCCAGATCCACGGCGGCATGGGCATGACCGACGAGTTGGCGATCGGCCATTACTTCAAGCGCGCCTCGCTGATCGAGGGCCTGTTCGGTTCGGTCGATCACCATCTGCGGCGTTACGAATCGCTGTCGTTCGGCAAGGCGGCGTAATACCGCTCACGGACAACCGCCGATTGACGATAAGGCCGCCCGCGACACGCCGTCGCGGGCGGCTTTTTCTTTGTGGCGCAAGGCTTTGCGAGCAAAGGAAAAGCATAGTCATCCGTATACTGAATTCGTCAGGGTTCGGATGATTTTTGTTGCGTCTCGGCCAGGCCGGCGCATGCTTTGTATCGACGCGCTGACGACTAGGAGGGTGGGAGCCCCTGTAAGCCGCGCGCGTCTCCTGGTCCAACGGCTATCTGGGAGACGCCGCCAAATGAACGTATCGAAGATGAACCACGCCATGCTGTCCTTCGCCCTGATCGGCGGGATGCTGGTCGGGGGAAGACAACCGTCCAAGCCGCCGGCTTCGGAGCCGAAGCCGTCCGGTCGGAAGTAGACGAGAAAAAGGGCGGCCCGTCTGGCGAGCCGCCCTCGTGTTTCATTTCGAAAGGTTCGAGCGGGGTCTTATGGCTTGGCGGCCGTGTTGCAGTCGGCGATGCCGGAGGCGTCCAGCTCTTCACCGCGATAGTTGAACGTCGTCACGGCGCCGAGTTCGGCGGCGACCTTGCGGCACGCGCGGCCGATCGGCAACGACTTGACCTGCGGCGCGGCGCAGACGTCGCCGTTGCAGCGCCACATGGCGCCGTCCTGGATCAGGGTGGGGGCCTTGCTGGGGGCCTTCAGCTTGAGAACCGCGCCCTCGGCGGCGAAGGCGCCGGTCGCCATCCCGAGCGTGGACAGGGCGGAGGCCGCGGCGAGCGCGGTCACGAAGATACGCATGTCTGTTTCCTTATCCCCTAAGACCGACGTGGGAGGCCGGTCGCGGACATATCGTTGCGTTTTGCAACTAAGTCAACAAACGAACGTTTGAAGACGCGTCTTCTTGCCCGGTTTCGGCAAGCCAGGCCAGTAGGGTGGGCGTTATGCCGCTGGCGTGTTCCGCCACCCGCCAGGACTCCTGCAGCGACGGCGGGGTCAGGCCCCGGTCGATGGTGTGATGCAGCAGGGCGAACAGCGGGTCCCAGAAGCCGCCCGGATTGTGGAAGACGATTGGCTTGCGGTGCAGGTCCAGGCGTCGCCAGGACAGAAGTTCGATGATCTCCTCCAGCGTGCCGATGCCGCCGGGCAGGACGACGAAGGCGTCCGAACGCTCAAACATCATCATCTTGCGTTCGTGCATCGAGGTGACGACCACGGTCTCGACGTCGTCGAACGGCTGCTCGCGGCCGCGCAGGAATTCTGGGATGATGCCCAGCACCCGGCCACCGGCCTCGTGGGCGCCGCGCGCCGTCGCGCCCATCAGGCCCACGCCGCCGCCGCCATAGACCAGCTTCAGTCCGGCCTTGGCGAAATCGCCGCCGATCTGGAACGCCGCCTCCAGGAACGCCGGCTCGGCCGCGTTGGACGACCCGCAATAGACACAGACGGCTTTGTCCACGGTGGCGTCGCCGGTTTGGACGCTGGACAGGTCGGGCATCGTCGTCCACTCCAGAAAAATAAACAGCGCGCCGGTCCTTGTAGACAAGGTCGGCGCGCCGCACGTGAACACCCAAGGAAACAGGCCGCCGGGGCGTCGTCGGCCGTTGGATACGACATGATCAGGATTCGCGAGATCGGTTTCAAGTCGGGCCCCCTCAAGTCCGCCCCCCTTAGGTCCGCCTGCGTCGTCGCCGCCTTGGCCACGCTGGCGCTGGGCGCGTGCGGCCGCGGCGAGGAAGGCTGGCGGAACGATCCGGCGGCGGCCAAGACCGAGCAGCCTTCGCCCCAGGCCGGCTATCTGAGGCCGCCGCGCGTGGTGTCGGCGATCCGCGAGGGGAACACCGTGACGCTGTCGGGCCAGGCCGAGCCCTCGTCCAGCGTAAGATTGGGCGCGCCGACCGGCGAGGCCCTGGTCGGCAAGGCCGACGCGGCCGGCGCTTGGCGACTGGTGGCGCCCCTGGCCCCTGAGCCTCGCCTTTACGGCCTGTCGATGACGATGGATGGCCGGACCGTCCAAGCCCAGGGCTATCTGATGGTCGCGCCGAACGGCTCGGCGGTGCTGCTGCGCGCCGGGGCCGGGGCCGAGGTGATGGGCCGAAGCTCGCTTCCGCCGCGTGTGCTGGCCATCGACTATGACCGCAGCGGCGGGGCCGTGGTCTCGGGCGTCGGTACGCCGGGCGCGGGCCTGGGCGTTCGGGTGGACCGCGCGACACGAGGCGAGGGCAAGGTCGGCGAGGACGGGCGCTTCTCGATCTCGCTGGACCAGCCCTTGACGGCGGGCGATCATACGATCCAGGTGGCCGGCGATGGCGGCGAGCAACAGGTGGTCGTCGAGGTCAGCGTCCCGGCGACCCCGACGAACGGGCCGGCGTCTTCCACTCTGAACGGCATGGGCTGGCGCGTCGACTGGATGACCCCGGGTGGTGGGCTGCAGACCACCCAACTGCTGGACACCGCTCAGTGAGGGGCATGGCGCCGCGATCCGGAGCCGTGGCGGGGGCTGTCGCGGCCCCCGACGTCAAGGCCAACGGCTGGAAGGCCCTGGCCGATCTGTTCGGCCTGGTGATGCGTTCCAAGGCGCCCGGCCTGCGCTGGCGCGTGACCTTGGCCTTGGTCTTCACCTTTGCCGGCAAGTTCCTGGGCGTTGTCGCACCCCTGCTGCTGGGCAAGGCGGTCAACGCCCTGAGCGTGGGGCAAGGAGCGGCGGTGCAGGTCGGCCTGACCTTCGCCGCCCTTGCAGGTGGCTGGGCCCTGATCCGCTTCATCGCCGCCGTCGCGCCCCAGGCGCGTGACGCCGTGTTCACCCCGGTGGCCCAGGCCGCCCAGACCCGCGCGGCGGTCGAGACCTTCGCCCACGCCCTGTCGCTGTCGATCGACTTCCACCAGACCAAGCGCACCGGCTCGCTGTCGCGGGTGATCGATCGCGGCGCGCGGTCGATGGACTTCCTGCTGCGCGGCCTAGTGTTCAACATCGCCCCCACGGCGGTCGAGCTGGTCATGGCCGCCATCGTGCTGGCCAAGGCTTATGACTGGCGCTTCGCCCTGACGGCCGTGGTCACGGTGGTGATCTACGGCGTGGTGACCTTCGCGATCTCGGACTGGCGGATCGGCCATCGTCGGGTGATGAACGAAGCCGACGCCGAGGCCGCCGGGCGGGCCGTGGACGCGCTGCTGAACTACGAGACGGTCAAGGCCTTCGGGGCCGAGGAGCGGGCGGTCGGCGGTTATGACACGGCTCTGCGGGCCTACGGCGCGGCCAACATCAAGGCGACCAACTCGCTGACCTTGCTCAACACCGTGCAGTCGGCCGTGATGAGCCTGGGCCTGGGGGTGATGGCGATCCTCGCGGGCGGCGAGGCGGCTGCGGGACGGATCGGGCCCGGCGACGTCACCGCCGCCGTGCTGATCCTGGTGAACCTCTACGGTCCGCTGAACATCCTGGGCTTCGCCTATCGCGAGATCCGCCAGTCGTTCATCGACATGGAGGCCATGCTGGACCTGCGCCGGGCCAAGCCGGACGTGGCCGATGCGGCCGACGCCATCGATCTGCCGCCGCCGGCCGACCGGCGCGGCGGGGCCGTGGCCTTCGAAGGCGTCTCGTTCCGCCACGGCGCGCGCTCGGAAGGTCTACAAGGCGTGACCTTCACCGCCCAGCCGGGGACCACCGTGGCCATCGTCGGTCCGTCGGGCGCGGGCAAGACCACCCTGGTGCGCCTGGCCTTGCGGATGATCGATCCCCAGGCCGGACGGGTCACGTTGGACGGCCATGACCTGAAGGCCCTGAAGCAGAGCTCGCTTCGCCGAGCCGTCGCCCTGGTGCCGCAGGACGTGGCCTTGTTCAACGACACGGTGATGGCCAACATCGCCTTCGCCCGTCCCGACGCTTCCGAGGCCGAGGTCTGGGCCGCCGCCGAGGCCGCCGAACTGGGCGAGTTCATCCGCAACCTGCCCGAGGGCATGGCCACCAAGGTCGGCGAGCGCGGGCTGAAGCTGTCGGGCGGCGAGCGTCAGCGGGTGGGCATCGCCCGGGCCCTGCTGGCCGATCCGCGCGTGCTGATCCTGGACGAGGCGACCAGCGCCTTGGACAGCCGCACCGAAGCCGCCATCCAGGCCACCCTGCGCAAGGCGAGGGAAGGGCGCACGACCCTGGTAGTGGCTCACCGCCTGTCGACGATCGCCGACGCCGACGAGATCGTGGTGCTGCGCCGTGGAAAGGTTGTGGAGCGAGGTCCCCATGCGGCGCTTTTGGAGGCGGGCGGCGAATACGCGGCGTTGTGGCGGCGGCAGACTCGGGAGAAACCTGTGGAGGTTGGGGCGGTGGTCGATTGATATCCGAAAACCGCCATTGTAGAACGAATGTAGAACATTTTGGCGGTTACGGACATGCTGACGCGAAAGATCGATCGGGCCCTGGACGCGATGGCCGCCTGCAAGGACCGGGTCCCGGCCCTGCGCGAGATCTACCGCGCCGACAGTCCCGAAGGGCTGGCCCTGGGCCATTTGATGGAGGCCGTAGAGCGCGCCCAACAGGTCCTGCAAGGTCAGGATCAGGCCGCGAAGTAGTCTTTCCTAGGCGCTATTTGTGGGGTGCGGGCCGGCGCGCCGCCGCGTTATCCTGCCGGCTCGACAGACATCTCCGCTTCCGGGAGCCGCCCCATGCGCTATCTGCACACCATGGTCCGCGTGAAGGATCTCGACGCCTCGCTGCGCTTCTATTGCGAGGGTCTGGGCCTGACCGAGATGTACCGGATGGAAAATGAGAAGGGGCGCTTCACCCTGGTGTTCCTGGCCGCGCCGGAGGACGTCGAACTGGCCAAGGAGCGCAAGGCGCCGCTGGTCGAGCTGACCTATAACTGGGATCCCGAGGACTATCAGGGCGGCCGCAACTTCGGCCACCTGGCCTATCGGGTCGACGACATCTACGAAACCTGCCAGCGGCTGATGGACATGGGGGTGACGATCAACCGTCCGCCGCGCGACGGTCACATGGCCTTTGTCCGTTCGCCCGACAATATTTCGGTGGAATTGCTGCAGGACGGCAATCTGGAACCGGCCGAGCCGTGGGCCTCGATGCCGAACACGGGCGCCTGGTAGGGAAGGCCTAGACCAGTTTCACCCGGGGCTCCGGCGGCGTGTAGGCCGTGGCGAGGGCCTCCAGACGTGCCGGTGGATCGTCGATGATCGCCAGCCAAGCCAGGCGGGCCAATTCAAGACGATAGTCGGCGGCATAGCCGGTCGAAAACGGCGACTGGGTGCTGCCCGGCGGCTCGGCGGCCTTGGCGTTGGCCAGTTTCTGGCGGGTCAGGACGGCGGGGCGATCGATCAGGACCTCGCCTTCGCCGCCCGCCACCCAGCCGTCGACCAAGGCGCAGACGGCCACCGCGTGATAGACCAGGACGGGCAGGGCGCGCTTCTGCGGCGCGGGCTCGGCGACCATGGTCGGCTTGACGGCGGTCGGCGGGCTGGTGATCCGGAAGGACAGGGCGTTGGCGCCCCGTTGCAGGATGGTCTTCCAGTGATCGTTGGTATGGCTCATGGTTACGCCTGTATCCGCTACGCGGCGTATGGTGAAGACCCAACGCGGTAAATGGCGCAGCGGATACAGGTTCAGACCGAAATCCTACTCGGCGGCGGTGGCGACCGACGCTTCCAGGGTGGGATAATCGACATAACCCCGGCCGTCGCCGCCGTAGAAGGTGGTCGGGTCGGGGGCGTTGAGCGGCGCGTCGAGTCGCAGGCGCTCCACCAGGTCCGGATTGGCGATGTAGGCCTTGCCGAACGCGATGGCGTCGTACTTGCCGGACTCCAGAGCCGCCTCGGCGGTCTCGCGAGTGAACTTCTCGTTGGCGATGTAGACGCCGCCGAAGGCCTTCTTCAGATCGACGCCCAGGCTGTCGGGGCCCTCATATTCGCGTGCGCACAGGAAGGCGATCCCGCGCTTGCCCAATTCCGTGGCGGCGTAGCCGAAGGTGGCGGGCAGGTCGCTGTCGCCCATCGAGTGGCTGTCGGCGCGCGGCGCCAGGTGCACGCCCACGCGGCCGGGGCCGAACACCGAGGCGACGGCGTCGGCGACTTCCAGCAGCAGGCGGGCGCGGTTCTCGATCGGGCCGCCGTACTGGTCGGTGCGCTGATTGGAGCCGTCCTGCAGGAATTGGTCGAGCAGGTAGCCGTTCGCGCCGTGGATCTCGGCGCCGTCGAAAACGGCGGCCTTGGCGTTCTCGGCCCCCTTGCGGAAGGCCTCGACCACGTCGGCGACTTCCTCGGTGCTCAGGGCGCGGGGCGTGGGGTAGGGGCGTTCGGGACGCAGCAGGCTGACATGGCCCTTGGCCGCGACAGCGCTGGGACCCACGGGCGCCGCGCCGTCATGGAACGACGGGTCCGAGACCCGGCCCACGTGCCACAGCTGGATGAAGATGCGGCCGCCCTTGTCGTGCACGGCCTTGGTGACCTGCTTCCAGCCCTCGACCTGTTCCTGCGACCAGACGCCGGGGACACCTTGGTAGCCGACGCCCTGCGGGGTGACCGGCACGCCCTCGGTGATCAGCAGCCCGGCCGAGGCGCGTTGGGCGTAGTACTCGGCCATCAGGGCGTTGGGGATCTGAGACGGGCCGGCCCGCAGCCGGGTCAGCGGCGCCATGACGACGCGGTTGGGCAATTCGAGATCGCCGACGACGAGCGGATCGAACAGAGTGGGCATGCAAACGTCCCTGAAGGGTTCGCCGACCCCGCGCCGGCGTCCCGAATATCTGGAGCGTCCGTCCTGGATCGCAACTGTCACAGGCTCTGATTTTATTCTGAGGGGCGCCACAGGGAATCTGGGGCGCCGGAACCTCGCGAGCGGAACGCACGGAGCCCGGCGGTCGTTGGGTTCAAAGAGAGACGGAGAACCCCATGGTCGACCCCGACGAGACCCTCGACGTGACCAACGGCGACGAGGATGATGGCGCCTACGATCCCTCGACGGTCGAGGCGAACCGCAACATCGAGCAGGGCGGCGGCGTGGGCGCCCGTGACCTGGCGCGGCAGCGCGAGCCGACCGAGATCGTCACGCCCGACGATGACGAAGAAACGGTCGAGGCTCTGGGGCTGGCCCATCCCAAGGAATGACCGACATGGCCGAACTCAACACGAAAAAACGAGACAAGCTTCCCGACAAGGCCTTCGCCGAACCGGAGAAGCGTGCTTATCCGATCGAGGATAAGGCTCACGCGCGAAACGCCAAGGCCCGCGCCAGCCAAGCCGTGAAGGCCGGTCGCATGTCGAAGGCCGAGGAAAAGCGCATCGACAGGAAGGCTGACGCGGTTCTCGAGAAGGGTTAGGGCTCGACCGGGGCGAGCCGTCCGGTCTATTCGCCTAGGCCGATCCTTCGCTGCAGAGAATCCCTTCATGCCCTCCGGCCTCGCCGCCCTTCTCGACGACATCGCCGGCATCACCAAGCTGGCGGCCGCCTCGCTGGACGACGTGGGCGCCGCTGCGGGCAAGGCGGGGGTCAAGGCCGCCGGGGTGGTGGTCGACGACACCGCCGTCACGCCCGGTTACGCCATGGGCTTCACGCCCGAGCGTGAGTTGCCGATCGTCTGGAAGATCGCGGTCGGCTCGTTCCGCAACAAGCTGCTGTTCCTGCTGCCCGGGGCCCTAATCCTCAGCGCCTTCGCGCCCTGGGCGGTGACCCCGATCCTGATGGTCGGCGGGGCGTATTTGGCCTTCGAGGCCACCGAGAAGATCATCGAGGCCTTTGTCGAACACGAGGTCGCCGGCGACGAGGTCGAGGACTTCGCACTGAGCAGCGCCGAGCTCGAGACCCAGAAGGTCAACGGCGCGATCCGCACCGACCTGATCCTGTCCGGCGAGATCATGGCCATCGCCCTGGCCGACGTGGCCGACAAGCCGTTGGCTATCCAAGCCGCGGCCCTAGCCATCATTGGCGTGCTGCTGACCGTGGCGGTCTATGGCGTGGTCGGGCTGATCGTGAAGATGGACGACATCGGCCTGCACCTGGCCAAGGGGCGCTCCAAGGCGCTGCAGGGTCTCGGCCGCGGCCTGGTCAAGGCCATGCCGGTGACCATGGAGGCCCTGACCGTGATCGGCACGGCCGCCATGCTGTGGGTCGGCGGCGGCATCATCGTCCACGGCCTGGAGCATTTCCACCTCACCCCCGTGCCGCACTGGGTCGAGGGCGCGTCGCACTGGGCCGCCCAGGTTCCGGTGGTCGGGGCGGTGACCGGCTGGCTGGCCATGGCCGCCGGCTCGGCGGTGGTGGGCTTGATCGTGGGCGGGGTGATCGTCGGCGCGGTCCACCTTATCCCCAGCAAAAAGGCGGCGCACTAGGCGCCGCCTCTCTGTATTTAGCGCTGGCCACCCGCTGTGCGGCTAGGCGGCGCGCGCCCGGTAGTCGTCGATCCGCTGGAAGATCGCCGCCATGGCGGCGTGGGCCGGCATCTCGTCTTCGTCGATCTTGCCCTCGGCGAAGATCAGCGCCAGGCGGTCGCGGGCGCGGCTGACGCGGCTCTTGATCGTGCCCAGCGCCGCGCCGGTCACCTCCGCGACCTCCTCGTAGGACATGCCTGCGGCGCCGATCAGGATCAGGGCTTCGCGCTGGTCGGCTGGCAGCATGTCCAGCGCCCGGCGCATCTCGTCCAGCTCCAGGGCCGCGGTCGGGTTGGAGTTCGAAACCAGCGTCCGCTCGGCGACCTCCGGGTCCAGGGCGCAGGAACGCCACGAGCGACGCTTCTCCGAATAGAAGACGTTGCGCAGGATCATGAAGGTCCAGGCCTTCATGTTGGTGCCCGGCTGGAAGGACGCCCGCGAGGCCAGGGCCTTGGCCAGGGCGTCCTGGGCCAGGTCGTCGCCGTGGCTGGCGTTGCCGGTCAGCGACCGCCCGAAGGCGCGCAGGTGCGGGATCAGGCTGACGAGCTCGCGCTCGAAAGCGGTTTGGGCCGAAGTCTGATTGGTCATGAGGTACTCCCCGTTCGGGGGATGAACGCATCCGACGCGGCAAGGCTCCGCTTAAGGTGAATTTTTCTCGTCGAACGTCGGTCAGGCTTCGGCGGCGATTTGGCGCAAAGCCTGCTCGAAATATTCCGGCGGCTGGCCGCCCGAGATCAGGTAGCGGTCGTTGATCACCACGGCCGGCACGGAGTTGATCCCCGCCGACTGCCAGCGGCGTTCGGCGTCGCGGACCTCCTGGGCGTACTGGCCCGAGGTCAGCACCTCGCGCGCGGCCACGCCGTCCAGGCCTGCCTTTTCCGCCGCCGCCACCAGGACGTCGTGGTCGGCCGGGCTGAGGCCGTCGGTGAAATAGGCGTCGAACAGGGCGTGCTTCAGGGCCTGCTGGCCGCCGACGATCCCGGCCCAGTGCAGCAAGCGGTGGGCGTCGAAGGTATTGTAGATGCGGCTGTTCTCGTTGGTCTTCATCGTAAAGCCCACCGAGGCGGCGCGGTCGTGGATGGCCTTGCGGTTGACCGCCGACTGCTCGGGCGTCGCGCCGTACTTCTGGCCGACGTGCTCGACGATGTTCTGGCCCTCGGGCGGCATGTTCGGGTTCAGCTCGAACGGCTGGAAGCGGATGTCGGCCTCGACCAGGTCGCCGACCCGCGCCAGCGCGGTCTCCAGCCCGCCCAGGCCCACGATGCACCAGGGGCAGGAGACGTCGGAGACAAAGTCGATCTTGAGGGGCTTGGTCATGGCGCGGTCCGATAATGTCGAGACCGCAGATATAGGGCGCGTGCACGCGATTGCACACGAACCTGGCGGGGGTGGCGCGAAGACCCGTTTCGCTCCCCAACGGAGTAGGCTAGAGGGACCGCTCCTAAAGGTTCGGGTTACGGGAGGGCGCATGGCCCCCAAGGTCTTCATCGACGGCGAAGCGGGCACCACCGGGTTGCAGATCCGCGAGCGCCTGGTCGGCCGCAAGGACCTGCAGCTGGTCTCGATCGATCCGGACAAGCGCAAGGACCCCGAGGCCCGCAAGGCCATGCTGAATGGCGCCGACGCGGTGATCCTGTGCCTGCCCGACGACGCGGCCAAGGAAGCCGTAGCGCTGATCGAGGACCCGAAGGTCAAGGTGATCGACGCGTCGACCGCTCACCGCACCGCGGCCGGCTGGACCTATGGCTTCCCGGAGCTGGACGAAGAGCAGCGCGGCAAGATCGCCAAGTCGACGCGGGTGTCGAACCCCGGCTGTTACGCCACGGGCGCCATCGCCCTCGTCCGGCCGCTGGTCTCGAACGACATCATCGCCGCCGATCTGCCGATCTCGTTCAACGCCGTGTCCGGCTATACGGGCGGCGGCAAGGCTATGATCGCCGAGTTCGAGGACAAGACCTCGCCGAACTACACGACGGTTCCGTACCGGATCTACGCCACGGGACTGAACCACAAGCACCTGCCCGAAATCCAGGCCCACGGCGGCCTGCTGACCCGGCCGATCTTCACCCCGGCCGTGGGCCGCTACGCCCAGGGCATGCTGGTCGAGTTGCCGCTGCACCTGAGCATGTTGAACGGCAGCATCTCGCTCAACGAGATCCACGAGGCCCTGGCCGACCACTACGACCGCGAGGCCTTCGTCGAGGTGGCGTCCATCGCCGAGTGCAAGGCCCTGACCACCCTGGACCCGGAAGGCCTGAACAACACCAACCGCCTGAAGCTGTTCGTGTTCGGCTCGGAAAGCAGTGGTCAGGTCCGCCTGGTGGCTCTGCTGGACAACCTGGGCAAGGGCGCGTCGGGCGCGGCGGTTCAGAACCTGAACCTGGTGCTGGGCCTGAAGGAAAGCGCCGGGCTCTAGGGCCTGCGTCTCATACCCGCCACCGGTAGTGCCCGACGGCGGTGTGGAGTTTGAACATCCACAGCGGTTCCTCCTTGGCGCCCCAGCCGATGTTGTGGACCACGCGAACATGCTCAGGGCCCTGGCTGACCACGCCGATGTGCGGCCGGCCGCCCCAGACGCGCCAGGTCAGGATGTCGCCGGGCAAGGGATCGTCGAACCGGTCGCCGACGCTCTTGGCGGGCGCGCGGGCCAGCAGGGCCCTTTGGCGCTCAAGATAGGCTTCCAGGTTCAGCACCCGGCGGTGGTCGATGTTGGAGTCCGGCCCCTTCAGCCCCCAGGCGCGCCGCGAGGGATAGGCGTCGAAGTTCCGGATCATGTCCTCATGGATCAGCTGCTGCAGGTCCGCGCGCCAGGCGTCGCGGGCGGCGCGCACCAGCACGTCGGCGCAGACGCCGGTCGAGCGCAGGACGTCGCCGTTGGGGTAGGGGATGGCGCGGTAGCTGGGATCGTAGTCCTTGGTCACCCCCACTTGGCTGCGCGCGGCCTGGGCCAGGCGCTCGCCGCTCGAGGCCGGCGCCGGACGCGCCAACGCCTCGCCCGCACCGAGGATCGGCGTCGCGAGCAGCATCCCTAGTGCTGTCCGGCGGTTGAGTCCCATGCCGGCAAGCTCGACCAGAATCCCGGCGAGTTTTGGGCGAACATGGGTCGCTCGTGTGGAGTTCCAACGCGCCGGCGGTGCAGTCGCCTAACCGGCCTCCGGCTCCAGGAGCCGCGGCCCGGCGCCTTGGCCGCTCAGCACGTCCTGCGGGTTCCGCAGCGGGCAGGTCTTCAGCGAGAGGCAGCCACAGCCGATGCAGTCGTCCAACTGGTCGCGCAGCTGGGCCAGGCGGAGGATGCGCTCGTCCAGCTCGGCCCGCCAGGCGCGCGACAACTCGGCCCAGTCGTCGGCCGTCGGCGCGCGGCCGTCGGGCAGGCGGGCCAACGCCGTCTGGATCGAGGCCAGGGGGATGCCGGTCCGCTGGGCCACCTTGATCACCGCCACCCGCCGCAGGACGCCCCGCGGATAGCGCCGCTGGTTGCCCTCGGTCCGCAGACTGCGGATCAGGCCCTTGGTCTCGTAGAAGTGCAGGGTCGACACCGCCACGCCGCTGCGCTTGGCCACCTCGCCGACGCTGAGCGTACCGGCGGGAAAGCCGCAATCCGATGGGCTCCTTTTAGAATTTGGCATCGGTGCTTGATCTCAACTTTGGTTGAGGTTTTACACGGAGGGCTCCTTCCACGGCAACGCCCTTCAGGAGCCGCCATGACCACCACGCTCACCGTTCCCGATCTCGCCACGGTCGCCTCTGCCCTGGCCGACCCGCCGGTCTTCAGCGTCAGCATCATCCAGACCAAGCCGGGCCGGTTCGACGAGTTCGTCGAGCTGCAGCACGCCCAGTTCATGCGGGTGCGCGGCCAGGTCCAGGGCGTGCGCGGAACCCGCATGCTGAAGTCGCCGGCCAAGGGCGTGGTGGTGCTGGTCACGTCGTTCGAGACCGCCCAGGACGCCGAGCGTTTCCGCCGTGACCCCCGCTTCACCGAGCATCTCGAGCGCGTGCAGCCGCTGATCGACCGCGCCGAGGCAATGCCGGTCGAACTGGCCTACGAGGTGGGCCTGATCTGACTAGGCGTCCGCGTTCGACCGCACGCGGACGAAGCTGCCCGGGGCGTCCTCGATCGGCTTGAGGGCGCCTTTGGCCGGGTCGCGGGCCGGGACCTGCTCGCCGGACAGGGCCTTCAGCCACGTCGCCCAATGCGGCCACCACGAGCCGGGATGCTCGGCCGCGCCGGCCCGCCAATCCTCCACCGAGGCCGGGAGCTGGTCGTTGGTCCAGTGCTGGTACTTGTTGGCGTCCGGATGGTTGATCACCCCGGCGATGTGGCCCGAGCCCGCCATGGTGAAGGTCACCGGCCCGCCGAACGCCCGCGCGCCGCGATAGACGCTGGGATAGGGCGCGATGTGGTCGTCCTTGGACGACTGCACATAGATCGGGGTCTTCACCTTCGACAGGTCCAGTTGCTCGCCGCCCAGAGTCAGATGGCCCGTCGTCAGGGCATTGTCCTTATAGAAATTGCGCAGATAGAACAGGTGCAGCGACTTGGGCATCCGCGTCTGGTCGGCGTTCCAGAACAGCAGGTCGAACGGCCGCGGCTCCTTGCCCATCAGGTAGTTGTTGATGAAGAACGACCAGATCAGGTCGTTGCCGCGCAGGCTGTTGAAGGTGTCGGCCATCGACTGGCTGGGCAGGTAGCCGCCCTGCTGGTCCATCAGGGTCTCGATCGACTGCAGCCATTCCTCATTGGTGAAGAGGAGCAGGTCGCCGGCTTCGGAGAAGTCCTGCTGAGCCGCGAAGAAGGTGGCCGAATTGATCCGCTTGTCGCCCTTGGCGGCCATGTGGGCCAGGGCGCAGGACAGCAGGGTGCCGCCGATGCAGTAGCCGACCGTGTTGACCCGATCGACGCCGGCCTGGGTCATGACCTGCTGGGTCGCGTCGTAGATGCCTTCGAGCATGTAGTCCTCGAAGGTCTTGGTCGCCTGGCGCTCGTCCGGATTGACCCACGAGGCGACGAACACCGTGAAGCCCTGGCCGGTCAGCCAGCGGATCATCGAGTTCTCGGGCCGCAGGTCCAGGATGTAGAACTTGTTGATCCACGGCGGGAAGATCAGCAGCGGGATCTCGTGCACCGTCTCGGTGGTGGGGGAGAACTGCAGCAGCTGCAGGATGTCGTTCTGGTAGACGACCTTGCCCGGGGCGGTGGCGACGTTCTCGCCGACCTTGAACTTGGCCAAGTCCGTCTGGCTGATCGCCAGCTGGCCGCCGCCGCGCTCCAGGTCGGCGGCGAAGTTCTGCATGCCGCGCACCAGGCTCTCGCCCTTGCTCTGCATCACCTCGCGCAGGGCGGCGGGGTTGGAGATCAGGAAGTTCGACGGCGAGAAGGCGTCCGTCAGCATCTTGGTGAAGAACTCGACCCGGCGCTTGGTCGAGGGATCGACGCCCTGGGCCTGCGAGACCAGGTCGTTCAGCCAGTTCGACGACAGCAGGTAGCTCTGTTTCATCATGTCGAACATCGGGTTGGACGCCCAGTCGGGGTCGCTGAACCGCTTGTCGCCCGGCGCGGGGGCGACCACGGGCTCGGCCTGTTCGCCCGTCGCCTTGCGGGCGGCCGACTGCCACAGGTCCATGTAGCGGCTGAAGAGATCGGCCTGGGCCCGCAGCAGCCGGTCGGGCTGGGCGGCCAGACTGGTCATCACCTCATTGAAAGCGGGACCGACGTGGAAGGGATCGGGGCTGAGGGCGGCGGGGCGGTCGGCCTGGCGCAGGGCCGCCTCGGCGATCGCGCCCTGGGCGGTGACGGCGGCCCGGGCCAGGTTGGCCGACAGGGTCTCCAGCATCTGGCGCTGGTCGGGCGACAGGAAGGCTTCAAAGTCGGGGAGCGCGGCGGGCGGCGGTGGCTGGGTCCGGCCGGTCGATTCGGCGCCCTGGGCGCGGGGCTCCGGCGACGGATCGGCTTTCGGCGGAACCTTCGGCCCGGCCTTGCTCTTGGTCTTGGCGGCGGCCGGCGCCGTGTCCGCCTTGGGAGCGGGCTTTTTGCGCGGTTTGGGGGAGGTTTCGGTCGTGGCCATGGAGCTCCTTGCACCGTCATCTCTTCGACCATCTCGCCTCAACGGCTCGGATGGCCTTTCGCTCGCCGCGATCATCGCATAAGACCTGAGACAAGATGAACGACCAACCCGGTAAAATCGCACGTCTTGGCGAACTCTTTCGCGGCGCGGCCCTGGTGGGCCTGCTGGCGGGACTGAGCGCCTGCGCTTCGTCGCTTTCGTCTGTTTCGCCGTTCTCGCCGCCGCCCGCTGATCCGAATTCGCCGATCGCCGCCGAGGCCAACGCCGCGGCCAAGGACTCCAAGCACGCGGCCCTGCCGCGCTTCATCGACATTCCGGCCATTCCGACCGACGTGCGCACGCCCGTCCAGTTCAAGAAGGCCGTGGGTGCCGAAAAGGTCGCCGCCGACAAGCTGAAGCGCGACACCGCGCCCGAGACCTGGACCCTGTCGGACACCGAAGGCTACGCCGCCCAGGCCCGCAAGGTCGGCAAGGCGCCGCCCAGCGACATCCCCACCGACGCCGACCGCGCCGCGACCGAAGCCTTCGCAAAGGCGGCGCGCGATCGAGCTACCGCGCCTCCGTCCAAGCCCCAATAGGACGACGGAGGCATAAAATTCCCGTAACTGGCTTGGCTATACCCCGCTCGGGGTCTATCCATGCCCGACATCCGCTCCCGGCGCGCCGTAGCGGCGCAAAGAGCCATTTCATGACGTCCGATTTTCACCGTATCCGCCGCCTCCCGCCCTACGTCTTCGAGGAGGTGAACAAGATCAAGGCGCGCCTGCGCGCCGAGGGGACCGACATCATCGACTTCGGGATGGGCAATCCCGACATGCCGACCCCCAAGCATATCGTCGACAAGCTGATCGAGACCGCTCGCGATCCCAAGGCCGGCCGCTACTCGGCCTCGAAGGGCATCGCCGGCCTGCGCAAGGCCATGGCCGGCTACTACGGCCGCCGCTTCGGCGTGAAGCTGAACCCCGACACCGAGGTGATCGCCACTCTGGGGTCGAAGGAAGGCTTCGCCAACCTCGCCCAGGCCCTGACCGCTCCGGGCGACGTGATCATCTGCCCGAACCCGGCCTATCCGATCCACGCCTTCGGCTTCATCATGGCCGGCGGCGTCATCCGCCACGTGCCGGCGCTAAGCCCCGAGCAATACCTCTCGAACATCAGCCGCGCGGCCAAGCACTCGGTGCCGCCCGCCAGCGTGCTGATCCTGTCCTATCCGTCCAATCCGACCGCCCAGTGGGTGGACCTGGACTTCTATAAGGACGCCGTGGCGCTGGCGAAGAAGCACGACCTGCTGGTGATCAGCGACGTGGCCTATGGCGAGATCTATTTCGACAACAACCCGCCGCCCTCCATTCTGCAGGTCGATGGGGCCAAGGACATCGCCGTGGAGGTCAATTCGCTGTCGAAAACCTACGCCATGGCCGGCTGGCGCGTGGGCATGGTGGTCGGCAACGCCCGCATCTGCTCGGCCCTGGCCCGCGTGAAGTCTTACCTGGACTACGGCGCCTACACTCCGGTGCAGGTGGCAGCCGCCGCCGCGCTGAACGGCCCGCAGGACTGCGTCGACGAGATCCGCGCCATTTACAAAAGCCGCCGCGACACCCTGATCAAGTCGATGAAGAGCGCGGGCTGGGACATCCCCAATCCACCGGCCTCGATGTTCGCCTGGGCCAAGATTCCGGAACAGTTCGAGGCGGCCGGCTCGATGCTGTTCTCGCGCCTGCTGATCGAGGAGGCCGGCGTCGCCGTGGCCCCCGGCATCGGCTTCGGCGAGTACGGCGAGGGCTATGTCCGCATCGGACTTGTGGAAAACGAGCAGCGGATCAAGCAGGCCGCCCGCAACGTCAAGAAGTTCATCGCCAACGCCGACACGATCCTGGCCAAGGCGCACAACAAGATGGAACAGGTCTAGGGCGCCCCACCAAGGGATACGCCGCCCGGCCTCTCGGACTAGGAAATGCAAGCATGACCCAGAAGACCTGGCGCGTCGGCGTCGCCGGCCTCGGCACCGTCGGCGGAGGGCTGTTGCAGTTCCTGGCCGAGCAGCCGGACTTCGCCCCGGCCGGCGACCGCGCCGTGGTGACGGCGGTCTCGGCCCGTTCCAAGTCGCGGCCGCGCACCGTCGACATCTCGGGCCTGGCCTGGTTCGACGACCCGGTCGCCCTGGCCTCGTCGCCGGACGTGGACCTGTTCGTCGAACTGGTCGGCGGCAGCGACGGCCCGGCCAAGGCCGCCGTCGAGGCGGCCCTGAAGCTGGGCAAGCCGGTGGTCACCGCCAACAAGGCCCTGATCGCCGAGCACGGCGCGGAGTTGGCGGCCCTGGCGGAAGCCAATGACGCGCCGCTACTGTTCGAGGCCGCCGTCATGGGCGGCACGCCGGCCGTGAAGATGCTGCGCGAGGCCATGGTCGGCGACGAAGTCGTGGGCGTGGCGGGCATCCTCAACGGCACCTGCAACTTCATCCTCAGCGAGATGGAGAAGACGGGCCGCGACTTCGCCGACGTGCTGCGCGAGGCCCAGGCCCTGGGCTATGCCGAGGCCGACCCGACTATGGACGTCGGCGGCTTCGACGCCGGCCACAAGATCAGCATCCTGGCCGCCCTGGCCTTCGGCTGCGCGCCCGATTTCGACGCCGCCGAGATCGAGGGCATCAGCGAGGTCGAACTGCTGGACATCAAGCTGGCCAAGGACCTTGGCTACCGCATCAAGCTGGTGGCCGGCGCGGCCAAGAGCGACGACGGCGTGTCGGTGAAGGTGCATCCGTCGCTGGTGCCGCTGGAGCATCCGCTGGCCCAGGCGGGCGGGGCGCTCAACGCCCTGTTCATCGAGGGAAAGCGGATCGGCCGGATCTTCATCCAGGGACCGGGCGCGGGCGCCGGCCCGACCGCCGCCGCCGTGGCCGCCGACATCGCCGACGTGATGACCGCCGCGAAACGTCCGGTGTTCCAGGCGCCGGCCGGCCAGCTGAAGCCGTTCGTGGCCGTCGATCCGGCCCGTTCGGTGGGCAAGGCCTATCTGCGGGTCATGGTCCGCGACGAGCCGGGCGCCATCGCCGCGATCTCCGAGACCCTGGCCGAATGCAAGGTGTCGATCGACAGCTTCCTGCAGAAGCCCGTCGAAGGCGCGGGCGGCGTCCCGATCGTGCTTGTTACGCACGCGACTCCCGAATCCAATCTCCTCGACGCGATTAGTCGCATCGAAAAATTGCACGCCGTGCTAGAGCGTCCCCGCCTTTTGCGCGTTGCGCGCATCTGAGAGCCGCGCGAAGCGGCCGGGACTATGAGCCTCGCATAGGCTGGGAGACGTTGATGAGTTCGAAGACCCTGGACCGTTCGCTGGTCCTGGACGCGGTCCGTGTGACGGAAGCCGCCGCCATCGCCTCCTGGTCGATGGTGGGGCGGGGCGACGAGAAGGCGGCCGACCAGGCCGCGGTCGACGCCATGCGCAACACGCTGAACGAACTGGCGATCGACGGCGAGATCGTGATCGGCGAGGGCGAGCGCGACGAAGCGCCGATGCTCTATATCGGCGAGAAGGTCGGCACGGGGCAGGGCCCCGCCATCGACATCGCCCTGGACCCGCTGGAAGGCACCACCTTGACGGCTAAGGCCATGCCCAACGCCCTGGCTGTGATGGCCTGGGCTCCCAAGGGCAGCCTGCTGAACGCCCCCGACACCTACATGGACAAGATCGCCTGCGGTCCGGGCCTGCCGGCCGGGGTGATCGACCTGGACAAGTCGCCGGCCGACAACGTCAAGGCCGTGGCCGCCGCCAAGGGCGTCGACCCCAAGCACATCACGGTCTGCGTGCTGGATCGTCCGCGTCACGCCGAGATCCTCGCCAGCATCCGGTCGGTGGGCGCGCGGGTCAATCTGATCACGGACGGTGACGTGGCGGGCGTGATCGCCACCACCGATCCGTCGACCGGCATCGACCTCTATGTCGGCTCCGGCGGCGCGCCCGAGGGCGTGCTGGCTTGCGCGGCCCTGAAGTGCGTCGGCGGCCAGTTCCAGGGCCGGCTGCTGTTCCGCAACGGCGACGAGCGCGCCCGGGCGGCGCGCTGGGGCATCACCGATCTCGACAAGAAGTACGACCTGCACGAGATCGTCCGCGCCGACGCGATCTTCGCGGCCACGGGGGTCACCTGGGGCAACCTGCTGGACGGGGTGACCTACAAGGACGGTTTCGTCCACACTCACACCCTGGTGATGAACTCGTCGACCGGCACGGTGCGCGAAGTGCGGATGAAGCGGAAGGCCTAGCGGTCTCCGCGGAACGAGCGTCGATCCGCCGCCGGAAAATGCGTCACAACAACATCCTAGAGCGATAAGCTGATCCGACCGGATCGGAAATCGCGCCGCGCGCGCTATGGTCGCGCCGAATCCTTCATTCCCAAGAGGCCCTCCATGACCACGCTGACCGATCTCGCCGGATGGCTCGCCGACGAGCCCGCGGGCGACGAGGTGAAGGCCGTCGTCACGGTGATCGCCGGGGCTTGCGCCCAGATCAGCAAGGTCGTGGCCTCGGGCGCGATCTCGGGCAGCCTGGGCGCGGCCGGTGTGGTCAACGTCCAGGACGAGGAGCAGAAGAAGCTCGACATCATCACCAACGACATCCTGCGCGACGCCCTGCAGGGCTGTCCGCTGGTGGCCGGCCTGGCGTCCGAGGAACTGGAGGTCATCGAGACCACCGGGGCGATCGGCGGCTATCTGGTGACGTTCGATCCGCTGGACGGCTCCAGCAACATCGACGTCAACGTCTCGGTCGGCACGATCTTCTCGATCCTGCCCGCGCCGGCCGGCGTCGCGCCCAGCGAGGCCGACTTCCTGCTGCCGGGCCGCCGTCAGGTCGCCGCCGGCTACGCGGTCTACGGGCCGCAGACCATGCTGGTCGTGACCCTGAGCAAGGGCGTCGTGGCCTTCACCCTGGACGCCGACGGCCGCTGGCTGCTGACCCACCAGACGATCGCCATCCCGGCCGACACCGCCGAGTTCGCGATCAACATGTCCAACCAGCGCCATTGGGCCGCGCCGGTGCGCCGCTATGTCGACGGCTGCCTGCAGGGCAAGACCGGTCCGCGCGGCAAGAACTTCAACATGCGCTGGGTGGCCTCGATGGTGGCCGACGTCCACCGTATCCTGATGCGCGGAGGCATCTTCATGTACCCGTGGGACGCCCGCGAGCCCGACAAGCCGGGCAAGCTGCGCCTGATGTATGAAGCCAACCCCATGTCGCTGATCGTCGAACGAGCCGGCGGCAAGTCGACCGACGGCGTGACCGCGATCCTCGACCTGCAACCCACCAAGCTGCACCAGCGCGTACCGGTGGTGCTGGGCTCGGCCAACGAGGTGAACGTGGTCGTGACGGAGACGGCGGCGGGCTGATCGGCACGGGGACACGCCGCAAGGGCGTATCCCCGGTTGCGACCGATTCTGGCGCACCCGCGACCTATCTTCCCGGCTTGTCGCTCCGCGTGGAGCGAATCCGTCAAACGGCGTAGGCTCGGGAGATGACCGTCATCGCCAAAACCGTCGTTTCCGGCCCGTTTCCCAAGCGGGAGGCCTGACCCATGGCCGACGGACACGCGCATCTCGTCACGGGCCATTTCCTGGATGTCGAACGGTCGATCAGCGGCCGGGCCTGGCGCGAGCGGCCGGGCGACGCGGGCGTGGCCCGCAGCCACCAGCAGCAGCACGGTCTGTCCGAGCCTCTAGCCCGGGCCCTGGCCTCGCGCGGCGTGGGCGTCGACGCCGCCGAGCACTATCTGCGGCCCACCCTGAAGGCGCTGTTCCCCGACCCCTCCAGCTTCACCGACATGGACCGGGCGGCCGAGATCCTGATCGACGCCCTGGAAAGCGGCCGGCCGACCATGGTGTTCGCCGACTACGACGTCGACGGCGCCACCAGCGCCGCCCAACTGGTGCGCTGGTTCCGCTACATGGGCGTGGAGTTGCCCATCTACATCCCCGACCGTCTGACCGAGGGCTATGGCCCCAGCCCGGCGGCCTTCAAGACCATCCGCGAGAGCGGCGCCGAACTGGTGGTCACCCTGGACTGCGGCGCGGCCGCCTATGACGCCATCGCCAGCGCCGCGACCATCGGCCTGGAGGTGGTGGTGATAGATCACCACCTGATGCGCGAGGACCCGCCGGCCGCCGCCGCCGTGGTCAATCCCAACCGTCCGGGCTGCCGGAGCGGGCAGGGCGTCTTGGCCGCCGCCGGGGTGACCTTCGTGCTGCTGGCCGCCCTGAACCGCGAGGCCCGCAAGCGCGGCCTGTTCACTGAGGATCGGCCGCAGCCGGACCTGCGCCAATGGCTGGACCTAGTCGCCATGGGCGAGGTCTGCGACGTCACCCAGCTGGTCGGCTTCAACCGCGCGCTGACGACCCTGGGTCTGCGGACCATGTCCAGCTGGGGCAATCCGGGCCTGAAGGCGCTGTTCCAGGTCGGCAAGGGCTCCGGGCCGGCCTCGGTGTTCCACGCCGGCTTCATTCTCGGCCCCCGCATCAACGCCGGCGGACGGATCGGCCGTTCCGACTTGGGCGCGCGCCTGTTGTCCACGGACGACCCGCTGGAGGCCCAGGCCCTAGCCGAGGAGCTGGACGGCCTCAACACCGAGCGCAAGGCCGTGGAGGCCGCCGTGGTCGAGGAGGCCGCGGCCATGCTGGAGCGCGGCAGCAACTTCAATCCCGACGCCCCGGTGATCGTGGTGGCGGGGGAGGGCTGGCACCCCGGGGTGATCGGCATCGTCGCCGGCCGCCTGCGCGAGCGCTATCGCAAGCCGGTGGTGGTGATCGGCGTCGATCGCGCCGCTAATGTCGGCAAGGGCTCGGGCCGCTCGCAGCCGGGCGTCAACCTGGGCGCGGCGATCCAGGCGGCCTTCGAGGCCGGCCTGCTGATGGCCGGCGGCGGCCACGCCATGGCCGCGGGCCTGTCGATCCGCCCGGATTCGATTCCGGAGTTCCGCGCCTTCCTCGAGGAGCGCCTGGCCGGCGAGATGGAGGCCGTCGGCGTCGAGGCGGTGGAGATCGACGCCCTGGTCCAGCCGCGGGCCGCCAATCGCGCCCTGTGGACCGAGTTCCAGCAGCTGGCGCCGTTCGGTCCGGGCAATCCCGAGCCGATGTTCGCCCTGGCCGGCGTGCGCCCCGAGCGGATGATGGCGATGAAGGGCGGCCACGTGCGCGTCGACCTGGTCGGGCCGTCGGGCGACCGAATCAAGGCGATCTCCTGGCGCTCGGCCGAGACCCCTCTGGGCGAGCGTCTACTGGCCGGCGGCGGCGCGTTGCACGTCGTGGGCCGTCTGAAACCGGACGATTATATGGGCCGAGAAGGCGTTCAGCTGGAGATCGAGGACGTCGCCGACCCCCGCATGCGCATGACTTGAAAAAACTGCTCTTCGTCGCTTGCGCCCTGGGGGGAAGCTTTGTATATCGCCTGCTCTTCGCGGCCACGCGGTCCCTTCGTCTATCGGTTAGGACGCCAGATTTTCATTCTGGAGAGAGGGGTTCGACTCCCCTAGGGACTGCCACCGCGAAGCTACTTAGACTTTACATGCGAATACCCGCCTAATGCAGGCGCCGTGGTCCCTTCGTCTATCGGTTAGGACGCCAGATTTTCATTCTGGAGAGAGGGGTTCGACTCCCCTAGGGACTGCCACCCACCACGGACATTTCAGGTTTATGTCGGTCTAGACGCTGCGACGAAATGTCGCGCGGGCCTGGAGATCGCCTTTTCGCCTCAATTGGTTATTGACGGCTCTCTTCTCGCGAGAACAGTGTTATTCTGTGGTGCTCGCCCCCTGGGCTGTCTGGGCGAGCCAGAGGGGCGGAATGTCTGGTTTCGATTTCGAGGACTCGGGATCGCATGAGGAATTCGTGCGTATCAGCGGTCGCGTGAAGTGGTTTGATACGGGCAAGGGGTATGGGTTCATCGTCCCCGACGATCCGGGTCAGACCGGCCTGAAGGACGTGCTGCTGCACGTCACGTCCTTGCGCAGCTGTGGCCGGGAAACAGCGTTGGAAGGCGCGATCATCGTCTGCGACGTGGTCAAGCGCCCCAAGGGCTGGCAGGTGTCCGAAGTCGTGGATCTGGACGAGAGCGCCGCACCGGCGCCGCTGGAACGGCCCAAGCGCTCGTTCGGCGACGGCATGGGCGTGCGCCGTGACCATTTCCGCTCGGGCGTCGATAGCGGCCGCCAGATGCTGGAGCCCGTGGGCCCGGCCGAGCGCGCCAAGGTCAAGTGGTTCAATCGCACCAAAGGCTATGGCTTCGTCGTCCGCGACGGCCAGCCGGGCGACATCTTCGTGCACATCGAGACCCTGCGTCGCGGTGGGCTGGAAGACCTGCAACCGGGCGATGACGTCATGGTGCGTTTCGCCGAGGGCCCCAAAGGCCTGGTCGTCGCCGAGATCACGGCCGGCGAAGACTGACTTCCGCCATCGCGACATGACGTCGTAGGATCGCCGTGTCGCGAGACGCGGCGAGGATGACGAGGTGCGCGTGGGATTGATAACGAACACCGGACGACGCGCCCTGGCGCTGGCCGTCTTCGCGCTGGCTACCAGCGCCCTGGTCGCGGTTCCGGCCCAGGCCTGGCAGGCCAGGCCCAAGCCGGCCGCCGCTGCGGCCGCCAAGCCCTCCGCCAAGCTCGACACGGTCGAGATCATCACCAGCCGGGGGCGCGTTAAGTTCACGGTCGAACTGGCGATCACCAAGGCGGAGCAGGAGCGGGGCCTGATGTTCCGCAAGTCGCTGGCCCCCGACCGCGGCATGCTGTTCCCGTACAACCCGCCCCAGCGGGCGGCGTTCTGGATGAAGAACACCCTGATTCCGCTGGACATTATCTATATCGCGCCCGACGGCCGGGTGTTGTCGATCGCCCGCAACGCCGTGCCTCACGATGAGACGCCTATCCCCTCCGGCGGCGTGATCCGCGGCGTTCTCGAGATTCCCGGCGGCCGCGCCGCCCAGCTGGGCATCCTGCCCGGCGACCGGGTGCTCAATAAAATCTTCCCGAAAGGCTGAAGAGCGCCCGTTCCGTTTGCCCCGGGCGACGAAGCCCTGTAGAGCAGCCGCTCGGTGTTTCGGAGCGTAGCGCAGTCTGGTAGCGCATCTGGTTTGGGACCAGAGGGTCGCAGGTTCAAATCCTGCCGCTCCGACCACCTAGAACCCCTTTCCGAAGGGGGAAGACCGACCTGGAGAGGCTTCATGCTCGCGCGCATCTACCGCCCCGCCAAGACCGCCATGCAGTCCGGCAAGGCCAAGACCAAGGATTGGGTGCTGGAATTCGAGCCGGCCTCGGCCAGACGGCCCGACCCGCTGATGGGCTGGACCCAGTCGAGCGATATGAACGGCCAGGTGCGCCTGAAGTTCGAGACCCGCGACGAGGCCGTGGCCTACGCCCAGCGTCACGAAATCTCGTTCCAGCTGTTCGAGCCCAAGACCCCCAAGCGGATCATCAAGGCTTACGCCGACAACTTCGCCGCCGGCCGCAAGCAGCCCTGGACGCACTAGGCGTTAGGCCGCAAGTTTTCCTCCGGATCTCCTCGGAGTCCGCGCCCTTAGCTCAGCTGGATAGAGCACTCGCCTTCTAAGCGAGCGGTCGCTGGTTCGAATCCAGCAGGGCGCGCCAATCCCGCCGATTTTATGATTTTGTACGCCAGGCTACGCCAAACCCGCCCAAAGCTACGATGCCACGTCCTTGCGCAACCTAAGTGTGGGGGTATTTCGGGCGATAGCGTACAAACGGCGGTTTTTCGGTTCGAATCCAGCAAGGCGTCCACATCCATGGGATGTATTCTTTCGGTCCGGTGCTCCACGCTTGACCGAGGTGTGTTGACCGATAGGGACAGCGCGCCGGTGAACCCCGACCTTCGACCGGCAAAATCGTCCTAGAAGCGGATCGAAAAGCAATATCGGTCCCCGTCGGACCAAAAGGCCTCGCCGGAGCGCAGAAAATCGGCGCGGGCCACCATCTTGTCGTGCTTGCGTCGCCAACGGCTGAACGCGGAGAGGCTGGAGAAGCCCAGTTTGGGCGCGAGCGCCGTGAGAGTGGGGCTCTCCAGTTCGTCCAACAATGGCGCTGCCCCGTCACCAGCGGATTAGCTCAGCCGGTAGACGAAGCGCCTTCGCGTACCGTGTCGATGAAGGCGCGCAAGGCCGGGTTCATCTGTCGTTGTTGGGGAAAGCACAGATGGTGGCCCGGGAAGGGCTCGCACCAAGCCTCCAGCATCGGGACGAGCAGGCCGTCGGTGATGGCCTGACGGGCGGTCCGCTCGACGGAGAAGGCGATGCCGACACCGTCGATGGCGGCCTGCAAGGCAATGTCCTTACTGTTGACGACTAGCGGCCCGTCGACCTCGACCTCGAACCAGGAGCCACTCTCGAAGAACTCCCAGCGATAGGGCTGGGCGCGGCCCGGCCAGCGCCAGCGAATACAGCTGTGGGCCAGCAGGTCGCGAGGATGGGCCGGCAGGCCGTGCTCGGCGACATAACTGGGAGCGGCAACGGGCACCTGGCGCACCGGCGGCTCTAGAGGCACAGCGATCATATCGCGCTCGATCACCTCGCCGATGCGGATGGCGACGTCGAAGCCCGACGCCACCGTGTCGACCACCTCGTCATCGACAGTTATGTCCAAGACGACCTCCGGATAGGCCCGGTGGAACGCGGGCAGGATCGGCTGGACGTAGAGATCGGCGGCCGAGCGGAACACGTGGACCCGAACGGTCCCAGACGGGCGCTCTTGATAGAGACGGGCCTGCCCGATCGCTCGGCTGAGCTCGGCCACGGCCGGCGCGACGCGGCGAAGCAGGGTCTCGCCGGCCTCGGTCAGGGAGACGCTGCGCGTGGTGCGGTTC
Organism: Caulobacter sp.; assembly: GCA_017744495.1. Classification (GTDB taxonomy): domain Bacteria; phylum Pseudomonadota; class Alphaproteobacteria; order Caulobacterales; family Caulobacteraceae; genus Caulobacter. The sequence continues at coordinate 115,031 of JAGIBE010000213.1, read as the reverse complement.
AGCAGGCGGACGCCGATCCGGTCCTCGAAGACGCGCACGATCTGGCTAAGGGCCGACGGCGTGACGCCCAGCGCTTCCGCCGCGCGCGTGAAGCTCAAGGCCTGAGCCACGGCCACGAAGGCTCGAAGGTGGGCGAAGTCGCCGCCCGTCAGCATCGCGTCAGCTGTCGCCTGGGTCATTCTTTAGTCAGTCTTACAAACTCAGTCAGAATTGAGGGTATTCTGAAGAGCCTTGTCAGGGCGCACAAGACGCGCCGCACAAGGAGCATGCGATGACGAAGCATTGGTTCATCACGGGAATTTCGCGCGGGCTGGGTCTCGCCCTCGCCAAGGCGGCGCTGGCGCGGGGCGACACAGTGATCGGCACGGCCCGGTCGGGAGCGCCGCCGATCGACATTGGGCCGGGGAGGCTGCACGTCCTGACGCTGGACGTCACGGACGGCGCGGCGATCGAGCGCGCGGTGGATGATGCTTTCCACCTTGCCTATGGGCGGCTGGACGTCGTGGTCAACAACGCAGGTTACGGTCTGCTGGGTGCATTGGAGGACGCCACGGACGCCGAGGTCGAGCGCCTGTTCGCCACCGACGTCTTCGGCCCGTTCAAGGTGATCCGCGCGGCCCTGCCCAGGCTGCGCATGCAAGAAGAGGCGCGCATCCTCAACATCACCTCGATCGCCGGCCGCGCGCCGGGGGCGGCGTCGGCGCTCTACGCGGCGGCCAAGTTCGCCCTCGAGGGCCTGACGGTGTCGCTGAGCCAGGAGGTTGCGCCGCTGGGGATCAAGCTGACCGCTGTCGCGCCGGGCGCGTTCCGGACGGACTTCCTGTCGACCCACTCGATCAGGCTGAGCAAGACGCAGGCCGAGGGCTATGAGGCCACGGCCGGCAAGGCCACCGCAGCCTTCTCGTCGATGGCGGGCCAGCAGCTCGGGGATCCGGATCGCGCGGCTCAGGCGCTGCTGCGCATCGTCGACGCGCCCGATCCGCCGCTGCATCTGCTGCTCGGATCCGACGCGCTGCGCCGGGCTCGCGCCAAACTCGCGGCGGTCGAGTCCGAGATCGGGGCTTGGGAGAACCTGACGATCAGTACCGACTTCCCGGACGCCTGAGGCGGACGGCATACCCGGCTCCGCCGTCTCTGCGCCGCGACTAATCTGGACCTGCGCACGCTGCCGCCCGGCTGACGTCGACTTCGTGATCTAGTCCGAGGTCCGCTCCCGTCGCGACCCATCCCATAAGCCGATAAAGTCGGAAGGAGACGCTCTTGAAGCGTGCCCTGAGCAATGATGTCACTCGGGATCCCCGCAGATGGACTGCCCTGATCGTCCTGTTGGCCGGGGCGTTTCTGCCTCCGCTGGATTTTTTCATCGTCAATGTGGCGTTGCCGTCGATCCGGGCGGACCTCCATGCTTCCACGGCCGTGATGCAGCTGGTCATCTCGGGCTACGCGACCGCCTATGCGGTGATGCTGGTCACCGGCGGGCGTCTGGGCGATCTTTACGGGCGCCGGAACATCTTCCTGATCGGCATGGCGGGCTTCGCTGCCTCATCGGCATTGTGCGGATGGGCCTTGGCCGCCCCGGCCCTGATCGTGGGTCGGATCCTGCAGGGCGTGTCGGCCGCCATCATGGCGCCCCAAGCCCTGGCCTCGATCAATGCGATCTTTCCGGAAGACGAAAAATCGAAGGCCCTGAGCCCTGTACGCCATGACCTTCGGGCTGGCGTCGATGGCGGGGTTGTTTCTCGGCGGAACCCTGATCGCACTCGATATCTTCGGGCTGGGCTGGCGAAGCATATTCCTCGTCAACCTGCCCGTGATCGCGATCGCCGCGCCGGCGGCGCTGTTCCTGGTGAAGGAGACGCGATCGGATCGCCCCAGCAAGCTGGACGTCGGCGGCGCGGTGCTGCTCGCGCTTGGCCTTTTCGCGCTCATCGCGCCGCTGATCGAAGGGCGTGAGCAAGGGTGGCCGTGGTGGGCGTTCGTCATGCTGGCCGCCGCCCTCCCGCTGTTGCTGGCGTTCTGGCGATTTGAGCGAAAGCTGGAGATCGCTGGCGGCGACCCGATCCTGACGCCAAGCCTGCTTCGGGCTCCCGGCCTCATGAGAGGGCTGCTTGCCGCCCTTTTCTTCTACGTCGTCGCGGCCTTCTGGCTGATCTTTTCGATCTACCAACAAGGGGGGCTGGGGCGGACGCCTTTCGCCGCCGGGCTGGCGATCCTGCCGGCCGCAGCTGGCTTCTTTCTGGGCCCCTTTGTCAGCGGGCGGGCGCTCAAGGTATTCGGGCGATATGCCGCGGCCGCCGGAATGGGCGTGCAGGCTGCGGGACTGGCGGCCTCGGCGGTTCTGACTTCAATCGGCGCTCCGCGCTTTCTGTTTGTCGCACTGTTCTTCATCGGCGTGGGGCAGGGGATCGCGCTGCCAAATCTCGTCCAGACCGTTGTCCGGGGCATCGACAAGACGCAGGCGGGGCTGGTGGCCGGCCTGGTCAATTCGATGTTCCAGATCAGTGCGGCGCTGGCGGCCGCGTTGATCGGTGGATTGTTCTTCTCGGTGCTTGGATCAGTAACCGACGCCGGATCCTTCGGCCATGCCTACAGCATCGCGGCCCTCGCGATCGCCGGCTGTCTTCTGATCGCCGGATGGCTGTCCAGTGCCCCTGCGATCCCCGGGCAAGGCGGCCGGCCATGAGCCGATCAGGTTTTTCAGGTCTCGCTCAGGCCCTCGTCGCTATCGACGCAATGCATCAACACGTCAGCGGCCGGTAACCCGCTCTCTCCTGAGCACCGCAGAAACAAGATCACACAGGATACCGACATGAACGTCGCCTCTCTTCGTCTCGCGGGCAAACGCGCGCTTGTCACCGGTGCGGCCCGAGGCATAGGCGCGGCCATAGCGCTGAAGCTGGCCGAGGATGGCGCGGACGTCGCCATCACCTATGAGAAGTCCGCCGCGAAGGCCAAAGCTCTCGTCGCCGACCTTCGCGCCCTGGGTCGCAAGGCGATCGCCATCCAGGCAGACGCCGCGAGCATTGAAGCCGCCAAGGCGGCGGTGGAGCAGACCGTCGCCGACCTTGGTGGCCTCGACATCCTGGTCAACAACGCCGGCGTCCTCTTCGCGGGTGACTTCTCCGAGCAGCCGCTTGAGCAGATCGATCTGCAATTGAACGTAAATGTGCGCGGCGTTTTCCTCATTACCCAGGCCGCGCTGAGGCACATCCCGAACGGCGGCCGCATCATCAGTATCGGCAGCAATGCGGGCCTGTCTGTTCCGTTCGCCGGCATAGTCGTCTATGCCGCCACCAAATCCGCGTTGGAAAGCTTCACGCGTGGTCTTGCGCGTGAACTGGGACCGCGGGAGATCACCGTCAATCTGGTCCGCCCCGGTCCGATCGACACCGACATGAACCCCGCCGACGGGGCCCTGGCGCCTTCCATCCTGCCAAGCCTGTCGATCGCCCGCTACGGTCAGGCGAGGGAAGTTGCCGAAGCGGTTGCCTTCCTCGCCGGGCCTGGCGCCGCCTACGTTACGGGTTCGGGCATTCTTGTTGATGGCGGAATTAGCGCCTGAACTGACGCGCGAGGGGGGCTCCTCGCGCCATCGGTTGCTCCCTGAAATTCCATACCTCATGCGATCCGCACCTGAGTGTCCGGATCGTGGAGCAGACCTAATGTCCGCAAGTGGCGCGCGCCAACCGCCTCGCCGAGTCGGTGGCTCCGCAGCCTCGCCTGTCCGAACCTCGCTGAAGTGTCGAGGCGTTGACGGTAGACAGCCCAGTCATCGCCGGCTTGCCTGATCACCCCTGATGGCCGATGCAAAGGGCGCCAATTGCGACGACGCTACAGGCGGCGATACGTTAAGCGCTTAGACGTTCTTTCAAAAAGAAACGGCCGATCAGCGCGGCGAAGACCACGCTGGTTTCGCGAAGCGCCGACACGGGGCCCATGGCCCCCCGCGACATAGCGAAGATAACGATTCCGTAGGCCAGCAACGAGGCCAGTCCACCCGCCGCCGCGGTCCAGTTTTCCCGTGGCGTTCGGATCAGCCCTCGCCAATCCCGCGCGAGAACGTAGATCAGCGGCATCATCGCATTGCCTAAGAGGGACATCCAGATCGTGTAGCCGACGGGCGTGCCGGCCAGTCGCGCGCCAATTCCATCGGTGACGCTATAGGCGCCGATGAAGCACCCCGTGCCTAACGCGTAGGGCAGGGCGTCCAGCCCAAGCCTGCGGCCCTGAAAGGCGAGCGAGATGATGCCGCCGGACACCAGAAGGATGCCGAGCATGTTGATCGGGTCGGGGAGCTCCCTGGCGAACAGCGCCGCGCCCAGCGCCACCAGCAGGGGGGGATGAGCCGCGCGCGATCGGGTAGGTCTGGCCCAGATCGCCGCTATGATAGGTGCGCACCAAAAACAGATTGTAGCCGACGTGGAGGAGCGCCGAGAGGACAACACAGCCCCAGCTGGCGCGGGCAGGGACCTGAACAAGGAAGGTCAGGCCCCCGCAGACCAGCGCGACGGCGGCGGACATCATCGTCATAGACCAAAGCCGGTCCGAACCGGCGCGCAGCAAGGCGTTCCAACTGGCGTGAAGCAGGGCGGCCAGCAAGACGACGAGGATGACGCCGATGGTCATTCAACCGTTGGTTCGGGCGAGGACTTCGCGCAGACCTGGCGGCCTGGATTGGAAGAGCGCGATGTGACGCAGAGGGTCGTTGGGATCCAGGCGCATGGCCGTCAGGCGGATCTCCGCCGCTAGCGCGCTGTGATAGGTGGCGGATAGGAAGATGCTGTCGCTCCAAACGCCGTTCAGCAGCTTCTGACGATCCTTCGAAATCTGCGCCATCAGCTTCTGCGCGCCGTCGGCCACGACAATGAGGCCTAGGCCCGGCCAGAGGTCCGCGACAGCCTTTGCCCCTTCGCCGTTGTAGGGCGTGGTCGGCGAGGCGTAAGCCGCGTCATAGACGATGCCCGCCACTAGGACGCCGCGATCGCGGGCGGCCTGGATGCTGCTCTCCATCAATTCGTAAATGCCGGGGAAGAAGTCGAAGAGCACGATCTCCGTCGCCGCGGCGAACATAGCGCGGGCCCGCTCCAGCGCCTGGGAGACGCTCTGAAGTTGGTAGACGTGCTCTTCGGAGGCGGGCCGGCGCAGGCCCCGCAGACTTTCAAGGGCGGCTTCACGTCGTTCATCGAAGCCCTGGGCGAGGCTGGCCATCAGCTCCTCGGCCGGCACGGCGGCGTAGGTCTTGGCGTCGCCCGCCCCCTCGCTGACGATCACCCCGCCCTTCTGCGCCAGGGTCTTGAGCGCCTGGTAGGTATTGGCCGGAGCCTTGGCGACCAATTGCGACAGCCGGTAGCCCGTCAGCGGAGACTGGCGCAGAAGCTCGCAATAGATACGAGACTCCAGCTCGGAAAAGCCAAGCGCTCCGAGCGCCGCCACAGGTTCCATCTTCTCAGCCCCTCAACCCCGCCCTTCGCGGGCGCCTATCGAATGGCGTTTGGCAGAAAATGGGCTCCGAGGCGATGGCTTGCACTTGTTAGTGGCAAAGACTTAAGTCTTTGGCCGTTCGCTCCGCACACGCTTGCCCTTAGGGCGCGCAATCACCCAAGAGGCTTGCAACGGAACAGCGCCCTAAGTCCGGGGCGCGCGACTGATCGTGTAACCAACCAGTGAAGTTCAGCATGACTCAGGCCTCCTCTTCGCCGACCGCCACCCAGGAAGCCGCGCCGAGCGGTCTTGCCAACGCCCCAGGGGCTGGGCCCGCGCCCGTGGCCGGCGCGACCGATATCACCGTGTCGCGCGGATTCTCCACATGGCTGCGCGCTCAGAACCTAAGCCTGGCCTTCACGTCTTATCAGACCGGCCAACTCTTTTTGGTGGGGCGTCACGCCAACGGCACGGTCTCTTTCAACCAGCAAAATTTCAGCCGGGCGATGGGCGTCTGCTGGCAGCCTGGACGGCTTTATCTAGGTTCGCTGTTCCAGGTCTGGCGCCTCGAAAACAGTCTCAAAGCCGGCGAAGTAGCCAATCAGACCTTCGACATGGTGCTGACGCCTCGCAACGCCCAGACGATCGGCGATGTCGATATTCATGAGGTCGGCGTCGACGCCCAGGGGCGTGTGATCTTCGTCAACACGCGCTATTCGTGCCTGTGCACCCTGGACCTGACCAACAGCTTCAAGCCGATCTGGAAGCCGCCGTTCATCTCTAAGCTGGCCGCCGAGGATCGCTGCCATATGAACGGCCTGGCCATGCATGAGGGCAAGCCGCGCTATGTCACCGCCGTCAGCCGTTCCGATGTCGTCACCGGCTGGCGGGCCCGCCGACATGAGGGCGGCGTCCTGATCGACGTCCAAACCAACCGAATCGTCACCGACCAGCTGTCGATGCCCCATAGCCCCCGAGTGGTCGGCGACATGGTCTATGCCTTGGATAGCGGTCGCGGCCAGCTGATCCGCATCGACCCGGCGACCGGCGCCAAGACCGACATCGCTTTCTGTCCGGGCTTCCTGCGCGGCCTGTCGATCCACAACGGCCATGCCATCGTCACCGTCTCCAAGCCGCGGGACGGCACATTCAAGCATTTGTCCCTGGACCAGGAACTGGCCTCGCGAGACGCCGACGCTTGGTGTGGCGTCCTGGTCGTCAACCTGGCCAGCGGCGACATCGTCGAGTGGATTCGCCTGGAGGGGCACATCACCGAGCTCTTCGACGTGACGGTGATGCCGGGCGTGCGCTGTCCGATGTCGGTCGGTCCAGCCAGTCCGGAAATCCAGAGCACGATCACCTTCGACGCCGCCGTGCAGCCCCTGGCCGAGCATACGCTCTAGCCGATTGGCGAGCCCGCTGCCCTCATCGACGCGCTGAGGGCCCATCAGCGCATTGTTCTTGGTCTCGCGGTCGGCCGATCGCCTAAAATTTCAGCGAGCGCGCTCCTGCTCGAGCCGCCCCGGACATGCGCCGCGACGGTTTCTTGAGGTCACCAGATTCGAATGATTAGTGTCACACTAAGAGGATTAGTGAGGGACTAATATGACACAATCACTCAAGACGCCCATCCGCCGCAGGGCCCTGCTGGTGCGAACCTCGTGCCTGTCGGGCGCCGCCGCGGCGACCCTGCTGCTTGCGCCCAGCTTGGCCGCCGCTCAGGACGCTTGCGGCCCGATGACCAGCGGCTCGGTGGTTTGCGCCCCCGACGCGCCGGTGACCGGTAGTGGGGTGACCTACGGACTCGACGCGCCAGCTCCCCCCCAGGACCTCACCGTCGTGCTCACTGAAGGCTTGGTGATCGACACCACAGGAACCACCAACAACGGCGTATCGGTCACCAACACAGCGGGCGGTTCGGTGACGGTGTCGGGAGCCGGGACGACGATCACCACCGACGGCGACTGGGCGATCGGCGCCAAGGGCGTGGCGGTGGCCGGCAACGTCACGCTCGACCTCGGCGACGTCTCGACCCTGGGCGAGCGCGCCGATGGGATTTTCGCCAGCACCAATTATGGGCCCGGCCCCGGCGACATCGCCATCAGCGCCGGTACGGTCTCCACCGCCGGCTACGCGGCGGTCGGCGTTCGCGCCGAGAGCCAGGAAGGCGACATCACCATCCACGCCAGTCAGATCGTAACCAGCGGGGCCGGCGGTGACGGGGTCTACGCGGCCGCCCACTATGGCGACGTCGCGGTGAACGTAGACTACCTCACCACGGTTGGTGATGGCGGACGGGGCGTCACGGTCTATGCTCAGGGCGCGGCTAGCGTCAGCGCTGTCGCCGTCTATACATTCGGCCAGGGTGTGGGCACGGAATTCGACGCCGGCGCGATCAAGGCCGCGGGGACATCGGTCAATATCGATGTTGGTCAGGTCGTCACAGCGGGGGACTACGCGGTCGCCGTCTATGCCAGCTCCAACCACGTGGTCAACGACCCGACCATCGTGAACCCCGACCTCAACATCGACGTGGGCCGGGTATTCACGCGCGGCGCCGTGTCGGACGCGATCGTTGCGATCAATGACGCCGACGGCGGCAAGATCAACATCCGCACCGACGTGGTCTCGACCCAGGGCGATTATGCGTTCGGGGTCTACGCCAAGGCCTATGGCGACATCGCGGTCGATGCCGGCAAGGTCACCACCACGGGCACGGTCGGCAAGGCCATCGACATCGTCGGACTGGGCGGGGACATCGACGTTAAGGCCGGCGCGATCGCGACCTCGGGTATCGGCGCCTCGGGGATCTCGACCCTGAACTACGACCAGGACGGTAAGACCGCTATCACGATAACCTCGGTCAAGACCACGCGCGACTACGCCGGCGCCATTCGCGCCGAGGCCTATGGCGACGTGGCTATCTCGGCCGGTTCGGTCGCGACCAGCGGCTTCAACTCGCTGGGCGTCTCGGCGATCAGCGTGCTGGGAGACATCGACGTCAAGGCGAGCGACGTCACAACCCATGGCGCCTACGCCAGCGGGGTGGATACGGTCGCCTATGGCGGAACGACCTCGATCACGGTCGGCACGGTGGTCGCCACGGGCGATCACTCGGCCGGCGTCTACGCCCGAGGGCATTACGACGCCGACGGCCATGAGGGCGGTGTGACGATCCACGCCGACACCGTCACCACAAGCGGTCTGGGCGGCCTGGGCGTTGGCCTGCGCTCGTCAACCTATGACGGGTCGGAATCGCTGCTCACGGCGCGCACCATCACCACCAGCGGCGCCGGGGCGAGCGGCCTGGAGGCTGGCCATTTCGGGGGCAAGCTGACGGTGGCGGTGGACAAGATCACCACCACGGGCGGCACGGCCGGCCCGCTCACCAGCACCGGCGCCAGCCTCGACATTCTCGAAGGCCAGTTGCTGGCCCACTTCGGCGAGGTATCGACGGCGGGCGCGAACGCGAGCGGGATCGCCGTGGCTTCGGTGATCAGCGACGCCCACCTGATCGTGGATCGCGGCGTGACAACCACCGGTGACTTCTCCAGCGGCGTCCGCCTCTATCAGGGCATCGGCAATACCCTGCTCGACCTGAACGGCGCGGTGTCCACGGCCGGCGCGCATTCGAGGGGACTGGTGGCCGAAAGTTCGATGGGCAAGTTCGTGCTCAACGCTCTTGGTTCGATCACCACCAGCGGAGATGACTCCGCGGGCATCGACGTGTCGCTCCAGTCGATGGGGCGAGGGCCTTTGCCCGAATATGGCGAGACCAAGCCCTATATCTATGACTCCACGGCTCAGATCATCGCCAACCAGGTGACGACGACCGGGAGCAATTCAGACGGCATCCGAGGTGCGACGGGACACATGGGCGACTATGCCGACAGCCCGATCATCACCCACAACATCAGCGTTAAGTCCGGGGTGGTCACCGTCTCGGGCCAGGACTCGCGCGGCATCGTGATCGACAGCCTTGGTTCGATCACGGTCGACGCCGGGGCGACTTCGTCGGCCCAGTCCAACGCCATCGCCCTGTCGGCCGACACCCTGGCCTCGCTGAACATTCGCGGCGCGACGGTGTCGAAGGCCACCGACGCCGTGACCGTCGAAGGCCGCGACGTGACGGTGACTATCGCCGCCGGCGGCGGTATCACCGGCGCCGTCAACGGCTTGGTGCTGACGGCGCTGGGCGAGGTTCCACCGACGTTCGCGCGGAACGCCGCCTTTGCGGCCCCGCCGATCGGCAAGATCACCCTGACCAACGCCGGCACGCTCAACAGCGGCTCCGGCTACGCCGTCCTCGCGGCCCAGGGCGTCACGACCTTGACCAATAGCGGCGTGATCAATGGCGGCGTCAAGCTGGCCGACGGCGACGACACGATCACCAACACGGGAACCTTCAACGCCGACCGCGCCAGCGACTTCGGCGCGGGCCAGGACCGGTTCGTCAATAGCGGCGCGCTGCGGGTTGGCGCCGGGGCGAGCGCGCCGATAATGGTCGGTTTCCTGGGTCTGGAGCATTTCGAAAACGCCGGTGGCCTGATCGATATGCGCAACGGCCAAGTCGGCGACGTCCTGACCTTGCCGGGCGACTATGTCGCTAGCGGCGACGCGCGCTTGGGGCTCGACGTCTCAAAGGCCGCCAGCGACACCCTGGTGGTGACCGGCGCGGCGAGCGGCAGGACGGCGATCGTGCTGGCGGGCGTCGCCCCCGACAAGGCGACGCTCACGGGCGGCGGCGCGGCTCTGGTGAAGGTCGGGGCGGGCTCCGCGCCCGACGCCTTTACGATCGCCAATCCCGACGCCGGCTTCATCCGCTTTGCGTTGAAATATGATGCCGCCTCTGGTGGCTATGTGCTGGTCGGCAAGGCGGGAGTCTCCGTCTACCGTGCGGTCAAGTTTGGTTCGGCGGCCCAGGACGTGTGGGATCGGTCGGCCCAGGGGTGGAGCAACCACCTGGCGGCCCTGCGGGACGCGCGATGGGGCGGCGACCTGTCGACCGGCCGCGTCTGGGGGCAGGTGTTCGCAGCGTCCGACAGCCGCGATGACCAACGCAAGATCATTGACGGGGCCGGCGCGGCCACGACCTACGACCTGGACTACAAGCAGGACTATTACGGCTTCCAGTTCGGCGCCGACCTCTTGAGCAAACCGGTCGGCGGCGCGGGCGACCTGGTCGCGGGCGTGACGGGCGGCTACCTGAAATCCAAGCTCGACTTCGCCCGGTCCGAACAGAAGGCCAGTTTCGACAGCTTCAACCTCGGGGGCTACGCCAGCCTGTCTGGAAGCGTGTTCTACGCCAACGGCCTGGCGCAGTATACGCACCACGCCGTCGACGCCAGCGACGCCGACCTCGGCTATGCGGGAAGCTTCAAGGGCTCGACCTACGGGGCGCGATTGGAAGCCGGCGCGCGCGTGCCCGCTGGCGGTCTGGTTCTGGAGCCGAACGCCAGCATCACCTACCTGCACAGCGGCCTGAAGGATCTGCAGGCCCTGGGCCAGACCCTCGATTTCGACACGGCCGAGGGGCTCAAGGGCCGTCTGGGCGGTCGCGTCAGCGGTCAGACCCAGTTGAAGAGCGGCGACCACCTGGTGTTCTCGGCGGGCGCGGCCGTCGTTCACGCGTTCAGCGACGACGCCGGCGTGACGCTGGTCAGCGGCGGCGCGCGCGAGCACCTCGACGATGATCGCGCCGCCACTTACGGCCAGGGCACGCTGGGCGTCAGCCTGACAACCAAGCGGGGCTTCACGGTCTATGCGCAAGGTCAGGCCGACCGCGGCGAGGGCTATCGCAGCGTCGCCGGCCAGGTCGGCGTGAAAGTCAACTTCTAGGCGGCAGGGGGCTCGCCTTGTGGGCCCCCTGATGCTCGCCTCCAGAGACGAAGACGGCGATGAAACCGATCTTCGCCGTCAGCGGGCCATGCCTCGTCCCGGGGCCTTGGACGCCGCTCGCTGGAGGCGCGTAAGGTCAGCTTTTGGCTTAGGGCCGGAAGCTGTCACCAACGCCGTCCAAGCCTGCTGCGCCATCGGCGCGAGTTGCTGCAACACCTCCAACCTCGATCGGGGCTTTGAACGTCGTGATTCCGGCGGCATGTCAGAGCCTGGTCATGGCGCAATCGATCCCTCGGTCTAGGGGATCTACGGGCAACACCAAGGGAGACCGGCCTCTTAATTGCCGGGGCTGCCTGGACTGCGCGAAGGCTCAAGCAGTGACGGGAACCTTACGGTAAAGGTGGCGCCCATGTCCGGGCCGGCGCTCTCCACGGCGATGGAGCCGCCATGAAGCATGACGAGCTGCTTGACCAGAGCCAGCCCGATCCCGAGGCCGCCCTGCGCCTTGGCGAGATGGTCTTCGACCTGGGCGAAGATCTCGAAGATTTTCGATTGCATTTCGGGCGGTATGCCAACGCCGGTGTCCGAGACGACGATGCGGACGACGCCTTCGTCGACAGCGGCGGACAGGGAAACCTTGCCGCCCGAGGGCGTGTACTTGGCGGCGTTGTTGAGCAGATTGGCGACGATCTGGGCCAGGCGGGTGTGATCGGCGTACAGCCAGACCGGGGCGGCCGGGATATTGACGACGAACTCATGGTCGCCGGCGTCGAGATTGTGCTGGCTGGCCTCGATCGCCGAGCGTAGGACGTCGCTCAGTTCGACTCGCTCCATCTTCAGCGAAATCTTGCCTTGGCTGACCCGGGAGACGTCGAGAAGATCATCGACCAGATGGGTCAGATGCTCCAGCATCCGGTCCATGCGCGATCGGATGTCCTTGGCCCGTTCGGGCGGAATGTCCTTCTTGAGCAGATGCAGGCCGCCGCTGAGGGCCGCGACCGGATTGCGCAGTTCATGAGCCAGCACCGCCAGGAAGCTGTCCTTGTGCCGATCGGCGCGCCGCAGGGCGTTGGCGGCGGCCTCCAGTTCGTCGCGCTGGGCCTCGAGCTGTTGGCGCTGCTTGAAGAGCTCAAAGAAGACGTTGGCCTTGCTGCGCAGGATATGGGCCTCGATCGGCTTCTGGATAAAGTCTACGGCGCCGGCTTCGTAGCCTCGGAACCGGCGCTGGTTGCTGGCGGCGCCGGCGGTGACGAAGATGATCGGGATGTGACGCGCGCGCTCGCTGCCGCGCATGAACTCGGCCAGCTCGAACCCGTCCATGCCCGGCATCTGCACGTCGAGCAGCGCCAGGGCCACCTCGTGCACCAGCAGGAGCTCCAAGGCTTCCTCACCCGAGCGCGCCTTCAGGCAGGTCAGGCCCTCGCGCTGCAACAGAGCCTCGAGGGCCAGCAGGTTCTCGTCCAGGTCGTCGACCAGAAGGAAGTTGATAGGCTTTTCCGCGCTCGTCATGCGGCTCCCAAACTCGACAGGTACGATGCGATCGCATCGAGGTTCATGATCAGGGCGGTAGGGCTGGCTTGCAGCGCGGCGTGGGGCATGGGCGTCGCATAGGCCTCGGCCGGGCTCTGGACGATCGCGACGCCGCCCGCCTCGACCACGGCCTTCAGCCCCGCGGCGCCATCATGATTGGCTCCGGTCAGGATGACGCCGACCAGGTTCTCGCCATACGCGTCAGCCGCGCTCTCAAACAGGACGTCGATCGACGGGCGCGAATAGTTGACCGGTTCGTCGGTGGACAGGGCCAGCGTGCGGTCGGCCTCGACCAGCAGATGATAGTCCGAGGGCGCGAAGTAGATCACGCCGGGCGCGAGCGCCTCCTTGTCTTCGGCCTCCTTGACCGTCAGGCGGCATTTGGCCTGGAGCAGCGGCACCAGCACGTTGTCGCGGTCCGGCGGCACGTGCACCACCACCAGTACGGGCGCGGTGAAGCCGGCGGGCAGGGTGGGCAGGACGGCCAGAAGCGCCTGGACGGCGCCGGCCGAGGCGCCGATCACCACCGTGCTGGAGGAGGTCACGTTCATGGCTCGCGCTTCTGATAGATTTTTTCGCCTGGCAGGAATTCGGCGAAGGCGCTGGCGTGCGACGAGAAGCGAAGACTCTCTTTCGAGCCCAGCCCTAGGAACCCCTTGCGGGTCAGGGAGCCGCGGAAAAGGCCGATCGCGCGGTCCTGCAGCGTGCGGTCGAAATAGATCATCACGTTGCGGCAGGAGATCAGGTGCATCTCGGCGAACACCGCATCGGTCACCAGGCTGTGGTCGGAAAAGACCACGCGGCTGCGCAGGCCCTTGTCGAACGCCGCGCGCCCGTAGGCGGCCGTGTAGTAGTCCGACAGCGACGACTTGCCGCCCGACTTCTGGTGGTTCTCGGTGAACTTGCGAATCCGATCCAGGGCGTAGACTCCGGCCTCCGCCTCCGCCAGCGCCTCGGGATTGATGTCGGTCGCGTAGAAGATCGTCCGGTCGTAGAGGCCTTCCTCCTTGAACAGGATGGCCAGGGAATAGACCTCCTCGCCCGCGCTGCAACCGGCGATCCAGACCTTCAGCGACGGATAGGTGCGAAGATGCGGCAGGACATGCTCACGGAGCGCGCGGAAATAGGAGGGGTCGCGGAACATCTCGCTGACCTGGACGGTCAGGAAGTCCAGCAGCCGGGGCAGCATCGCCGGGTCGTGCAGGACGCGGTCCTGCAGCGCGGAGATAGTCGGGAACCCCAACTGTCCGCGCGCCTGGGTCAGCCGTCGCTTGATCGACGCGCGGGCGTAGTGGCGAAAGTCGTAGTGGTAGCGCTGGTACAGCGCCTCCAGCAGCAGCTGGATCTCGAGGTCTTCGATCGTTTCGGACACGGCGGACGACTACCTCGGCATCCAGACCCGGACCAGCGAGAGCAGCTTGTCCACGTCGATGGGCTTGGCCATGTAGTCGTTGGCCCCGGCGGCGATGCAGCGCTCCTGGTCGTCGGGCATGGCCTTGGCCGTCAGCATCAGGATCGGCAGCTTGCTCCAGCGCGCGTCGTCGCGGATCTGGCGGGCGGCGGTCAGGCCGTCCATCACCGGCATCATCACGTCCATCAGCACCAGGTCTATCGCGCCGGCGGGATCCTCGGCGGACCGGTTCAGAGCGTCGATCGCCTCCTGGCCGTTGCGGGCGATCTCGATGATCGCGCCGCGCGGCTCCAGCACGTTGGTCAGGGAATAGACGTTGCGGATGTCGTCCTCGACGATCAGGACACGCCGCCCCTCCAGCATGGCGTCGCGGTTGCGCGCCTTCTGGATCATCTTCTGCTGCTCGGGCGGCAGTTCCGACACCACCTGGTGCAGGAACAGCGAGACTTCGTCGAGCAGCCGCTCGGGCGACTTGGCGCCCTTGACGATGATCGAGCTGGAATAGCGGCGCAGCCGCTGCTCGTCGTCGGACGACAAGTCGTGGCCCGTATAGACGATGACGGGCGGGAAGGTGATCTCGCCGTCTTGGCTGAGAGTCTCCAGCAGGGAGAAGCCCGAAGCGTCCGGCAGCGACAGGTCCAGCACCATGCAATCGAAGGTTTCGGCCCGCAGCTGTTCGAGGCATTCGGCGGCGGTGCCCACGCCTACCGTCTCGACGTCGCCGGACGACAGGAGCCTCCCGACCGCTTCGCGCTGCACGGGATCATCCTCGACGATCAGCACCCGGCGCGGGGCGCCGGCCAGCTTGGACTCCAGGGTCCTGAGAACCTCGGCCAGTTCGTCTCGCTTCACCGGCTTGACCCGGTAGCCGATCGCCCCCAGCGAGAGGGCGGTCTGGATGTGGTCTGAGCCCGAGATGACGTGAATCGGGATATGCCGGGTCGCGTCGTCGCGCTTGAGGCGATCCAGGACCATCAGGCCTGACTCGTCGGGCAGGCCCACGTCCAGGACCACGGCGCTGGGCTTGAACTGCCGAGCCAGTTTCAAGGCCTCCTCAGCGGTGCCGGCGACGAGGGTCTGGAAGCCCATTTCGCGCGAAAGGTCGCGCACGATGGCGGCGAACTTGTCGTCGTCCTCGATGACCAGCAGCACGCGTCGCGAGCCGGCCAGGTGGTCGCGGTCGTCGTCGACCGTGCGGGGCAGGGGAGTGGGGCGGGGGGCGTGCGGCGCCGGAAGCGGCGAAGCCGCCGGCTCGATCCTGACGGACGGTTCGCGCGCGGCGACGCGCGTCGCGTCGTATGTCCGTGGCACGACGACGGTGAAGGTGCTGCCCTTGCCCGCCTGGCTCTCCAGGCTGATCGCGCCGCCCAGCAGGCGCGAAAGCTCGCGCGAGATGGAAAGGCCCAGGCCCGTTCCGCCGTACTTGCGGCTGATGGTGCCGTCGGCCTGGCGGAAGGCCTCGAAGATGCTCTCCTGCTGTTCACGCGAGATGCCGATGCCGGTGTCGGTGATCGCGAAGGCGATGTCCCCGTCGGCCGAGGGGGGGATCTCCAGGCGGACACCGCCCTTCTCGGTGAACTTGAAGGCGTTGGACAGCAGGTTTTTCAGCACCTGTTCGAGGCGCTGGCGATCGGTCTCGATCGTGGCGGGACATCCATCCGCCACGTGGATGTCGAACGCCAGGCCGCGTTCGTCAGCCACGGGCTGGAACAGCTGGCGCAGGTCGCCGACTAGGCGCTTCAGCGCCACGGCCTCCGGATGCACCTCGACGTGGCCCGCCTCGATCTTCGAGAGGTCCAGGATGTCGTTGATCAGGGTCAGCAGGTCGTTGCCCGACGACTCGATGGTCTGGGCGAACCGCACCTGCTCGGCCGAGAGATTGCCCTCGGGGTTGTCGCTGAGCAGCTTGGACAGGATCAGCAACGAGTTCAGCGGCGTGCGCAGCTCGTGGGACATATTGGCCAGGAAGTCGGACTTGTACTGGCTGGCCTGTTCCAGTTCGCGGGCCTTCAGAGCGACGGCGGCGCCTGTGCGCTCGAGTTCGTCGCGCTGGGTCTCCAGGGTCTGGGCCTGCTCCTCTAGCTGGCTGTTGGTCTGCTCCAGCTCGACTTGCTGCTGCTCCAGCCGGATCTGGGACTCCTTCAGCGCGCGGCCCTGTTCCTCCAGCTCCTCGTTCGAGACCCGCAGCTCCTCGCTCTGGACCTGCAACTCCTCGGCCTGGCGCTGGGTCTCTTCCAGAGCGTTCTTCAGCTGAGAGCGATAACGCGCCGAGCGCAGGGCGATGCCGATCGCGTCCGAAGCCTGGTCCAGCAGTTCAAGAACCTGATCGTCGACGGCATGCAGGAAGCCCATCTCGATCACTGCGTTGACGTTCTCGTCGGCGTGCGTGGGGATCAGCACCAGATGCCTGGGCTTGTCCTGGCCCAGAGCCGATCCGATAGTCATGTAGCCTTCGGGTACGTCGCGGACGATCGTGGAGCGGCCGTCGGCCGCGACCTTGCCGAGCAGGCCCTCCTTCAGGTCGAAGCGCAGGGGCGTGTTGGCGTCAGCGCTCACGCCCAAGGCCGCCACGCGTTGGAAGTGGCCTTGCTCGCCCTTGAACACCGCGCCGGCCTGGAAGCCGAGATATCTGGCCAGGAACGACAGGATGCTGTCGGCCAAGTCCTCGACCGACTGGTCGCCCATCATGGCTTCCGACAAACCCATCTGGCCCGATTGCAGCCACTCCTGCCGGGCGCGGGCGCTGGCGGCGCGGCGGATGAGGACAAAAACGGCGACCGTCAGCACGGCGCCCAGCAAGCCCGACAACACGCCGCTGGTGATGGCGGTCGTGTAGACCTCATCCATTTCGGCGATGCGGGCCACGCGCAGGCGCGCCTCTTCTTGCCGCATGACGTCGAGCTGGGTGCGAAGCGCGTCCATCGCCGCCTTGCCCCGGTCCGTGGCCACCACCGAGAAGGCGGCCTGGGCGCCGGCGTTCCGGCGCAGATCGATCGTCTCCTTGAGTTCGGTGAGCTTGGTGTTGATGTGACGGCGCAACGGAACCAGGTTCGCCTGCTGGGTGGGATTGTCCCGGGTCAGGGTCGCGACCGTTTCGACACGCGCGGCGACGTCCGCGACGGCGCGCTCATAGGGTTCGAGGTATCGGTCGTTGCCCGTGAGCAGATAGCCGCGCTGCCCGGTTTCGGCGTCCTGGACGGTCGAGAGCAGTTCGTCGATCGCGATCAGCACCTTGTGGGTGTGCATGATCAGCTGGTTGTTGGTCCGCAGCACCTCGATGTTGCGATAGGCGATGGCGCCGCTGATCAGGAAGAAGGCGAGGACCAGCGCCAGGGCCAGGCTGCTCCAGATCTCGACGTTCGACCGGCCGGAGGCTGCGGCGCGCGGTTTGGCTGCGGGCATGGGACTCTTGAAACTCACGAAATGCGGTGGCCGGCGCGGCGAGGCGGGCGTTGACGGCCTTGGCCGGATTCGACGGGCCGAGCGAGCGCGCTCGACGACGAGCGCGCTCCGGCGGACTCCCGATCAGTCTGTTTGATAGCCACGTACGCCCCTTCACGCCAACCGGCGTGCGCGCACAACGGTTCGCTACGGCAAAGGTTGCGGCGAAGACGTGATTTTCGATCGTAAGTTCGCAGGTGCGGATAAGCGAGGCGTGTCAGGTGTTGCGACAGCTCAACTTTCTCTACAGACCCGAAAGGGGCCATAATGACGGCCACGCTTTGTTCGGTTCAGTGGGCGTCAGGCGGCGGCCTCGACGCGAGGGGCGGGGGCTTGCAGAACGGGGCCATGACCAGGGCCAGCAAGAAGAGGCCGGCCATCACCCGGAAGACGTCGTTGAAGGCTAGCGTCAGGGCCTCTCGACCGACCACCTTGGCCAGCTCGCCCTGGAGGACCAGCGCGGCCTCGGCGGCGTCGGGCGTGCGCTCGGCGATGCGGGCGGCCAGGGTCTCCAGCGCCGTGTTGCTCGAGCGGCCAGCCTCGCCCAGCGCCTCGCCGAAGCGCGCGACGTGAATACGGGCGTTATCGCCTAGCCAAGTGTTGACGACCGCGATGCCGATCGCCCCACCGAGATTGCGCATCAGGTTGAACAGGCCCGAGGCGTAACGCAGCTCAGCCATCTCGAAACCTGACAGGGCCATGTTCACGCTGGGAACGATGCAGAGCATGATCGCAAAACCACGAAGCGCTTGGGGGGCCAGCAGGGCCATGAATCCCCATTGGCTGGTCATGTGTGAGGTCAGCCACAGCGCCGCGGCGAACAATGACAGGCCCGCTGTCACCACGATCCGCTGATCGACTCGCGTCGACAGCCGCGCCGCGATCACCGTCGACAGGATCTGGGCGATGCCGGTGACAAAGACCGTGGTGCCGATTTCCAGGCTGTCATAGCCGCGCACGCGACCCAGGAAGACCGGGATCAAATAGGTCGAGGAATAAAGCCCAAAGCCGATCACCAGATTGAACACGCAGGCGAAGACGAAAGTCGGTTTGCGGAATGGCGAGAGCTTCACGACCGGCCCTCCGGACCGGAACGAGCGCTCGACGAACAGGACGAAAGCCACCAGCGTCACCCAACCGGCGATGGCGATGGTGGTGTCCTCGAACCACTGCTGGCGCGGCCCTTCCTCCAGCACGTATTCCAGTCCGCCCAGGAACACGGCCATCGCCGCCAGATGCGAATAGTCGATGGTCTTCAGCATCTCGGGCTTGGGGCGATCGACCTTGATGACGCTGATGGCCAGGATGGTGACCAAGGCCCCGGGCACGATGTTGATGTAGAAGATCGAGCGCCAGCCGACAGCTTCGGTCAGCCAGCCGCCGACCGTGGGGCCCAGTGTCGGGGCCAGCACCGAGACCATGCCCAGGATCGCCGGGATCATCGCCCGTTGCGGTCCAGAGAACATCGCAAAGCCCGTGGCGAAGACCGTCGGCACCATGGCTCCGCCGGTGAAGCCTTGCAGCACCCGGAACAGGATCATCGAGTCGATGTCCCAGGCCATGCCGCACAGGGCGGAGGACAGTGTGAAGAGCCCGGCCGACAGGGCGAACAGCCACCGCGTCGACAGGCTTTGGGCCAGGAACGCGGCGAAGGGGATCATCACCAGCTCGGCCATCAGGTAGCCGGTCTGCACCCAGCTGATCTCGTCGGGACCCGCCGAGAGGCCCGCCTGCACGTCGTTGAGCGACGCGGCGACGGCGCGGCTGCTCGCCGCCCGCGGCGCCGCCGGCATCGTGCTGGTCGATGGCCGCGATGTGACCAAGGCCGAGGCAAGCTGGATCGAAGACTATTTCCTGCACAACATCTTTCCGTTGCTGACGCCGCTGGCGATCGATCCGG
>JAGIBE010000213.1:50169-95370 GCA_017744495.1 Caulobacter sp. | reverse complement strand
GAGGACGCAAGCATGCGCTACGACAGCGAGCACAAGCAGAAGACCCGCCTGCGGGTCCTGGATGAGGCGGCCAAGGCCATTCGCGAGGAGGGGCCGCACCGCCTGGGCGTCGCCGGAGTCATGGCCCGCGCCGGCCTGACGCATGGCGGCTTCTATTCTCATTTCGCATCGAAGGAGTCGTTCATCGCCGAGGCCATCGCCCACATGTTCGAGGGCGGACCGATCACGACCTTGAAGACCGTGAGCGACTTGCCGCCGCGAGAGGCGCTGACGCAGTTCATCGACTTCTATCTCTCGCGTCGCCACCGCGACAGCCGCAACGGCGGTTGTCCGCTGCCCTATTTGGCTGGCGATGCGCCGCGCCTGGCCGAAGCCTCGCGCGAACGCTACGCCCAGGGCGCCGCCAATCTGACCAAGGTGGTCGCCGACCGCCTGGCGGAGCTGGGCCGACCCTATGCCGAAGACGAGGCCAGCTCGACCTTGGCCGAGCTGGTCGGGGCCGTCACCCTGGCCCGAGCCGAAGCGGATCCCGGCCGCTCCGACGCCATTCTCGAACGCTCGCGCGCGCACCTCAAGCGCCGCCTTGGTCTGGAAGCCGCCCAATGAGCGACACCACCTTCAAGGAAGGCCTCACAGAAGCACCCACCGCCGCCAAGGCCAGGACGGTCCCGTTCTCCCGCAAGACCGTGTTGGCGGTTGGCGCGGCGATCGTCGTCGCTGTTGGCGGTGGCGCCCTCATCGCCGCGCCCAAGGGCTCGGTCTCGACCGACGCGGCCTATATCCAGGCCGACAGCTCGGCCATCGCGCCGAAAGTCCGGGGCCTCGTATCCGAGGTGCTGGTCGGCCACAACCAGGCGGTTCATCGAGGTGACGCCTTGCTCCGCATCGATCCCGAGGAGTTCGACGCCCGCGTCGCTTCCGCGGAAGCTGATGTCGGCAATGCCGAGGCCGCCGCTGCGAGCGTCCGCGCGGCCTTGATCTCGCTGGACGCTGAAGAACGCCTGGCGAGCTCCAACATTCGCGCCGCCCAGACTGCGATCGCCGCCGCCGACGCTGAGAACGTCCGCGCTCAGGCTGATCGCAAGCGCTACGAGGACCTCGCCAATAGCGGCGCGGTAGCCAAGCGGGACGTCGAGCGTTTCCGCGCCGCCGCCATTGGGGCGCAGTCGGACGCCGATCGCAGCCGCGCGCAACTCTCGGTCAGCCAGGACCAGGCGGCTGTCACCGCCGCCAAGCGCGCCACGCTGACCGCTAATCTCGCCCAGGCCGATGCGGCAGTGGCTCGCGCCAGGGCCGCCTTGGTGCTGGCCCGCCAGGACCAGAGCCACGCGGTGGTTGTCTCTCCGATCGACGGGGTGGTCGGCGACCGCCAGGCCGAGCCCGGCGACTATGTCCAGCCTGGCACGCGGCTGATGACCATCGTTCCGATGAACGCGCTCTACGTGGTCGCCAACTTCAAGGAGACCCAGGTCGAGCGGATGCTTCCGGGCCAGGAAGCGACGATCAAGGTCGACGCTCTGGGCGGCAAGGCGTTGAAGGGCCACGTCGAAAGCTTCGCCCCAGGCTCGGGCTCGCAGTTCTCGCTGCTGCCGTTCGAGCCGGGCACGGGCAACTTCACCAAGATCGTTCAGCGCGTGCCGGTGCGCGTCCGCATCGACCCGGCCCAGGCCGAGGTCGCCCGCCTGCGGCCGGGCCTGTCGACCACGGTGAAGGTGAAGTTGAAGACTTAAGCGTCCGCTTGGGTTTCTGCCGCTCAGGTGAGCGTAGCTGATGGGCAGACTAGGTCGTTGCCGGTCTTTTCGACTGGGGTTGAATGGGGAATGCCTGGGTTAGATCAGAGTCCGGTGATGGCGCTGCCGCGCCCCACCTCCATTGTACGGGCGCTGCCGCGCCGCCTGGGTGCGTGCTTAACATTGATGTCCGATCAGGTCCTAAGCCGTGCCTCGAAGCTTGCGGCCCAGGTCGAGAATCGCCCGCCTAGAGGGCGCTTTGCAGGCCCATTCGCTGCATCGAAAGCGCAACGGCGACGTCGACGGTGGCGTTGTCGATGAAGTCGTTGAGCATGACGATCGGCTGGGCGGCCGTGAGATTGGCGTTGGCGTTCTGGAGCACCCAAGGCAGCGTCGCGGTATCGAAATAGGCCTTGGTCGACATCAGTGGTGAGGCCGTCAGGCTGGTCGACAAGAATCCCGTGAAATTGATCGCGCCAGAGGCGGTCCCTTGTAATTGCAGCACAGTGTAGGTCGCGTCCTGCTGTCCGGCGGTGTTCATAGCGTTGAGGGCCGCGATGATGGGGGTGGGTGACAGGGTCGCGTAGGCGTCGGTGTAGGAGTCGTATTTGGTGGTCTCGCCGTCGATCTGATTGAGGAAGATAAGCCGCGTGTTCTGGCTGATCAGTTGCTGGTAGGTTTGATTGAGTGAGCCGGCGTCGCCGATCCCTAGGCCCTGGGTTCCGGTGTTGGCCTGCGCGGTGACCAGATCACCGGCAAGGTCGGACGGCGTTGGGGCCATCGACGAGCTGGCGAAACCCTGAGTGTTGCAACTGACCACGACGATTTCGCTTGGATTCTGCGCCAGCCACGTCAACACTTCCTGGAGGAACGCGACATAGGCCATGCCGGGGATCACCGCGTGCTGATGAAAGCGCTGGCCAGAAAAGCCGGTGATCCCGGGGTACATCGTGCCTGGGCGAAAATCGAAGTACCGCACCCCCAGGTTCAGCATCGTCGTGATGGTGTCCTTCTGGGTGATCGCGGCGTTGAGGATGACGATGGGCGCTTCACTGGCGGTGACCGCCGTCAGGACAGGAGCCAGGAAGCTCAAACCCGCGAGCAGGGCGGCGACTTCTCCGGAATTGAGGATCTGGATGACGGTATCCATCGTGTTCATGCCGGCGTCGTGGGCGCCCGGCAGCGCAAATTGGTGGAACGGTTGGCTCTGGACCTGCGGATAGGCTTGGGCCAGTCCGCCCATCCATTGCGAGAGCACCCGCGTGCAGTAGACGTAGGACTGGTCTTGGTTGGTCAGGCCGCTTGTGCCGGGGCCGGCGTCATAGAAGCCGTATGAGATCGCTGTATTGGTGTCCGGTGCGATAATCGATGGCGTTTCCATCATCACCATCATGGTCCCACTTTGCAGATTGCCAGTCAGGGAACTGATGACGTTGGTCTGGCTGGAGAGGACCGCGCCCCCCATCGTCGCCGTCCAGGTGAAAGGACCGCTGTAGTTGAACCAGCCGGGGATGTTTGATGAATCGATCTGCAGATTGTTCCGCGTGAAGTTGTTCGCCGCGGTCAGGGTGCTACCGACCTTCGGGCCGCTGAAGGTGATCGATACGTTGGAGGACAGGCCGTTGCCATCGATGTAGCCGTAGTAGTCGACGCCCTTGCTGACCATGGTCGATCTCCTTGATACGCTTCACGCCCAGACAGACCGCCCCGTCGCGGCTACCTCACGCATTCGCACTGACACAGTCGCGAAAGGAAAAGCCCACTCGCAACTGAAGTTGTGCGTCAAAGTAGTATAGTTTGGCTATACGCGTATAGAGTTATTTTGCCGGCCAAGGACGCTCAATCCGGGATGGCGCATTTCCGCGCTGGGCCTGCTTTGAAGCCTACGCATCTCAACCAGTTTCTAGCTGCAGCCGACGGCGGCGGGCGTTTCGAGGGGATATCGCGTCCGCGCCGGTCTCCCAGCAGCAGCTCATGGCGGCGCCGCCGATCGCCTGCCCGTCCAAAGCCGGAGTACGACGGTTCGATTTGGCTGTTGGCCTTCGCCGCCGCTTTCTTCGAGGATGGCAAGCCCGTCGCTTCCATCTGCCATGGGCCGTGGACGATCATCGAGACGGGCTACGCGGCCGGGCGGCGGATCGCGTCCTGGCCATCGCTTGAGACCGATCTGATCAATGCCGGCGCCGAGTGGGTCGATCAGCCGAGCGTCACCGACGGCAACCTGACCACCAGCCGCAATCCCGACGACATCCCTCAATTCAACGAGGCGATGGTGGGTCTGTTCGCCCGTGAGAGGACGTCAGAGCCCGCCTGACCGGGCGCTATGCAGCGATGCTCGCCGGTTCAACAAGTAGAGAGATGGTCGATCGCGCATTGTTCGTCCGCATCGAGGCCAAGGACGGGAAGGCGGATGACGTCGAAGAATTCCTCAGGAGCGCGCTGGACGATGTGAGGAGGGAGGACGGGACGATCAACTGGTACGCCGTCAAATTCGGCGCCCACGACTTCGCGATCTTCGATACGTTTGGAAGCGAGAAGGACAGGCTCGCGCACCTGGCGGGAAAAGGTCGGACGGGCGCTGATCGCCCACACGCCCACGCTGCTCAGCAGCATGCCCAAGATCGAACATGCCGAGGTGTTGGCGTTCAAGTAGCGGCGGTGAGGCTCGATCTCAGACCGACCTGAACGTCGCCTTCCTGGAGGGATGCCAGCGGCAGCAATTGGCGCACCTAGATCCCGAGCCGCCGAAAGGCGCGTTCACGGTATCGAAGCGCAGTCCTTTGTCCGCGCGGGCAGCACCGGTGCGCTGCTTCCCGTCCGCCAATTCCAGGATTGGCGACCGTCCGCCCGACGCCGGCACATGACCTGCTCGTGGAGCGCGTACATGCCGGGCATGAACCCCGTCGAGGCCAGAGGGCGATCGGCGAAGTCCATGAACGCGCCGGCCGAACCGAAGGCGTCCCAGGTCGGACCTTGCTTGGACGAGGGGCGACCGGCTCGGGCGAAGCTCGTCCAATAGTCCAGCATCGCGGCGGAGAGCAGCCGCTCCGACGGCGTGTCCGGGATCGCCGGCCAGGCGGGCGGAGTGTCGGAGATCGTGCCGAACACGAACGGCACTTCGCTGGCATGGAACGCCGTCAGTCCGGCCGCGTCCGCGCTGGGATAGCCGTGGCTGAAATAGTAGAGGAACGAGGGCTGGCGGAGGACCGCCTGCTTGCGCACCAGGCGCTCGGCGGTCCAGCCGAAGACGGCGTCACGCGTGCTGTCCAGGCCGTTCTGCTTGAGATCGCCGGTGGCCGGATAGAGTCCAAGATAGTCGTCGGCCAGGTCGCCATAGCGCTCCCTGATCCCATCGACATAGGCGGCGGGGTCGCTCGGGACCGGCGGGGCCAGGAAGCGCAGCGTGCGGATTTCGCCGCTGTTGAACCCGGCGATCAGCGGCACGGGCGCCTGTTCGTCATGATCGAAGGTGTCGACCAGCTGGCGTTTGAGCACCTTGCCGTCGATGGTTCCATAGGGCGCGTAGCCGGTGGCGGCGGAGGCGTCGACCAACTGGCGCGCGTTCATCGCCCGCAGGGCCGCGAGGTCGGGCGCCTTCAGCTTGCCCGCCAGCCACAGGCCGATGTCCTCGGCCGCGGCTTCCTCCCCGCGCTTGCCGCGCAGCTCCGGCATGGTGAACAGATAGCCGCTTTGGACGATGGCCTTGTCGAAGGCGCCGCGGGCCTTGGGCGAGGCGAGCAGATATTCGACGCTGAGCGCGCCCGCGGATTCGCCGAAGATCGTCACGTTGCCTGGGTCGCCCCCAAAGGCGGCGATGTTCTCACGCACCCAGCGCAGCGCCTGGATCTGGTCGAGCAACCCGTAATTGCCGGAGATGTCGTCGGGCGACTCCTTGCTCAGCTCGGGATGGGCCAGATAGCCGAGCACGCCCAGGCGATAGTTGATCGAGACCAGCACCACGCCGCGCTTGGCGAACGCCTGGCCGTCGTACATCGGCGAATGCCCCGACCCCCAGATCAGGGTCCCGCCATGGATCCAGACCATTACGGGCGCTTTGCGGGCGCCCTCAGGCGCGGTTACGTCGAGCGTCAGGCAATCCTCGGACATCGGGACCGCGCCGCGATCGTAGGGACCCGCCGCCATCGGCGGCTGCAGGCAGGCCACGCCCGTCGTCTGGGCGGCGCGGACGCCGTCCCAGCGGGGCATCGGCGCCGGAGGACGCCAGCGGCGCTCGCCGACCGGCGGCAGGGCGTAGGGGATCGCCCGGAAGACCTCTGCGCTCCCTTCGCGCGAGCCGCTCACCGAACCGGCGGGCGCGTTGACGACCGGAGCGCCGGAGGGCGCGGCGGATGCGGGGCCGCCTTCGACCCCCATGACGCAAGCGACAGCGGCGACGGCCAGCAGGCGCGAAAGACGGTTCATCGACGGCTTTCCTCGTGGAGACGCTCCTTGCGGCGGATCAGGCGCGCCAGGAACAGGAACAGCGCCGCCCCGACCAGGTACATCGGCGCGAGCGCGAAATAGGCCGACCGCAGGGCATGCGCCCCATCGACGGCGTGGAAATGGTCGCTGGCCATGCCGACATAGGTCGGCCCGAAGCCCAGCCCGATCAGGTTCATCACCAGCAGCAGCAGGGCGCCCGAGATCACGCGCCGCTCGGGCGGAGCCTCGCCCTGCACGAAGGTGACGGTCGCCGACAGGAAGAACGAGTTCAGGAACATCGGGACGAGCAGGAAAAGCAGGGACAGCTGCCAGGTCGGCGCCCAGGCGAAGGCCAGGAAGAAGGGCAGGGCCAGCACCAGCGATATGGCCGGGATCGTCGCGTAGGCGGTCTTGCTGCGCGCGGCGAACCGATCCACGATCCGACCCGAGGCGTAGATGCCAGCGCTCATGCCCACCCCCACGACCAGGGCGTACCAGAGGGCGACGTCGGCCAGCCGCATGCCTTTCTCGCGCATCAGGAACAGGGTCGCGAAGTTCAGCAGGCCATAGGTGATGAAGTTGCCGGCCCCGCTCGCCAGCGACGCCAGGGTCAGCAGCGGGTTGCCGAAGAACTGCGCGATCGTCGCGATCAGCCCGGCGGTCGGCGCATCCTTGCGGGCCGACGCTCCAGGATCGTCCATCTGTCCACGGCCAGGCTCCCGGACGATCAGATGGACGGCCAGCGCCGTGACCACCCCGACCACGCCGATCACATAGAAGGGGATGCGCCAGCTGAAGGCGGACGCCAGCGATGCGCCGAAGGCGACGCCCAGGGCCGATCCCAAAGGCGGGCCCAGGTTGAAGATCGCCATGGCGGTGGTCCGCCGCTCGCGCGGGAAGGAATCCGAGATGATGGCGTAGGACGGCGGCACGCCGCCCGCCTCGCCGACACCCACCAACATGCGGGCGACGACGAGCTGCCCGTAGCCGCCGACCATGCCGCAGGCCGCCGTCGCGCCGCTCCAGAGCGCGCAGGCCATGGCCAGGACCTTGACCCGGCTGGTGCGGTCGGCCAGCCAGCCAACGGGAATGGCGATGAAGCAGTAGAACATCGCGAAATAGAGACCGGTGAGCATGCCCAGCTGGCCGTCGGTGATCCCCAGGCTATCCTGGATCGGCTTGGCCAGGATCGAGACGAGCTGGCGATCGAGGAAATTCAGCACGTAGACGAAGCAGAGCATCGCCAGGGTGACGCGGGCTCCCGCGCTCGATCCCGGCTCTGGGGGAGAGGTGTCGCTCATGCGCCTCGTCCCCGACCGTCCATCCGCGCGCGGACGCGGATTGAAATTCCGCCGCGCTCGCCAGCCGTTGACACCATTTCGACCTTCATCTCTACAGGACCTATCCAGGGTTTGCCCGACGAGCCCGGTCCCTCTGGCCCGCGCCTCGGTGATCGTCATGGCGGCCATGCGATCACCCGGACCCGAAGGCCCGGGTGATCCAGACGCCGGGACGGGGTGGGCCGGATCAGAAGCTCTTGCGCACGCCCAGCGCCACATAGCGGCCGATCGGGTTGTAGGCGCCGCCGATCCCGTCGGTCGCCGGGAAGAACGGCGGCTTCTGGTCGAACAGGTCGTTGATCTGCACGCCCAGCTCGGTCCCCTTCGTCAGACCGGTATTGGACAGCTTCATCGAGGCGCGCAGGTCGATGGTCGTGTACGCCTTGGCGCTGTAGGCGGCAAAGCCGGTCGGCGTGGCGTACTGGCCCGTAACGCCGTCACGATAGTTGACGAAGGCCAACGCGTTGTACGGTCCGGCCTGGAGGCCGAGCGTCCCCCTCAGGGTCGCCTTGGGAACGCCGAGCTTCAGGCTGTCCGAGACGGGCGCGGTCGGCGACAGCTGGGTTTCGAACTTGAAGATGTAGTTGCCGGTCAGGCCCGCATAGAGCGCGCCGAAGCTCGTCGGCTGGCGATAGCCGACGTCGAAGTCGAGGCCGTTGGTGTTGCGGACGCCGAAGTTGCCCTGCCGGAAGTCGAGCAGGTTGCCGATCGCCGGAAGGGCGCCGGGCACGAAATTGACCGGCACCGCGATCGACAGGAGGCTGGAAAGCTGCGCGGCGGTGGGATTGCGGAAGATCACCGAGGCGAAGGTCGGGTCGGTGAAGGCGATGGCGCCGCCCGGGGTTCCGATCACGTTGGTGTAGCGAATGTCGTAATAGGTGACACTGCCATGGAAGTTGGGCAGCGAGGCCGGGTGCAGGTCGGCGCCGAACGAATAGGTCTTGGCCTTTTCCGGCTGGAGGCCGCTATTGCCGCCGAGCAGGAAGATGGTGTCGACCTGGGCCGCGCCCCGCAGCGGGTCGCGGAAGGTGCTGCCGGCGATGGCGGCGGCGTTGTAGTAGTAGGCGCCGACCGTCGCGCCGACGTCGCGCAGGCCCGGCGCCCGGAACGAGCGCCCGTAGGTGCCGCGAAGCGTCAGGCCGCCCACGGGCTCCCAGTTGACGCCGATCTTCGGATTCGTGGTCGATCCGAAGTCGCTATAATGGTCGTACCGGCCCGACAGCGACAGGGCCAGGCTGCTCATCAGGGGCGCCTGGTTGCCGGCGCCGAAGACGGGAACATACAGTTCCCCGTAGATCGAGCCGATGTTGCGGGTCAGGTTCTCGGGCACCTGGGACCCGCCGTAGATCCCCCGCTGCTCGAAGGTCTCGTGCCTATACTCGGCGCCGACGGCGATCTTCATTTGTCCGCCGGGCAGTTCGGCCAGCGGTCCGTCGATCTTGGTCGCGCCCAGATAGGTCTTCTGGTGGATGACGAGGTCGCCGGCGTAGTCGGTGATCTTGGCGGCGACGGCGGGCGAGGTGTTGTTGCCGAACGGATCCAGCGCCGTCGCGGCCGTGGTCCCGTTCGCCGCGGCGTCCAGCGCCGCCGGGTTGATCGCCGGCAGATAGGTGTCGTTCGTGGCCCAGTCGTAGGTGCCATAGACAGTCAGCTTCAGATCGCGCGGCAGCTTGGCGTCCAGGCCCGCCGACGAGTTGCCCGCCCGAACGCGGAAGACGTTGTCGATGTGATCCTCGCCATAGAGGTTGTCGGTGCGGAACTGGACGAACTCGGTCGTGGCGCCCGTGCCCGGCGGCGTCTTGAAGAACGGATTGGCGAAGCCGGGGAAGTTGTTGAGGATCACCCCGCCCGACGCGCCGGCGCCGGCGGGCGGCGGGGCGCGAACCGTGTCCTTGCGGTCCGAATAGAGCAGCTCGCTCCACAGCGTCACGCGATCATTCAGGTCCTGCTGGGCCGAAATGAACCCGCTGTGCAGACGCGACTTCGGCACGAGGTCGGCCACCGCTCCGTTGTCGCAAGAGTTGGTGGTGTTCGGCGCCAGGCCCGGCGCGGCGTAGTTGACCGCGTAGGCCGTCGTGTTGACCCGAACATTCGGGGCGGGACAGACCGTCGTGCGGGTGTCGACCCCGCCGTAGGGGCGCAGGTCGACGATGCGATAGTCCCGGTCGCCCCCCACGATGTTGCCGTTCTCGGCGTATTGATAGGCGGCGAGGACGGATCCCTTGTCCCAGGTGCGGCCGGCGAGGCCGCTGACGCTGAACGTATGGTAGTCATCGGCCGCACCGTAGCGGATCGAGGTGTCGACGCCGGAAAAGCGCTTGCGGGTGATGAAGTTCACGACGCCGGCGACCGCGTCCGAGCCATAGATCGCAGAGGCGCCGTCCGCGACGATCTCGACGCGCTCGATGGCCAGTTCAGGCAGGAACGGGAAATCGGGATTGGTCTGGTTGGTGCCGCCGGCCACCAGCCGGTGACCGTTCATCAGCGGCAGGGTTGCGCTGGCCGGCAGGCTGCGCAGGCCCGGCGCGAACGCGCCCGCGCCGCCGTTGGCCGCGCGGGGCGCGGTGTTGAAGCTGTTCAGCTGCGGCACGGTGGCCAGCAGTTCCGGCGTCGTGTTGGCGCCGATGGCCCTGATGTCTTCGCGAGACACGCTGATCAGGTTCGAGCCCGTCGGCGGAACGCCGCGGATGCTCGATCCGGTCACGACGATCTCCGAGACCAGCTCCGAGTCGTCGGCCCCAGGCGCCGCTGTATTGGTCGTCTGGGCGCCGGCGAGGCCCGGGGCCAGCAGCGCCAGGACCAGCAAGGACACGCCCGAAAGCGCACGGCGCGACTTGTCGCCAATAGTGTCGATCACGACTTCCCTCCCTTTGTTCTTTTTTTCATGTCGCGACTATCGCCTCCGCGTTTCCGTTGATCAGGAGCGTTCGGAGGCGTTCGCCGGTAGATGCGGTTCGTCTCGGGCTTCCGGCGCCCTCGTGAGCGCGGGCCGCGATCCATGCACGACGCGTATCGCTGGGTGCGACGCCGGCGCCGACGGCAGTTTAGGCTCTCCCCAATCCAGGTCTCGATCCGGGCGGCGATCCGCACGGCGAGGGCTAGCGATGTCCGATGGAAGAGG
Source organism: Caulobacter sp. (assembly GCA_017744495.1). Lineage (GTDB taxonomy): Bacteria > Pseudomonadota > Alphaproteobacteria > Caulobacterales > Caulobacteraceae > Caulobacter. The sequence continues at coordinate 84,757 of JAGIBE010000213.1, read as the reverse complement.
GATTTGCCATGGCGCGGGTGACGTCGAGACTTAACGCAAGTGACCAATTCGTCTGGCTCACGCGCGCACGGCTTCGGCGTCTTGACGACACCTGAGGCCGTGCGATGAAGGCGCGAGGCGCAAATCAAGAACAGCCGACCGGGCGGAGGGATAAGAAGCTGGAAGACGGCTTGGATGGCGAAGCGGTGGCGGCTCTGCTGAGCGGGGCCGTGTTGAGGGGCCAGGACCCGGAACTCATCCTGCGCCAGGCCCGGATCGACCCGCGCGTTTACGCAAATCCCCGGGCCGCCATCGACGGCCCCGCGCTCGTGAGACTGGTCCGCCAGATCCAGTTCGCGCTCGACGACGTCTATCTGGGTTTCCTGGCCCAGGGATGCCGGATGGCGCTTGAAACCGAGCGGCTGCTGTCCTTCCTGAACTGCGCCACCTTCGGCGAGGCCTTACGCGTCAGCATCCGGTTCACCGACGCCATGTCCACGGACGTGGGCCCCGGCATCACCGAAGAGCACGGCTCGGGGCTGCAGCACATCTGCAAGTACCACACGGTGGCGGGTGTGGACCGCGACATCCTGGTCTGGATCCGTTTCGTGTGGATCTATCATCTGTTCAGCTGGTTGATCGGCCGCCCTCTGGCGCTCCGGGAAGTCTCGGTGCGGGCCTCGTGGCCCATCCAGCTCAACGGCTTTGACCGATTCGCCCTGTTTCGCTGCCCGGTGAGGTTCGACGCTCCGGTCGACGCGCTCAGCTACGACCTAAACGACCTGACGGTCAGGCTGGTGCACGGATCGATCAAGGAATACGAGGACTACTACGCCAGCGAACCGGACTGGTTCGCCGCGCCCGCCGGTGAACTGAGCTGGCGCGAACGCACCCAGCAAGTGCTCGTCGAACTGCAGAAGGCCGGCCTGTGGTCCGCGCCCATCGAGGTGGTGGCGGCGCGCTTGCGGACGCGTCCCCGACGTCTGCGCCACGACCTCGCCGTGGAAGGCGAGAGCTTCCAGGACATCCGGACCCGCATGCGTGGGGAGCTGGCGAGCGCCTATCTGCTGGCCAGCGACACGCCTGTCACGGCGATCGGTTTCGCCCTGGGCTTCAGCGAGCCTGGCAGCTTTTCCCGGAACTTCCTGGCCTGGGCCGGAATGGCTCCTTCGGCCTATCGCTCGGCCTATTCGAGCGATGCGGCCAAGGTCGCCGCCGCCACGGCCCTGCTCAAGGAGCGGCGAATCTTCTAGGTGACGCACCAGGCCGAAACGGTCACTTCCGGCAAATCCTTTTGTCACTCTCGCCATGTCCTTCCGGTCAGCGGGTGTCAATTTCCCCCACCCGAGCGTGCACCCGCCGGAGTGATTTGAGGGATGGGAATGGACCAGGACTTTGGTGTCGCCGACGCGGCCCCGCGCCATGCGCGCTGACTCCCACGACACCCCCCGGGACGAGCCTGTCCCGCAGTTGCGGTTTTATCGTGAGTGGCTCGAGCGCGAGCGCGGCCTGCGGTTCGATGACTACGCCGCGATGTGGGCCTGGTCGACGACCGAGCTGTCAGCGTTCTGGCGCAGCATCTGCGACTATAATCAGATGCAGTCCCCCACGCCGTTCACGTCGGTCGTCCAGGGCGGCGAAATGCCGGACACGACCTGGTTCGAAGGCGCTCAGGTCAACTACGCCCGCGAGGCCTTCCGCCACGTGGAGAGGGCCGAGGCCGCGGGGCAGCCGGCCATCGTCGCCGAAGGAGAGCTCGGCGAGGGCGTCGAGCTGAGCTGGCGGACGCTGCGCCAGCGCAGCGCCTCCCTGGCCTTGGAACTTCGGCGCCAAGGCGTGGGGCGCGGGGACCGGGTCGCCGCCTATCTCCCCAACATTCCCGAGGCGGTGGTCGCCTTCCTGGCCTGCGCCAGCCTGGGGGCCATCTGGACGCTGTGCTCGCCGGACATGGGATCGCCGGCGGTCCTGGATCGCCTGCGACAAGCCTCGCCCAAGGCCCTGATCGCCGTCGACGGCGTCTTCTATGGCGGCAAGGCGATGGACCGCGCAGCCACGGTCCTGGACATCCGCGCGGCGCTGCCCAGCGTGACGGCGCTCTTCGTGCTGGAGACCGGGAACGGTGGATCGCGCATCGCCGACGCCCTCGACCTGGCGACGGCGATGGCGCGGCGCGACGACGAGGTCGTCGCCTTCGAACCCGAATGGCTGCCCTTCGACCATCCGCTCTGGATCCTCTATTCCAGCGGCACCACGGGCCTGCCCAAGGCGATAGTTCATGGGCACGGCGGGATCATCGTCTCGGCCTACGCGGGCAACATGCATCTGGACCTGGGGCCCAGCTACGCCGCCAACACGTTCGGGGAACGCTTCCATTGGTACAGCGCCACCGGGTGGGTGATGTGGAACCAGCAGGTCGGAGGCCTGCTGGCGGGAACCACGATCTGTCTGTTCGACGGCTCGCCCAGCGGCTCCAGGGCGCGGACCGACTGGAGCGTGCTCTGGAACTTCGCCGCGCGCCACAAGGTGACCTGGTTTGGCGCCGGCGCGGCCTTCTACAGCAGCTGCCAGAAGGCTGGCGTCGCGCTGGCCCATCGCGGCGACCTGGCGGGGATCCGTGCGCTGGGCAGCACCGGTTCGCCCTTGCCCGTCGATGTCCAGCTATGGGGTACGGATCAGTTCGCCGGCCTGGGGCGTCCCGACATCTGGTGGTGCAACCTCAGCGGCGGAACCGATCTGGCCGCGGCGTTCCTGACGGGCAATCGGGAGCTGCCCGCGGCGCCCGGTCGGCTGCAGTGTCGGCATCTCGGCGCCGCCGTCGAGGCCTGGAACGAGGAGGGGCGGCCGGTGATCGGCGAGGTCGGCGAGCTCGTCTGCGTCAAGCCCTTCCCGAGCATGCCGCTCCATTTCTGGGGCGATCAGGACGGCGGCCGGTATCGATCCTCCTATTTCGGCGTATGGCCGGGCGTCTGGCGGCATGGCGACTGGCTGCGCATCGAGGCCGATGGGAGCTGTTCGATCAGTGGACGCAGCGACGCGACAATCAACCGCCACGGACTTCGCATGGGCACGGCCGAGCTCTACGCCGCGGTTGAGGGCCTGTCCGATGTCGCCGACACCCTGGCCGTGGACATCGAGGACGGGCGGGGCGGCAGCAGGCTCTTGATGTTCGTCACCCCGGTCGGCGGGCGCCAACTGGACGCCGACATGAAGACCCGCCTGGGTGACGCCATCCGCGCCAGCCTCTCGCCGCGCTTCATCCCGGATCAGTTCATCGAGGCGCCGGGAATCCTGCGTACGCTGTCAGGGAAGAAGTTGGAGCTGCCGGTCAAGCGCCTGTTCCAGGGGTGGCCCATCGCCAAGGTGATCAACCGCGACACTATCGCCAACCCGGATCTCGTCCCCTGGTACGTGGAGCAGGCGGCTCGGGACGGCGACGACAGCAGGGAGGAACGGCGTTGAAGATCGGTGTCGTGGGCGCAGGACTGATGGGCGGCGAAATCGCGCTCGTCTTCGCGCTGGGAGGGTACGAAGTCCTGCTGCATGACCGGGACGAGGCGGCGCTGCGGCGGGGGACCGCCCGGCTGGAGGCGCTGCTCGACAAGGGCGTCGCGCGAGGGACCTATCCGGCCGGGGCCAAGGCCCAGGCGCTGCAGCGGATCATCCCTGTCTCCGACATCGCCCGGTTTTCCGAATGCGGCCTGATCAGCGAGGCCGTGTTCGAAGCGCTGGACGTCAAGAAGGCGGTCCTCGAAGCGCTCGATGCGGTCTGCGGACCGGACTGCGTGCTGACTTCGAACACCTCGACCTTGCCGATCTCGACGCTGAGCGTGGCGCTCGCGCCGGAGCGTCGCCCGTTGTTTCTCGGGGCCCATTTCTTCTCCCCCGTGTCGCGCATGCCGCTCGTGGAGGTCATTCCGAGCTTCGAAACCGCGCCGGAGACCACCGCCCAGGTGGTGGAAGCCCTCCAGCGCATCGGCAAGACCCCGATCATCGTCAAGGACGTCGCCGGCTTCGCGGTCAACCGCCTGCTGCACGCCATGCTGATCGAGGCCGTCAAGCTGGTGGAGGAGGGGGTGGCCACGCCCGAAGACCTCGACACGGCCTGCCGGTTGGGCCTAGGCCATCCGATCGGCCCGTTCGCCCTGATGGACGCGGTGTCGTCGGGCCTCTGCCTGCAGGTGCAGCAAATCCTGTACGACGCCTATGGCGAGCGCTTCCGTCCGCCCGCCTTGCTGAAGCAGCGTGTCGCGGCGGGCCTTGTCGGCGGCGCCGGGAGGTCGGGTTGGACGCGGGCCTCGATCGAAGGTCATCGCCGGACGTCGGCGGTTTGAGTGGGAGCACGTGATGTCCAACAGGTTTGCTCCGGATCGGCGTCGGGGAATCGCCATCGCCCTGCGCCGAGGCCTGGTCCTGGCGGCGGGCGCGCTGGCCTTGGGCGCGGCCTCGCAGAGCCGGGCCGCGTCCTGCGAGGCCCTCGCCGATCTGAAGTTGCCCGATACCGTGATCAAGAGCGCGGTGACGGTTCCGACGGGCGGGGCGGCCGGCCTGGGCCTCAAGCTCTCGCCCGACACGCCGGCCTTTTGCCGCGTGGTGGCGTCGGTTAGGGCGGCGCCGGACTCCGATGTCGGCGTCGAGGTCTGGCTGCCCGTGACGGGCTGGCGCGGCGTCTTCCATGGCAACGGCAATGGCGGTTTCGGCGGCGTGCTCGCCGCCGGCTACGGCCCCATGGAGGCGGGACTGCGTCGCGGCTACGCCACAGCTGTCACCGACACCGGAACGGCGCCGGCGACCCCGCTCGATGGCGACGCTCTGATCGGCCATCCCCGCAAGTGGCGGGACTGGGGACGGCTTTCGGCCCATGTCATGACGGTCACTGGCAAGGCGATCACGCAGGCCTACTACGGCGCCCGACCCGATCGGGCCTTCTATACCGGCTGCTCCACCGGTGGACAGCAGGGCCTGATCGAGGCGCTGTACTACCCCGAGGACTACGACGGCATCCTGGTCGGGGCGCCGGTGATCAACCGCACCTGGGGGCACGCGGCGGTCCTGTGGAACGATCTGGCGGCCAATCAGCGGCCCGGGAGCCATCTCTCGGACATCAAACTACGAACCGTGAACAACGCGGTCCTGGCCGAATGTGGCCGTCTCGGAAGCGGCGTGGCCGGCGACCCGTTCCTCGGGGACCCGCCCGCCTGCCGGTTCGATCCGGCCCGGCTGCTCTGCAAGGGCGCGAACGGCCCAAGCTGCCTGACCAAGGCGGAGGTCGCCACGGTCCGCGCCTTCTATTCAGGTCCGACGGACAAGGCGGGGCGAGCTCTGTTCTTCGGCTGGCCGAGGGGAAGCGAAGCGCCGGGACACTTCGGCTGGGACTTCCTGCAGTCTCGGCCCATGGGACAGCCGCCCTTCGTAGGCCTGTTCAAGTGGGTGTTCGGAGCCAATTGGAACTGGGCGGCGTTTCGGGTCGAACGTGACATGCCCAAGGTCGACGCGGTCTTGGGCGCGTCTGTGAATGACGCCACCCGCGGCGATCTCCGGGCCTTCCGCGCGCGAGGCGGCAAGCTGATCATCTATCACGGTTGGGCTGATAGCCTCGTCCCGCCGGAACAAAGCGTCGCATTCTATAACCGCATCGCCCGGGACGCTGGCGGGGTCAGACCGACGCAAGACTTCGCCAGGCTGTTCATGGTTCCTGGGATGGCCCATTGTGGCGGTGGGGGTGGGCCGGACGCATTCAACGGCGCCAGCGGCGTGACAAAGCCGCCGCCATCGGCGGCCGCCCGATACGATCTTTTCACGGCGCTTGCTGCGTGGACCGAAAACGGACCCGCGCCGTCACGGGTCGTTGCGACACTTTACGTCGACGGTTCGCCGGTCAAAGGCGTTTCGCTGCAAAGGCCGCTGTGTCCATATCCGGCCAAGGCCTGGTACAAGGGCGCCGGCGACACGAATGTAGCTGACAATTTCTCCTGCTCAGTGAAGCAGCCAACGTCATCCGGAGCGCTTAGCGCACCATCCGCTCGTGGCAGGGAGTAGCTCGGCAAAGGTCCGTTTTCCGCGCTAAGGCCAATGTCAGCTCATGGCGCGGCGCGGACTCTCGAGAACCGCGCTCAGATGACCAGCTGTTTGACTCGCCGGTCCCGCTGGCGCCCCTTGTCGCGCCGGGGAGCCTTTGGAGTACAATAGCGTACTCGTAGTGATCGGTTTCGTCCGACATGGCGCGCCATCGGCTTCTTGAGAACAGCAGCCGTTATCTTTCAACGTGCGCTGACCGGGGCCGCGCCGGGCCCTACGGTTCGTCCGCCTCGATTGAAAAATCGGTCGAGACGCTGAGCTCTTGCCAGCGCTCGAGTTCGGCTAGACGACGGGCGTCGGCGGCCTTCAGGATGGTGATGGCGTCGGTTCCCAAAGGCAGCCTGAGGGGCGGATCCTCAAGCTCGGCGAGGGTAAGGATGGCCTGAGCGGCGCGGGCGGGGTCGCCGGGCTGCTTGCCGTTGTAATCGGTTTGTCGCTGAGCTTGGACGCCGACGACGGCATGATATTCGGGGCGCCCGGCGCTGAGCCTGGTGGACGATCCGGCGAAGTCGGTGCGGAAGCCGCCCGGCTCGATGATCGAGACTTTCACGCCCACCAGCGCCATTTCCAGCGCCAGACACTCGGCGAAGCCTTCCATGCCCCACTTGGCGGCCGAATAGGCCGCGCGGCCGGGAGCGCCTATCCGGCCGCCCACCGACGAAAGCATCAGGATCCGACCCTTACGCTGGCGGCGCAGCACAGGGATGGCCGCCTTGGTCACGATGATCGCGCCAAAGAGGTTTGTTTCGATCTGGTCGCGGATGTCCGCGAGATCCGTATCCTCGACCGATCCGACGTCGCCATATCCGGCGTTGTTGACCAGGACGTCCAGACCGTCGAACGCCTCGACCGCCAAGTCCACGGCGCGGGCGGCGGCCTGGGGATCGGTGACATCGAGCGCAGTCGTGCGCACGGCGTCGCCGTGGCGGTCGATCAGGTCCGCCAGGCTGGCGGGATCGCGGGCTGTGGTGACCACGCGATGGCCGGCTTCCAAGGCGGCCTCGGTCAGGGCGCGGCCCAGGCCGCGCGAGGAACCTGTGATGAGCCATCTCTGGGACATGTCTTCTCTCCGTGTTGGTTCCCCGCGCGGCGCGGGTCAGTTGGCGGCCGCCGCCTCGATCATCCTGGCCACCTCATGCGGGTGCGAGATCATCACCACGTGCGAGGCGCCGGGAATGGTGACCACCTGCCTGGCGTGGGCGCGCTCGGCCATCCACTTCATGGCGGCGGGCGGGATGTTGCGGTCGGCCTCGCCATAGACCCACCACGAGGGCAAGGTTTTCCAGGCAGTTGCGACGGATTTCTCGGCCCCTGCGGCGTCGGTCAGCGGGCGCTGGGCCACGGCCATCAACCTGGCCTGGGCCAACGGAACGTCGGCGGCGAACTGGGCGGGGAATTTGTCCTGCTGGATGTAAAGGTCGTGGGCGCCGCCGGGTAGGTCGACCGGCTTGTCCAGGGTCGGCGGCAGAGTGCTGCCGGGGAACTTGCCGGTCAGGTCGAAGATGCTCTCGCCGACCTCGGGGGCGAAGGCGGCCACATAGACCAGCGACTTGACGTTGGAGGCTCCGTCGGCGGCGGCTGAGATCACCGTGCCGCCGTACGAGTGGCCGACCAGGACCACCGGGCCTGGAATGGAGTTGATCACCGTGCGGACGGCGGCGGCGTCGCTGGCGACGCCTCGCAGCGGGTTGGCGGCGGCCACCACGCGGTAGCCGTCGCGGGTCAGGTCTGCGACCACGCCGTTCCAACTGCTGGAATCGGCGAAGGCGCCGTGGACCAGCACGACGGTCGGCTTGGTCTGAGCTTGAGCGGCGACTAGGCCCGTCAGACTGAACGCCAGGGCCAGGGCGAGATGTGTTTTGGTCATCGGAGACTCTCCATGGAGGTGGGAAGGGGGCAGGATGGCTTTGTGCGCGGCGGGGTCTTGGAGAATGCTGCGGCTAGCCGAAGGTGAAGACATAGGTTCGCAGACCGGGGTCGAGGGCCTGGAGCTCAAAGGTGCGGTCAGCGACCGGACCGGCTTGCCGGACCAGCTGGTACATGCGCGGCCGGTCGACCAAGCCCGCACCGTCGGCGTCGATGTCCCACCCGTGGTCCCGGCCCGGCGCTTGGCCGTCGAGCCGCACGCGGATCCGCACCGGGCGGCCCGGCATGGCGGGGGCCAGCACCATGTGCAGATCGCGGGCATGGAAGCGATGGGCGACGGCGGCTGCCGACATAGCGCTGGTCGCGAACTCCTCGCCGACGATCCAGCCGCCCGACAGGCTCCAGCGATTCAATGGCAGGTCGCGCGGCGGGCGATAGGTCTGCTCGACATCGCGCCGCAGCCCTCCCGGATAGACAAAGTCCGCCGCCTGGCCGTAGCCGATGTAGCTCTCGCCCGAGCCCAGGTCGCGCCAGTCGGCCTCCGCCTGCGGACCGACGCCGGCCACATCCGACAGGGGCTCGGCGCCTGAACCGGAACCTTGCGATAGCAGCTTCTGGATCAGACGCTCGATCTGGTCGTAGCGCCCCTCGCCGTCGACGTGTCCCCGCAGGCGGCCGTCGGCGCCGATCACATAAAAGGCCGGCCAAGCGTTGTTGCCGAACGCCCGCCAGATCCGTCGGTCGCTGTCCATGACGACCGGAAAGGTCACGTCCAGATCCTTCACGGCCTGGCGAAGGTTGGCGGCTTCGGTCTCGAAGGCGAACTCAGGTGTGTGGACGCCGATCACCGTCAGCCCGCGCGCGCCGTAGCGCGCCTGCCAGGTCCGCAGATAGGGCAGGGCCCGAAGGCTGTTGATGCAGGAATAGGTCCAGAAACAGACGAGCACGACCCGGCCCTCCAGGACAGCGGGCTCGAGCGGCGGACTGTTCATCCAAGGCCCCGAGAGGTTCAGGGCGTCCAGCGCCGGCGAGGCGGCGAACGCCCGGGCCAGGGCGCCACGCACCGGCGGCATAGCCAGCGCGCCGCCCAGAGACAGCGGGACCAGTCCCGCCGCCGCGCCCTTTAGCCAGCCCCGGCGGGACATGCGGTCAGACCAGGTTGAACGCGACATCGATGTTGCCTTCCAGAGCCTTGGAATAGGGACAGGTCCGGTGGGCGGCGTCCACCAGTCCACGCGCGACCTCGGCGTCCAGGCCTGGCGTCGAGACGTTCAGGCGGGCGGCGAGGAAGTAGCCGGAGCCGTCGGTGTTCAGGTCGATCTCGGCGTCGATTGCCACGCCGTCCAGGGTCACGCCCTGCTGACGGGCGGCGATGGCCATGGCGCCCTGGAAGCAGGCCGACCAGCCGGCCGCCAACAGCTGCTCGGGGTTGGTGCCGGCGCCGGGGCCGCCCGGCGTCGACAGCTTGATGTCCAGGCGGCCGTCCTGGCTGTGTACGGCGCCGTCGCGGCCGCCGGTGACGTGGACCTTGCCGGTGTAGAGGGTCTGGGTCATGGGAATCTCGTTCTTTCGGAAAGGGGATCAGCGGAGGGAGCGGAAGGCGGCGCGGACCTCTTGGGCGAACAGCGCGGGCTGTTCCCAGGCGGCGAAGTGGCCGCCGTTCGAGGCTTCGCTGAAGTAGAAGAGGTTGGTGTACGCGCGTTGGGCCCAGGTCTTGGGCGCGCGGAAGATTTCGCCCGGGAAGACGCTGACCGCCACCGGCAGGTCGATGACGCCGCGGGCGTTGAAGTTGTTGGTGTGATCTTCCCAATAAATTCGCGCCGCCGAGGCGCCGGTCGCGGTCAGCCAGTACAGCGAGACGTCGTCGAGGATCTCGTCGCGGGTCAGCACCTTCAGCGGATCGCCGCCGCTGTAGGTCCATTGCGAGATCTTCTCGTACATCCAGGCGGCCATGCCGACCGGCGAGTCGACCAGCGAATAGCCGATGGTCTGGGGCCGGGTGTTCATCATCGCGGCGTAGGCCGAGTTGTCGCGATAGAAGGCCTCCAGCTGGTCGAAGGCCTCGCGCTCCTGGGCCGTCAGGCCAGCGGGCGTCGGATCGCCGGCGGCCAGGATGTGGGCGATCTCGGCCGGGACCACGGCGGGCATGTTCAGGTGGATGCCGATCAGGCCCTGGACCTTCTGCAGCGCCATGCGCTGGGAGATCACCGAGCCGCAGTCGCCGCCCTGCGAGACGTAGCGGTCATAGCCCAGGCGCAGCATCAGCTGCGACCAGGCGCGGCCGATATGGTCCGAGCCCCAGCCCGGGACCGTCGGCTTGGCCGAGAAGCCGAAGCCCGGGATCGACGGGATCACCAGGTGGAAGGCGTCCTTGGCCTCGCCGCCGTGGGCGGTGGGGTTGGTCAGCGGATCGATGACCTTCAGAAACTCCAGGATCGAGCCCGGCCAGCCGTGGGTCAGGATCATCGGCATCGCGTTCTCGTGCCGCGAGCGGACGTGGATGAACTGGATGTCCAGGCCGTCGATCTCGGTGACGAACATCGGCAGGGCGTTCAGACGGGCCTCGACCTTGCGCCAGTCGTAGGCGCCGGCCCAGTAGGTCATCAGCGGCTCCAGGGTGCGGCGGCGCACGCCCTGGGTGTCGTCGGAGACTGGCTCGGCATCGGCCCAGCGGGTGGCTGCGATCCGGCCCTTCATGGCGACGATATCGGCCTGGGGGATGGCGACCTTGAACGGGCGGACAGCGGGAGCGCCGGCCTTGGCCAAGGCAGGGGCGACGGCCGCCGCGCCGGCCACGGCGAGGCCGCCGACCACCGCGCGGCGGGTGGCCGGGAAAAGCTGATCTTTCACTGGAAACTCCTTGGGGAGGGGGCGTCCCGCGCCCTCAGGGGGCGTAGCGGGTAAAGACGTAGTCGCGGTCGGGCGACAGCGTGGCGTGGCAGGCGAAGCAGGTCTCGTGCTGGGCTTGGTCGACCGGCCTGCCGGCGACGAAGCGGCCAAAGCCCCAGCCGCCGGTGGCGGCGTAGCGCTTGGAGTCCTTGACCATCACCTGCAACGTGGTCGCAGCGCCGGGGACTGAGGCGGGCCGGAAGTCGGGCGAGGCCGTGTGCTTCCAGGCCAGCTTGACCAGCACCGTCCCGTCCGGGAACGGATGCGTCTTGCCGGTCCGGTAAGCCTTCAGCGCCTTGCCGTTGCCGACCGTGGCGCGCAGCTCGTCTAGCGGCGGGGCCTCCTGGGCGGGGGCGACCAGGGTCCAGTCGCGGTAGCCGTTCGGGATCCGCACGCCATAGATCGGCGAGGCGTCAGAGGCCGGCTTGGCCGCCCAGGCCCAGGACGTGGCGTCGGCCCAGCAGAGACCGGCGACCACGGCGCTGGCGCCGACGGCGAGGGCGAACAGGAAGGGCGACTTCATCGGCCCGGTCCTACAGCTTGCCGACGTCGAGCACGGCCTGGGCGAAGGTCGCGGGCGCTTCCTGCGGCAGGTTGTGGCCGATCCCGCCAGTGATCAGGCGGTGGGCGTAGGGGCCCTTGAACTTGCCGGCATAGGCGGCGGGCGGCGGGTGCGGCGCGCCGTTGGCGTCGCCCTCCATCGTGATGGCCGGGATGGTGATCGGCGGACCGGCAGCCAGCTTGGCCTCCAAGTCGTCGTATTTCGCCTCGCCCTGGGCCAGGCCCAGCCGCCAGCGATAGTTGTGGATCACGATGTCGACGTGGTCGGGGTTGGCGAACGATCTGGCCGTGCGGGCGAAGGTCGCGTCGTCGAACTTCCATTGCGGCGAGGCCAAGGTCCAGATCAGCCGGTTGAAGGCCTCGGTGTTGGCCGCGTAGCCGGCTCGGCCGCGCTCGGTGGCGAAGTAGAACTGGTACCACCATTGGAGTTCGGCGGCGGGCGGCAGGGGCGCGGCGTTGGCCTTCTGGCTGCCGACCAGGTAGCCGCTGACGCTGACCAGGGCCTTGCAGCGCTCGGGCCATAGGGCGGCCATGATATCGGCGGTGCGCGCGCCCCAGTCAAAGCCGGCGACGGTGGCCTGCTCGATCCCCAGCGCGTCCATCAGGGCGATGCCGTCCACCGCTAAGGCGGCCTGCTGGCCGTTGCGCATCGTGTCAGCCGAAAGGAAGCGGGTAGTCCCGTGGCCGCGCAGGTGGGGGACGACGACCCGACGGCCGGCGGCGGCCAGACGCGGGGCGACCTCGGCGAAGGCGTGGATGTCGTAGGGCCAACCGTGCAGCAGCAACACGGCCGCACCGTCCTTGGGTCCCATCTCGACATAGCCGATGTTCAGGACGCCGGCGTCGACCTGCTTCAGACCCCCGAAGGGCTGCAAAGGCGGCGAAACCGGCCTCGTGGTCGCCGCGCGGCTTGCTTCGGCGACGCTGAGGAGAAGCGCCGTGAGGCCCGCAGCGCCGACGACGCGGCGGCGATCTGGACCAACAGGCTTAGGGGGAACAGCGGCGGACATGATGAGCATCCTTCGGGTTGGACGTTCCCAGAAGATACGCAAACCCGGGCGGCCTCGGTGTTAGTTCATGTGAGCCCGGATCATCCGGCGCCGACTTTGCCGCTGCGTCAGCAAGCTCCGCGCTATGGGCTTCACGGCTCCAGTCGGCGCGAAATAACACCGGCTCACACCGGCTCACTGGCCGTGTGGACGCCGCGCCATGATCATCCCGATCGAGTTTTCCAGCGGAAGCGTCCCGACGCGCCGCGAGATTTGTTAGCGAGACGATATGAGCGGCAAAACGAGCGCCGATCCGCGTCCGGACGTTCAGCGAGCGCTCGAAAAGGTCTTGGCCGCGGAGCATGCGTCCAATTCACGGGACGTCGAAGCCATCGTCATGCAGAACAGCATCGACTGCCAATGGCGAAACCGCGCCGAATTCCTTTGGGGGCGCGAGCAGATACGCGCGTGTGTAGAGCGCCAATGGCGACGCCAGACGGAGCGTCGGGTGATCACCGAGTTGTGGTCGGCGGACGGCGATCGCATCGCGCTTCGCTTCGTCGCCGAATTTCGCAACGATAGCGGCGTTTGGTGCCGCGCCCATGGCGGCGAGGCCTGGGAGCTCAATTCCGGCGGTCAGGTTCGTCGCCGCTTCACCAGCGTGAACGAGCATCTGATACAGGAACACGAGCGCCTGTTGCGCTGGCGCCTGGGGCCCCGGCCCGCGGACCATCCCACGCTCTCGGAGCTTAGCCTCTAGTCTCGGGATCGATCATGGGAGGGCGGTCGCGTCAAGGTCCCGCCCCCGTGTTTCGGGAATGATCGCGGTCGCCAGCAAAACAAGGACATAGGCCGAAGTGGCGTATAGGCCGATGGCGTGGGCGAGCCCGGTTTTCTGGACGTCCAGTCCAATCAGGGCCGGCATGAGGCCAGCCAGTCCGCGTCCGACATTGTAGCAAAAGCCCAGGCCAGAGCCCCGCATCTCGGTGGGGAAGAGCTCCGTCAGGACCGGGCCGATCGCGCTGAACATGCCCAGGGCGAAAAAGCCGAGCGGGAAGCTTAGGGCCAGTAACACGGCGTCGGACACCGGAAGCCCGGTGCTGGCCAGCACGCTCAGCGCCGCGCCGAGGGCGAAGGCCGCCAATGTCGCCCTGCGTCCCGCCATGTCGCTCAACCAGGCGCCGGCCATGTATCCGAACAGGGATCCGCCGACGATGACTGCAAAATAGAGGCTGACGGTCGTGGCCGCGAACCCCCTTTGGGTGTGAAGCATCGCTGGCCACCAACTGGCGATCGACCAGTACCCGCCGTGCATGCCGGTCGCCAAAAGGCTGCCTCTGAGCGTGATTGAAAGGCGCCCGCCGGCGAAGATGGCGCTCCACGAGGTTTGCCGACGGCTCGCCAGGAAGGCGTGGGATTCCGCCATCCTGATCCGGAAAAGGAAGATGGCGATAGCGGGGAGAAGGCTGACGACGAAGGTTACCCGCCAGCCGAGGTCCGGCGGTAGGAGCGCAAGGGCCAGGGCTGAAGCCGCCGCGGCCAGGCCCCAACCCAAGCCCCAGGCGCTCTGCACCGCCCCCAGGACGCGGCCGCGAATTTCGGGTTTGACGATTTCGGCGACAAACACCGCTCCAGCGGCCCATTCCGCGCCAAAGCCCAGGCCCTGGAGGGCCCGGGCGACCAACAGTTGCTGGAAGTTCTGGGCCAGGCCGCAGAGGCAGGACGATAGGCCCAGCCAGAGGATCGTGACGGTCAGGACCCGAACCCGGCCGAACCGATCGGCGAGCGTCCCGGCGACCGAACCGCCCACGGCCGAGCAGGCCAGGGTGACGCTGGCCAGCAACCCCGCGCTGGCGTGATCCAAATGCCAAAGCATCAAGAGCGTCGGGATCACGAAGGCGTAGAGCTGGACGTCCATGGCGTCGAGGCCAAAGCCCGCGAACGTGGTCCAGAACGCCCGCCGAGCGCCTTGCTGCAAATCACGATACCACTGCGGCGCCATGGTGAAGGTATGAGCATTGGAGCGCGATTTGTATAGCGCGGCGAGCGAACCGGCAGCCCTTGCCTCACAAAGTCTCATAAGCGCTAACTTGCGCGATATTCTGCTTACGTCGACAGGTGGTAGCGAGTGAAAACTCGATCGCAACCGCCATTTTGATCCGTTCCAAGCCGCCCTACACTGGCGGGTTCAAGGCGACCGCACACCGCAACATGCGCCAGGCTGTAGAACACACCACGCTTACCCCTGAACGCGAACAGCCGGTCGCGGCGCGCCTGGCGTTCGGACGCTTCGCGCTGAGCCCGAGCGAGCGGCTGCTCACCAAGGACGGGATTCCGGTCGAAATTGGCGGACGGTCGCTGGACCTGCTGCTGGCGCTCGTCACCCAGCCTGGGCGTGTGCTGCCCAAGCGCGAGTTGCTCTCGCGCGTTTGGCCCGACGTCGTCGTCGAGGACGCCAGTCTCCGTTTCCACATGGCGAACCTGCGCAAGATTCTAGGCGATGGAGAGGACGGCGCGCGGTTCATTTCCACCCAGGTCGGCGTGGGGTACGCCTTCGTCGCTTCCGTTCAAGGCTTGACGCCGGCCGTCACGCCGGCAGGCCAACCGCCTCTGGCTGGACGATTGCCGCCGCGTCCAACCTACTTGGTCGGACGCGCGGACGACGTGCGATCGCTGATCGACAGGATCGGCGCTTGCCAGCTGCTCACGGTCGTCGGGGCTGGGGGCGTCGGAAAGACCACGCTGGCGATCGAAACCGCATACGCCCTAGTGCAGCGCTTCGCGGAGGGCGTCAGTTTCGTGGACTTGGCCACGTTGCAGGACGATGGTCTGGTATCTTCGGCCATCGCCAGCGCCCTGGGCATCACGGTCCAGGCGGAAGACCCTATGGTCGTCGTTTTGGGCCACCTGCGCGATCAGGAACGGCTGATCGTCCTGGACAACTGCGAGCACCTGATCGACGCGGTGTCTCGCATCGTAGAGCGCATGCTGGAAGTTGCGCCCAGGCTCGCGATCCTGGCCACCAGCCGCGAGGCGCTGCGGGTGCGCGGCGAGCAAGTGCACTGGTTGGCCTCGCTCGACTATCCGGGCGAAACGGCGGGGCTCACCCGCGAACAGCTGCTCGCCTTCCCGGCGGTCGAACTTTTCGTAGCGCGGGCGTCCTCCGCTGGAGGCGTCCTCGCCAACGATCTTGAGGCGGTGCAGGTTGTCGCCGACATGTGCCGGCGCCTGGACGGCATGGCCTTGCCGATCGAATTGGCGGCCGTTCGTGTGGCCGCCCATGGCGTTCACGCGACAGCCAGACTGCTGGGAGAGCGCCTGAGTCTGGGCTGGAGCGGGCGTCGCACCGCTCTGCCGCGGCAGCAGACCCTGCAGGCCACCCTGGATTGGAGCTATGGCCTGCTCTCCGAAGCCGAACGCCTGACGTTTGATCGGCTGTCAGTGTTTCTGGGGGCGTTTTCGATCGAGGCGGCGCTCGAGGTCGTCGTCGATGACGACCTCGAGATCGACGTCGCCGCGGCGGCCCTCGACGAGCTGACGGCCAAGTCTCTGATCTCGCCTGATCGGCTGGGGGGAGGCGGCGGCTATCGCCTTCTGGAGATGACGCGCGCCTACGCGCGGGGCAAACTTTTGAACCGGGGGCGCGACGACTACAACGCGACCGCGCGGCGCCACGCGACGCGTGTCCTCAACCGCCTGGTCGCCAGCGAGGTTTGGCGGGCGGACGGCGGAGAGTTGCGACAAGCTGACCTGTCCTTGCGTCTGGGCCAGATTCGCGCGGCCCTGGAATGGAGCTTCGGGGCCGACGGCGATCTGGACCTGGCCATCCCCTTGGCCGCGGCAAGCGCTCCGGCCCTCCTCAACCTGTCGCTTCTGGCAGAATGTCGGACGTGGTGCGCGCGCGCTACGGCCCAGCTGCCCGACGCCCATCGCGGCGGCTCAATAGAATTGGAGTTGCAGGCCGCCCTGGGCCTTTCCTTGATGTTCACGCGCGGCAACAGCGATGCGGCTGAGAAGGCGTTGCGGCGGGCGCTGGACGTCGCCGCCGCCCTGGGGGACCGCTGGAACCAGCTTCGAATCCTCGGGCGCTTGCATATCTTTCACGAGCGAATCGGCGATTTCGAGACGGCCTTGGGCTGGGCGGCCACGGCCGTCGAGGTCGCCGACGCGATCGCCGAGCCCGAGGCGCTGGCCGTGGCCGCATCGCTGTCGGGAGTGTCGCATCACCTCGCGGGCGATCAGGCCCTGGCGCGTAGTGAGCTGGAATTGGCCCTGAAGCTTGGTCTTCCGTCCGAACGCGGTCGGACGACCTATTACGGATTTGATCACCGTAATCGTTCGGGGATCGCGCTGGCGCGAACGCTATGGCTTCAGGGTTACGCCGAGCGCGCCCGGCGGGTGGCGTCTGATACCCTGCGGGCGGCAGGGCAGTTGCAGCATCCGATCACGCATTGCATCGCCCTGATCTGGACGCTGTCGATCCACCTGTGGACGGCCGATCTCGATGAGGCCGAAGACGGCCTCAGGGCGTTCGCCAAGCTGGCTACGGTCAATGGGTTTGGTCCGTATATCGCGGCCTCCGGCGGCTTTCGCGGCGAACTCGCCGTCAGGCGGGGACAAGGCGGAGAGGCGCTTGGCTGGATCGAGGAGAGCCTCGCCCGCCTCCATGCGGCGCGCTACGAACTGCTGACGACATCATTCTCCCTTGCCCTGTCCCAGGGATTGGTCTTGGACGGCCGTTCTATCGAGGCCCTTGATCTGTTGAACGCCACCATCGACCAGTGCATGCGCAACGGTGAGCGCCTCTTCATGTCGGAACTCCTGCGCACGAAGGCGGCCGCGCTCGGCCGGAAAGAAGGCGGTGACGGCCGGAGGGCCGAGGCGCTGCTGCTGGAGGCGATGGCCTGGGCGCGGCGGCAAGGCGCGCGCGCCTGGGAACTGCGGGTCGCGATTGACCTGGCGGACCTGCTCGTCGCCCAAGGCCGGAAAGGCGAGGCGCTGGCCGCGCTGGAGCCGCTGCTGGCGAGCTTTTCCGAAGGGCATGACACCGCCGACCATCTCGCCGCGCACAGGATACTCGACGATCTCGTTGCGGAAGCCGGTTAACGTCGCAGTGTTCTCCGCGCGGGTGCTGAATGTCGCGTTCCCTTAGGTGGGGCCATTGTCCGGTAGTGGCGCAGCGTTGGCTGTCAGTGGAGTTCGGCGTCGGCGGAGAGGACGACGCCCTTCATCTGGCCAGGTCATCTAGGCCCAGGCCAACGCGCCGGCCGTCTTGCCGTCATACTGGCCGCCGAAGCTGGTCTTCGGGGGGCGGCTTCATAGCTTCGACACCTAGGTCTTGGGCTCGGCCTTGGCTGGTTCCTTCGGGGTCAGATAGACCCGGCGGCCGTCCGAGGCGGCGCGCATGTCCAGCAGGGCGGCCAGCATGGTCAGCGATTCCGCCGGGCGATCCAGCTTAAAGCGGCCCGTGACTTTCAGGTCGCCCAGCGACTGATCGTGCAACGATACACTTTGCGCCGTGTAGCGGTTCAAGCGGGCGATCACGTACTTCAGTGGCAGAGCGTCGGCGTCCAGCCAGTCCGAGCGCCAGGCCTGGTAGCTGTCGGCGCCCAGGCGGCCCTGGACCGGCGCGCGATCTGCGACCAGCATCAGCCACTCGCCCTTGCGCAGACTGCGCTCAGCGCCGTCGCGAGTGACCCGCACCACGCCGTCGAAGACCCGCACCTGGACGGCGTCGCTGACCCGCTCGACCTCGAAGGTGGTGCCCACGGCGACGACCTGGGTGTCGCCGACTTGGACGCGGAACGGCCGGGCCTTGTCCTTGGCCACCTGGAACATCGCGTCGCCCCTCTTTAGGGAAATCTCGCGGGCGGCGTGGCTGTACCGCACGCTGACGCCGGTGTCGGCCGCCAGGGTGACGACGGACTTGTCGCTGAGCTGGTGCTCGGCGCGCTGGCCCAGGGGCGTGGTCAGCTCCATCGGCGCCTCGGTGGCGACCAGATAGGGACGGACCAGGACGACGGCCGACAGGCCCGCGACCAGCGCCACGCCGGCGGCGATCAGGCCCAGGCCCATGGAGCGCTGGGCGACGGGCGCGGCGCGCACGTGCTCGGCGGCCTCGATCAGGGCGGTGTCGCGCTGGGTGTCGCGCATCAGGGCGAAGGCGGCGGCGCGGCCGGGGCCCCCGGCAAGCCAAGCCTCCAGCTCCGCACGCTCGCCGGCCGCCAGGTCGGGCAGACGATCGGCCCAGTCGGCGGCGATCTCGAGTTCCTCGTCGGACGGCAGCCGCCAGTTGTCGTTAGCGCGCATCGCGGCCGCTCCCTTCTCGCGCGGCGTTGACCGCCGCGTCCTGCATCGCGCTCGCCAGTTCGGCCATGGCCCGCACGAGGTGTTTCTTGACCGCCTCCAGACTGATCCGCAGATCATCGGCAATGGCTTGTCGTGACTGACCGTCGAGGTGACGGCGGATGAAGATGTCGCGCCGCAGGGGCGAGAGGCGCTTCAGCGCCGCCTCGAACACGGCCGCCCGTTGCTTGTGCTCGAGCACCACGTCGGGCAGGGGCATGTCGCAGCCGAAGTCCTCGTCGCCGATCGGCTCCTCGCGCTTGTCGCGGCGGGCCTGAGCGTAGATCAGCGAGTCCGCTACCCGATAGGCATAGGCCAGCGGCTGGGTGATCTCCTGCTTGCCGGCCTGGCGCATGACGGTAAGGAAGGTCTCCTGGAGGATGTCCTCGGCCCGCGCGGGATCCTTGGAGCGCCGCACGATATAGGCCACGAGCTTGCGCTCGTGGGGCCGAAGCTCCGCGAGGACATCCTTCATGGCGCTTTCCGTAAGCATGGTCGTGCACGCGTCCATGGACGGTAGAGGCGCGGAACGCGCGAACGGGGACAGCGAGAACAACTTTTTCGGCATGGGCTAGAATTCGCCTTAGAACTCGTACGTCACGCCGAGGGTGAAGGTGCGGCCGCTGACCGTCCGCGCGGTCAGGCGCTTCTCGGTGATGTCGGAATACTGGGTGATCGGTTCGTCGGTCAGGTTGACGCCTTCCAGCACTATCCGCAGGCCGCCGGCGGTGTTGTAGTGGGCGGCCAGGTCGATGTTGTTGCTGGCCTTGTAGCCCGTGCCGATCGAGTCGTTGCCGCCCGCGCTGTCCAGATAGCCCGAGCGATAGGCCGACGAGATCCGCGCACCCCAGCGGGGCGTCTCGTAATAGAGCGTGGCGTTCGAGGTCCAGCGCGACAGCTGGAAAAGATCCAGCATCACCGACTGGCCGTCGACGACGGCGTTCGAGCGCCCGGAGGCATGGGTGACGTTGCCGACGAAGCCCAGCTTGTCGAACGGCGCGGGCAGGAAGGTGAAGTCGCGCTGCAGGGCCAGCTCGACACCCCGGATCGAGGCGCCGTCGCCGTTCACCGGCCGCACGAAGGTGTAGATCGTGTCGGGGCCGTTGCCGGGGGCCAGGAACTGCGGCGGATAGCCGGTCGAGCCGTAGGGTACGGCGCTGGTGGCCGTGGTGATGAACGAGTCCATCCGCTTGTAGAAGACGCTGACGGCGAAGTAGCCGGCGCGGGCCTGATAGGTCTCGATCGTGCCCTCGATGGCGTCGGCCAGGAACGGGTGCAGGTTCGGATTGCCCGACGAGATCGTGCCGCCGAACGGCGCGGAGTTGACGTTGCCCGCCACCCGCAAGTCCGCCAGGCTCGGGCGGCTGATGTTGCGGTTGATCGACAGGCGACCGACGACCGAAGGGCTGAGATCCACCGCCAAGTTCAGGGCCGGTAGGACGCCGTCGTAGCGGCTGCGGATCCTGGCCGGCTGCATCTGGACGCCGGTGTTGACCAGGCCCTCCGAGATCAGATCGGTGTCGTAGTAGCGAAGGCCCAGGTCGCCGCGCCAGGTCTTGCCGTCAGCCTCGCCTTGGGCCCGCGCCATCAGATAGGTCGACCAGGTCTTCTCGGTGATCGAGAAGTCCGAGCCGGGTAGGTCGTCGGCGACGGAGAGGTCCCGATTGACGCCCAGCCGCGCGAAGGTCGCGTCGATGTCGCCGACGATGTACTGGCGTAGCGACTTCTCGAAGATCAGTTCCTTGACCGCCTGGGGCGCCGGCGTCCCGGCCGGATAGTCCGAGCGCCCTCGGCGAGTGTAGCCGTCGTTGCGGAACGACTTGTACTGCGCGCCGCCCTCGATCGAGAGCGTCGGCGTAGCCTGGTAGTCGACGTCGAAGCGGCCGGTGGTGAACTGGTTGACGACCTGGTCCTCGCGGGTGTCGGCGCGCATCAGGCTCCACTGCGCCGCGTCGGCCGGATCGAAGCCGTAGGCGTTGACCGGCTCGCCGCCGCGCAGGTCGTAGCTGAAGGCCTTGTTGCTGGCCTGCAGGAAGATCTTGTCGAAGACCGGGCCCTCGAAGTCTGACTTCGAATAGCCGGCTATGCCGCGCAGCCGCAGCTTGTCGGCCTGGACCTCGCCATTGACCGCGCCCTGCAGGAAGACGGTCGTGTCCTCCGAACGCTTGTGCTCGGTGCGCAGGTCGACCCCGCCGGAATAGTCGGCCTGGACGAGGCTGTTGCCCTGGATCACGGCGCCGCGCAGGCGCTGGGTTCCCTTGACGTCGCCGGTCAGAGGGTTGTCGCCGGCGGCGGCCAGAGAGAACTCGTCGCGATCGTTGGAGAGGCGGCCATACAGCAGGTCCGCGCCCAGCTTCACGCGAGTTCCAGGCTCGTACTGCAGCGAGACGGTGACGCCCAGACGGGTGCGATGGTCGAACCAGCTCGAGTAGCTCTCGGCCATCGGCGCGGCGACGCGGTCTGTGCCCGTGGCGTTGATCAGGCGGTTGGCGACGGCCGGATCGACGGTGGAGGCGACATTGGCCGCGCCGAAGGTCACCGGCGTCCAGCCCCAGTTGCGGTAGCCGTACTCGTTGGCGTCGTTCTCGCTGTAGGCCACCGAGACCAGCGCCCCGACGTCGCCCCAGCGGCGCGAGGCGAGGGCGGCCAAGCGGGGGCTGATGGTCCCCGTGGCGCTGTTGGTCAGGCCCTTGGCCGAGAAGGCCAGCTTGTCGCCGGCATAGTCGAACGGCTTGGCTGTGCGCAGCTCGACCGTGCCGCCGATACCACCCTCGTCCTGATCGACGGCGTACGACTTCCAGACCGTGACCTTGTTGAAGAGCTCGCTGGCGAAGATCGAATAGTCGAAGGCGCGCGTGCGGCTGACCGAGCCTCGATTGTCCATGCCCGACGCCGTCGAGGCCGAGACCTCCATGCCGTTCAGCTGGGCGCGGGTGAAGTCGGGGCCCAGGCCCCGCAGGGCGATCTGACGGCCTTCGCCGGTGTCGCGCGAGATGGTCATGCCCGGCACGCGCTGCAGGGATTCCGCCAGGTTCAAGTCGGGGAAGGCGGCGATGTCCTCGGCCAGGATCATCTCGGTATCGCCCGTGGCCCGGCGTTTCAGGTCGCGGGCGTGCAGCATGGTCTCGCGAAAACCGGTGACCACGACCGTGTCGACCTCGATCGTCGGCTCGGGCGGCGGCGCATGACGGACGATCGGCGGAGGCGGAGAGGGCAGAGCGGCCTCTCGCAGGACATAGCCCCCGCCCGCCGCCACGGCCCGCAGGTTCTGGCCGTCGATCAGCCGGTTCAGCGCCTGCTCCGGGGTGAGGAGACCACTGACGCCTTGGCTGGTGCGGTTGCGGACGTCGGCCAGGGTCATGACGGGAATATCGGCCTGGCGGGAAAAGGCGTTCAGGGCCTGGGCGAGGTCGCCTCGGGCGATGGCGAAGTGCCTAGTCGGCGCGGCTAGACCAGGGGAGGCGAGGGCGCTGATCGTCAGGCCCGCCAGGAGACCCGGACCCGATCGCGACAGCCAGGCGCGCCGTGCGGCCATCAAGGTCCCCAAATGCCAGCCACCGGCAAAGCTTCCGCGCGACCTAGCCGATCCCCTACAAACAGCGCATGTCAGTAATTTGAAGGTCCTGTGGCCGGTTTCACCGCGGTCGTGGCGTGTCGCCCAACGGCAACGTCTGGCTGGCCTGGCGACCGACGCCGGCAATCTCGATCCGATCGGCATGGAAGCTGGCGACGACATACGACGTTTGGGTCGTGTCCAGCATGGCCTTCAGGTTCAGGTAGTGGATGCCGGCCTTGAAGCCCTGGTCGCCGTCGTGGTTGTGGCCGTTGATCCAGGCCTTCACGGACGAATGGCGTTCCAAGAGGGCGACGACCTCGGGCGCGTTCCACAGATTGTGCGGGTTCACCGGCCAGACCGAGAAGTGGCAGAACAGCGCGACCTTGCGGCCGGCGCGGTCGGCGGCGGTCAGGCGCTGGTCGATCCACGCCATCTGGGTCGGACCGACGCCGCCGTCCCAGTCGGGCTTGCCGGCATAGAGGTCGTGATGCAGGCGCTGGCTCTCGGCCAGTTCGGCGCTGCCGTGCGGCCAGCCGTATTCGGAGAGGTCGTTGCCGTCGAGCGCCAGGAAGGTCCAGTCGCCGAGGTCGAAGGCATAGTAGCGGCCCGGCATCTTCAGGCGCTGAGCCAGGCGGGTCTTGAAGGCGTCGTCGACCGAGAAGTCGTGATTGCCCAGCACGAACCGCCAAGGCGCGTGGGCGGCGTCGACCATGGGCTGCAGGGCGTCGAAGCTCCTCCAGTCCTTGTCGATGAAGTCGCCCAGCTGGACGATCGCGTCCACGCCGCGAGCGTTGAAGTCTTCGACGGCGGCCTTCAGCTTGCCGGGCGCGAGGCGGTACAACCGTTGGCCGTTGTCGTTCTCGTCGGCGTACTGGCAGTCGGCGATCAGGCCAAGGCGCGGGACCGAGGGTTTGGCGGAAGCGGGAAAAGCGATGGCGGCCGCGCCGGCGGCCAGCAGGTGACGACGGGCGAGGCTCATCGGAAACTCTCAAAAAGAGAGACCGCCACCCGGGCTTGGATAGCGGCCTCAAGTCTAGGGGAGAGGGTTAGAACTCGTAGGTGGCGCCGACCAGGAAGGTGCGGCCGCTGCTGACGTTCACCGTCGTGCGCTTGGCGTTGATGTCGGTGTATTGGATGCTGTGCTGGTTGGAGAGGTTCAGGCCTTCCAGGGTCAGCTTGAGCTTCGGCAACACATTGTAGTGGGCGGCGAAGTCGATGTTGTTCGTCGCCTTGTAGCCGCTGCCGATGTTGCCGTTGCCGCCGGCGCCGTCCAGGTACTTGTCCCGATAGGCGGTCGACAGGCGCATGCCCCAGGCATCCGTCTCGTAATAAATGGTGGCGTTGGCCGTGTACTTCGACAGCTGGAACAACGGCAGGGTGATGGACTGGCCGCTGATGATCACCGGCGACGAGCCGTCAGCATAGGTGCCGTTGGCCACGACGCCCAGGCGGTCGAACGGCGCCGGCAGGAACGTGAAGTCACGCTGGAACGCGATTTCCAGGCCCTGGATGTCGGCGCCCGGCCCGTTCACCGGATGGCTGACATTGTACAGGATCGTCCCGTCCTGCCCCGGCAGCAGGAACGACAGCGGGAAGCCCGTCTGCGAGTACGGCATGATGCTGGTCTGCGACGTGATGAACGACTTCAGCTTCTTGTAGAAGACGCCGATCGTGAACGAGCCGACATTGCCGTCGTAGAACTCCAGCGAGCCTTCGACCGAGTCCGAGGTGAACGGCGTCAGGTTCGGGTTGCCGGTGCTGATCGTGCCGCCGAACGGAGCGGTCGTCAGCGAGCCGGCGGCCGCCAGATCGCCCAGGGCGGGGCGGCTAATGTCGCGGTTGGCGCTGAAGCGGGCGACCATGCCCTCGTTGACGTCGACGGCCACGTTAAAGGCCGGCAGCCAGCCGTGGTACTTGTGCTGGATCGACACCGGCTGGAGGCTGGTCCCGGTGTTCAGCGTGCCGTCCGAGGTCAGTTCGGTCGCGTAGTAGCGCACGCCTGCGTTGGCCCGGACGCCCTTGCCCAGGATCACGGTGTTAAGGTCGTACTGGAGATAGGCGGCCTTGGTCTCTTCGGTCACGGTGTAGTTGGTGCCCGGCGTGGCGAATTTGGCGCCTTGCGCTTCCAGGTCACGGACCTGGCCGATCGCTGCGTAGACGGGATCCACATTGCCAACGATGTAGGCGCCAAGCGACTTGTAGGGCACGACCATCTTCAGGTCGTTCGAGATGATCGTGTTGGCCGGGACGTTCTTGAACTCCTTGTCCGACCACTGGGCGCCGCTGTTGACGAACTTCTTGTACGAGACGCCGCCTTTGAAGCTGGAGATCTCGTTCAGCGCGTAGTCCGCGTCGAATTTGGCGTTCCTGTACTCCGAGGAGATGCGGTTTTCCTGGGTGTCCATCCGCATCAGGTCCCACTTGCTGGGATCGCTCAGGCCCGCGTCATACGTGTTGACCGGCATTTCCGGACGGTCGTCGAAGCTGAAGGCGTGGTTCTTCGACTCCAGGAACACCTTGTCGAAGACGGGCAGGTGATAGTCCGACTTCGAGTAGCCGACGAGGCCCGACAGCAGCAGCTTTTCGGTCGCCTGGTACGAGCCGCTCAGACCCAGCTGGTAGAACTTGGTCTTGTCTTCCTCACGGTTGAACTCGCTGCGCAGGTCCACGCCGGTGTAGCTGGAGGCGATGAGGGTGTTGCCCTGGATCACGGCGTTCTGCATCACCTGGGTGCCGGTGATGTTGCCGGTCAGGCTGTTGATGCCCGAGGTGGCCAGGGCGAAGTTCTGGCGGCTGTTCTCAAGTTGGCTGTAGAGGCCGTCGAAGGCCAGCTTCAGCTTGTCGCCGGGTTCATATTGCAACGACAGGGTCGCGCCCAGGCGCTTGCGATGGTCGTACCAGGTCGAATAGGTGTCCGCCTGCGGGGCGTAGATGGTCGCGGTGGCGGCCGTCAGCTTGGCGGCGTCGGCGGCGCTGACGCCCGCGCCGATGTTGCCGGCGTTGGCGCGGATCGGACCCCAGTTGAAGCTGCGATAGCCGAACTCGTTGGAGTCGCTTTCACCGTAGGCGATCGAGGCCAGCGCGCCGAAGTCGCCCCAGCGGTTGGAGATCAGGCCCACGACGCGCGGCGAGGTCTTACCGCTGACATTGCTGTTCTGCTGCGCCTTGGCCGACAGAACGGCCTTGAAGCCCTTGTAATCGAACGGTTTCGCGGTCGACAGCTGCACCGTGCCGCCGATGCCGCCTTCGTCCTGTTCGGCGGCGTACGACTTCTGCACCGTCACGCGGTCGAACAGTTCCGAGGCGAACAGGCTGAAGTCGAAGGCGCGCGAACGGCTGACGCCGCCGCGGTTGTCCATGCCCGAGGCGGTGTTGCCCAGGACTTCCATGCCGTTCAGCTGGGTGCGGGTGAAGTCGGGACCCAGGCCCCGCAGGGTGATCTGGCGGCCTTCGCCGCTGTCGCGCGAGATGGTGACGCCCGGAATCCGCTGCAGCGACTCCGCCAGGTTCAGATCGGGGAAGGCGGCGATGTCTTCGGAGACGATCACGTCAACGGCGCCGACGGCCTTCCGCTTGATGTCGCGGGCGTGCATCAGGCTGTCGCGGAAGCCCGTGACGACGACAGCTTCCAGTTCGGTGTCGTCGCTGGCGGCCGCGACCGGCGTAGCGTCGGTGGCCGTATCGGCGGCCAGCGCCATCGGCGCGTGCAGCAGGCAGACAGCGGCGGCCGTCGTAGTCAACAGATAGAACTTGTGCGTCTTGCGCATGGCTGGATCCCCGTGAGCGACGGCGGCGCCGATTGCGGCGGCCATCTCGCGGGGGAGCCGCCGGAGCGGCGCTCGGGGACAATTCGAGTTCGGGAATTTTGCGAATTATTTGCGACGGTTACGAAGGCGCGTCGGAGCATCGCACTTGTCGGGAACCGTAAAGGTCTCGCTTTTGGAATTGCTCTTAGGTCCGTAGGCCGGTCCGTGATCGGTGTCGCGGCGAAGGCGGCTAGCGGCCCAGCCTCAAGCGGGCCATGCCGATCACGCTAATGCTTAACCGGCCGGCCTATGATGGCGCGGATCAGATTCGGGCCGTGCATCTGATCAGCTAGGCGCCTGCCGCCGAGCCGCCGCCGCTAACTCCGGCCACTGGAGAGCTCCAGGCAAGCTCTAAGCATTACTCGAAGCTCACCACCTTGGGCTTGCCGTCGTAAAGGATCTGGCGGTCGACCGGAGCGCTCTGGGCGCCCGCGCCCTTGCCAGGTGCGACCAGGACGATGTCCAGCCGGCGCTGCTGGATCATCCCCGGAAATGACCCGCGCCGCGGACCGACGGTCAGGGTGCGGGCCTTATCGTTCCACATCAGGTCATAGGTGGCGCGCTCGCCCTTCTCGTAGGCGTAGGTCTCGTTGTCGTCCTCGTAGATCGTGAACCGCGCATCGGCGCCAGGATAGATGCGGATCTCGTAGGGCGCTTCGGGGCGTTCGGTGGCGAACTGCACCGCTGGCCCCATCGGTACGATAGAGCCGGCGCGAACATAGAGCGGCAGGATCTCCAGCGGCGCTTCGCGCGACACGGTCTTGCCGCCGGCGTGACGCTCGTTGTTCCAGAAGTCGTACCAGTCCGCGCCCTTCGGCAGATAGGTGCTCACGGTGAAGTCCCGGGCCGCTTCGGCAAGCTTGGCGGCGGCCTGCAGCTCGGCGGGACGGCGCCAGGTCAGGCGCAGGCTTCGATCGCCACCGCCCTGGTAGTAATCGATGCGCACCGACAGGCGCTCGCCTTGCTTCAGCCTGCGCTTGACGCCGTGGTAGCGCTCCGCGCCCATCGTCCAGTCGTCGATCACCTTCTCGCCGTCGAGGAACAGGCGCATGCCGTCGTCGCCGGCGACGCCGATCTCGTATTCGCCTTCCTCGGGCGCGACGATCGTCCCTTCCCAGCGGGCGGAGAAGTTTTCGAGCTTGGCGAGTCCGCCGGGAATTTCGGCCAGCGGCGGGCTGGGCCAGGTGTGGTCGATCTTCTCGTCGATCAACTTACCTTTCGGGACCTCGAAGTTCTCGCCCTCGAAATACTGCACCGTCAGGCCGGTCTTCCCGTCGGCGGTGCGCAGATATTGACTGGGGATCGTCGCCGCCGGCGGCGGGCTGACGTTGTACATCGCGCGGGTCACCGGATGGACGAGGAACGACGGCCCGAACATGAAGCTGTCGTCGACCTTGTCGGTCGCCCGGTCGTCCGGAAAGTCCATCATCAACGGCCGCATCAGCGTGTAGTGGTCCGACGTGACCTTCCAGCTCAGTCCGTAGATGTAGGGCAGGAGGCGGTAGCGCAGGCGCACGCTGTTGGACAGCGAGGCGTACACCGGCGGATCCAGCGTCTTGAACAGGTAGGGCTCGCGCTCGACGCTGGTGCCGTGGATGCGCATGATTGGATTGAAGGCCGCGAACTGCATCCAGCGCGCGTAAAGTTCGCGCCATTCCGCATTCTGTTCGCCGCCGGGGAATTCCGTCACGAAGAAGCCGCCGGTGTCCTGGGTCCAATAGGGATTGCCGGTGACCGTGACGTCTACGCCGCCGGCGATCTGTTGCTTCAACGTCTTCCAGCTGGAGAAGATGTCGCCGCTCCACGACGCCGCCGCCGTGCGCTGCGCCCCCGCCCAGGCCGAACGGGTCAGCGTGAAGACCCGCTTGTCGCTGGTCGCGCGCTGGCCGTCATAGGTCCCCTGGGTGGTCACCAGCGAATAGGGATTGAGGTAGCGTGTGAAGTCGCCCAGGGCGTTCGAACCCAGCGCCTTGGTGTCGCGGATATTGTCGATGGCGTTCCACATGGCGCTGCTCACCTCGATCTCGGTGCCGTCCATCCAGAGCGCGTCCACGCCCTTGTCGAGCAGGCCGGACTTGATGTGCCTGAAATAGATCTGCCGCCCGATTGGGCTGTAGGCGTCGTAGACGCGGGCGTGTTTCGAGATCCAGTGCAGCGGCTTGAAGCGCAAGCCCTGGGCGTCGAGCTCGTGGGCGAGCGCGGTGTCGTCCCCGATGGACGGCCAGATCGACACCATCAGCTTCAGGTTCATGTCGTGAAGCTGGCGGATCATGCCCGCCGGATCGGGGTAGCGGACCGGGTCCCAGGTCATCCCGCTCCAGCTGCCGTCCTTGTCCGATCCCCAGTACTGCCAATCCTGGACGATGTAATCGAGCGGGAAGCCATCCTCGCGGAACTTGCGCGCGACCTCCAGCAGCTGATCCTGGGTCTTGTAGCGCTCCTTGCTCATAAACAGGCCAAACGCCTGCTTGGGGTACATGGGCGCGTCGCCGGTGAGGGCGCGGTAGGCGCCGACCACGTCGTCGGGCGTGTTCCCGGCCATGAAATAGTAGTCGACGCCGCCCGGAGCGCTCTCGGCCCAAAGCGAGGCGTCGCCCGCCTCGTCCTTGAAGCGCATCTGCGAGTAGGTGTCCCACAGGACGCCGTAGCGCCGCGAGGACATCATCACCGGAATGATGATGCCGACATTGGTCTGGACCAGCAGCAGATCCTTGCCGCGCCGATTGCTGGTGTCGTCGCCCGTGAAACCGAAGCCGTAGATGGCTTCGTCGGGTCGAAGCACGAAACGATTGACCGCCTCGTAGCTCGGCGCGCCCGAGATCGTCATCGGCTTGAGCTGTTGCGGCGCTTCGGCTTTCTCTTCGGTATAGAGCTTGCCCTGGGGATCCAGGAAGCGAAGCGCGCCTGTCGCCTTGCTGATTTCGACGCGCAGCTTCGCGGTCGTCAGGACCAGCGTCGTCGGCGTCTCCGCCATCGTGAAGATCACTGGGCCAGGCGAGGCGCGCGTGACAAGGCTGGGCGCGGTCCAGTAGTTTCGACCGAGCGTGGCGTTCACTCGGACGGTATCCGGTGCATAGAACACAACGTTCTTCGTCACGCCGTCGAGCTGAATCTGAACGCCATTGCGCAGCCCGACATGGACGAATTTCTGGGTCGTCGGCGCGAAGACCGCCCGAAGATGACCATTGGCGTCGAGCCCCACGGGCGCCGAGGTATCCGCCCTTGCCTCGACATGACCGGCGGAAATCAGAACCCCGGCCGCGACGAGGCCGCCCATGACCAAGCGCCGCGACGTGACCCCCGCCAACAAGCTCGCTCTTCTGGCCCGCCCCATAGCCGCACTCCAATCCGATGCAGACGCTCCACTCCTGCGCCGCGTTTACTCCTACAAATAACTATTACCTTTTGTCACGATCACGCGCTTCTTTTTTGCTCTTCCACCCGGCGCTTTGGCCAAAGATCCCTGGAAAATAGGCCTTTGTCGCGCCTCGTCGTCAAGGCGACTGCACTCTGAAGTTTTCCGTATCGATCTTCTGGTTACGCGAATACGCCATCTACGCATAATGCTCCGACAATTTTACAATTCCATCCTTTTCCAAATTCGGCATGCCGCTCAACGTCCCGGATCGAGGATGCTGTTGAAAAGAGCGTCTGATCTAAGAGGGCGATGCCGGTGAACGGCTTCTTCCAAGGTGGTGGACGTCGACTTCCTAGAGCGGTCTCAAGGTCTGCTCCTGGCGCAACGCGCGCGTAAGCTACTCGTCGCCTATTGGATCGGACTTGAAGATCAGTTCAGCGCCTACTGCTTTGCTGAGAAGCTCTGTGAAGTCGGCGCAGATCCGCGGGGCGTAATCATCGAGATCCAGCGAGCCGGTGTCTACGAGGTAGATGCCGCTGCCTTGCCGACCGTTTCCTTGGACCAGCCATTCGCCGCCGCCATTATCAGCGAAGGGTAGAGCGCCTGGCATCCTTGAAGAAGCGCCATAGGCCGCATCCATGCCAAAGATCTCTTCTGGCCCCCAAATCCGCAGCTCGCCTCGCCCCCTCCAGAGCAGAACGACATCCGTTGCTTGTCGGAGAAGGTCCAAATGCGCCGCTGAAGCTGACGGATAGGCGGTCGCCAGCCTCGCCAGGTCGCCCGATGAGGCCGGTCTCCCGACTGAATAGATCGAAAGTGACGAGTGTAGCTGGATCACTGGTCAGCGTATCGAGGTTCGAGGCTGGACGATCTCCCCAGCGTAACCGCACACTTTCGTGGGCGGAAGGTGTCATTCCCGGAACGAGGTGAGCGTCCGGTCCTGGCGCACAATCGCCAGGGCCGGCTGACGCTGCGGCGTCTGTTCACGTCAGCCAGTAGCGCCCGCCTCGCACCGTGAGCGCGTCATGGAGAAGGCGCCGAAGGCGCATCGCCAGATCGAGCAGCATCAGGGCGCCTCCTTACATCAGGCGAGCTTGAGCCTGTCGAAGATCGGCGACAAACACAGAGGGAGGCGAAGGAGGCGGCGATCTCAAACGCCGCGCGATGCGGCGCCTTGGTCGCGATCGGCCCGGTTTTTCGGCAGAACCGCGTGCGCTGGGCGCCGTCAGCGGCCTGGGTGAGTATTACGATTGCGGCAACTCGTAATATGCCGAACGCTTCTTTCAGCGATTTTGGAGGGAGCCGCTGATGAGTGTCCTGTTCACCCGCAAGCGTTTCGTCGCGGCCATGGCCGTTTCCTGTCTGGCTCTGGCCTCGTGCGGGCCAAAGACCGAGAATAAGGCCGCGACGGCGGCCGCGCCCGCGGCGGCGGCCAAGACCGACTACAAGATCGGCTGGACCATCTACGCCGGCTGGATGCCGTGGGCCTACGCCCAGCAATCGGGCATTGTGAAGAAGTGGGCCGACAAGTACGGACTGAAGATCGAGCTGGTCCAGATCAACGACTACGTGGAGTCGCTGAACCAGTATTCGGCCGGCAAGCTGGACGGCGTCACCGCCACCAACATGGACGCCCTGACCGTGCCGGCCGCCGCCGGCAAGGACACCACCGTGGTGATGATCGGCGACTATTCCGACGGCAACGACGGCGTGATCCTGAAGAATGGGACCACCCTAGCCGACCTGAAGGGACGGCCGGTCAACCTGGTCGAGATGTCGGTCTCTCACTACCTGCTGGCCCGCGCGCTGGAGACGGCGGGGCTGAAGATGGCCGACGTCAAGACGGTCAACACCTCGGACGCCGACATCGTCGCCGCCTACAGCGCCGCCGACACCAAAGCCCTGGTCACCTGGAACCCGCAGCTGTCGGAAGTGAAGAAGATGCCCGGCGCGACCGAGGTGTTCGACAGCTCCAAGATCCCGGGCGAGATCCTGGACGGCCTGATGGTCAGCACCGACGCCCTCAAGGCCAATCCGAACCTGGGCAAGGCCCTGACCGGCATCTGGTACGAGACCATGGCCCTGACCGTGGCCCAGACGCCGGAAGGCAAGGCCGCGCGCGAGCAGATGGCCAAGCTGTCGGGCGCGGACCTGGCCAGCTTCGAGAGCCAGCTGAAGACCACCCACCTCTACGCCGACCCGAAGTCGGCCCTGGCGGCGACGGTCAGTCCCGACCTCGTCACGGCCAACGACCGCGTGCGCAAGTTCAGCTTCAGCATGGGCCTGTTCGGCCAGGGGGCGAAGTCGGTGGACGACATCGGCATCAGCTTCCCGGGCGGTAAGACGCTGGGCGATCCCAACAACGTCAAGCTCCGCTTCGATACGACCTATGTGCAGCAGGCCGCCGACGGCAAGCTCTAGAGACCCGGCGCGTCCTCGCCTCGCGGTGGGGACGCGACTTCCCGTGCTGGACGAAAATCGATCATGCGCCTGTTGAACGTCAGACCTGGGGGCGGCCTTGCCTTCCTGCTGGGGGCCTTGCCGCTGCTGGCGGCGGCGCTGCTGTACCTGATGGCCTCTCAGGCCCGCCATGCCGACAATCCGCGCGACAAGCTTCTGCCCACGCCCCAGGCCATGGTCGAGGCGGTGCAGCTGATGGCCAAGGTCGATCCGCTGACCGGCCATGCGCCGCTGCTGGTCGACACCGCCGCCAGCCTGGAACGCATCGGCTTGGCGCTTCTGATCGCCACGGCCATCAGCCTGGTTCTGGGCCTTGGACTAGGTCTTCTTCCGCTGCTGCGCGCCAAGTTCGGACCCCTGGTGGCGGCCATCGCCGTGATCCCGCCCATCGCCGTCCTGCCAATCCTGTTCATAGTCTTCGGCCTGGGCGAGACGGCCAAGATCGCCTTGATCGTGATCGGGGTGACGCCGGTCATGGTTCGCGACCTGGCCGCCCACGTCGCCGCCATTCCCGAGGAGCAGCTGGTCAAGGCCCAGACCCTGGGCTCCAGCACCTGGCAGTTGGCCCTGCGCGTGGCCTTGCCTCAGGCCATGCCGCGCCTGATCGACTCCTTGCGCCTCTCCCTGTGCCCGGCCTGGGTCTACCTGATCTCGGCCGAGGCCATCGCCGCTGACGTCGGCCTGGGCTACCGCATCTTCCTGGTCCGGCGGTACCTGTCGATGGACATCATCCTGCCCTATGTCGCCTGGATCTCGATCCTCGCGGTGGCGATGGACGTGACGCTGAGGCTGGTCGCCCGCCGCGCCTATCCTTGGGCCTATCCGGAGAGGACGCGCTGATGGGCGGGCTGCTGACTTTCCGCAACGTCTGGGTCGAGTACGGCGACAAGGTCGTGCTCGAGAACGTCGATCTATCGATCCAAAAGGGCAGCTTCGTCTCGATCGTCGGCCCTTCCGGCGCGGGTAAGAGCACCTTTCTCCGGATGATCATCGGCCAAGAGAAGCCCTCGCGCGGCGCCATCGACCTGGACGGCGAGAAGCTGCGCGCGGAGCCGGGTCCCGATCGCGGGGTGGTGTTCCAGAAGTACTCGGTGTTCCCGCATCTGTCGGCGCGCGACAATGTCGTCTTCGGCCTGGACTGCGCCGGCTCGCCGTTCCTGGGCAAGCTGTCGGGCGCGCGTCGTCGCAAGGCGCTGGAGGAGGCCGACGCCATGCTGGCCGCCGTCGGGCTGGCCGACAGCGGCGACCTCTATCCGGCCAAGATGTCGGGCGGCATGCAGCAGCGCCTGGCCATTGCCCAGGCCCTGATCAAGAAGCCGCGCATCCTGCTGCTCGACGAGCCGTTCGGCGCACTAGACCCGGGCGTGCGCCTGGACATGCACGAGCTGATCACCGGTCTTTGGCGCGACAACGGCCTGACGATCATGATGGTCACCCACGACATCAAGGAGGCCTTCAAGCTGGGCACCCGCGTCCTGGCCTTCGACAAGCGCCGCCGCGACCCGCACGCCCCTCACCGGTATGGCGCGACGGCCGTCTACGACTTCCCGCTGGACAAGCCAGGAGCGGTGGGGCCGGAGGCGCTGGCGGGGATGCGGTTGGAAAAGCCTGCGGCCTGAGGGGCCGAAACCTCACCCTGAGCTTGTCGAAGGGCGAGGACGGTCCCTCAGAGCGACGCGATATACGCCCGCCAGCCGCCGAGATGGGTGATGTCCGT
Source organism: Caulobacter sp. (assembly GCA_017744495.1). Lineage (GTDB taxonomy): Bacteria > Pseudomonadota > Alphaproteobacteria > Caulobacterales > Caulobacteraceae > Caulobacter. Next base: position 51,156 of record JAGIBE010000213.1, on the reverse strand, counting down.
CGCCCCGTCCAGCGCCCGAGGCTCGGCCACGAAGCCTTTCACCGAGGTTCCGTCCTCCAACGTCACCGTGCCGATCGCCAGCGGCGCGGGGACGTCGGCCGTGAAGCTGCCGAACGCCTCGACGTCCAGCTCGTAGACCTCGACCAGGATCGACGCCCCGCCATCCCCGACATGCACTAGGGCCGGTTTGGGCGGGGTCGAGTTGGCGATGGCGTAGAGCTTGTAGGCCGGCGCCGTCTTGGTCGCCGTCACCAGCCGAGCCTCGCGCGAAGTCAGCTGCCAGTGCAGCGGCATGCCGTCCAGGTGCGCGCCGACCACGGCCAGCTTGATCCCCGGCTTGTGGGGCGTCAGGTCTAGGGGCGGCGTGTCGGTCATGGGGAAGCTCTCCAGATAGTGGGCGGCCAGGTCCAGCAGCGCGCGGTCGGCGAAGACGGGGCCGACCAGGGTCACGCCAAAGCCCGTGCCGTTGGCCCGGAAGCCTGCCGGAACGGCCAGGGCGCTGAGGTCCAGCAGGTTCACGAAGTTGGTGTAGAGGCCGAGATTGGCGTTCAGCGCCAACGGCTCGGCCTTGAGTTCCTTCAGCCGGTAGATAGTCGGCGTCGTGGGCAGGAAGAGGACGTCGGCGACGTCCCAGATCGCCTCGGCGGCGCGGCGATGGCCTTCCAGCGCGTAGAGGCCCCGGAAAGTCTCGACGCCGGTGGTGGCGAGACCCCCCTGGACGATGGTCCGCACGGTCGGCTCGATGGCGCTGGGCGCGGCCCGCAGCAGAGGCTCGACGGCGGCGGTGCGCTCGGCGACCCAGGGGCCGCTATACAGCAGCTTGGCGGCGTCCAACAGCGGGGCGATATCGACCTTGACGGCGACGCCGCCGGCCGCTTCCAGCCGCGCGACGGCGGCGGCGTAGAGCGCTTCGGACTCGCCGTCGCCGAAGAAGATCTGCTGGTTCGGCAGCGGGATCGCGAAGCGCAGCCCGTCCATCGCCAGGGC
>JAGIBE010000213.1:42719-50083 GCA_017744495.1 Caulobacter sp. | reverse complement strand
CGACGGGAATAGTCGTCTTCTGGATCGAAGGCGGCCAAAACGTCGTCGACCAGGGCCGCGCCGGCGAGGTCAGCGGCGAAGACGCTGATGCAGTCCAGCGATCGACATGCGGGGACCAGGCCGCGCGTGCTCCAGCGGCCCTTGCTGGGCTTGAGGCCGACCAGGTGGTTGAACGCCGCCGGCACCCGGCCGGAACCGGCCGTGTCGGTGCCCAGCGAGAAGGCGACCAGACCCGCGGCGACGGCCACCGCCGAGCCGGAGCTGGACCCGCCGCTGACGAAAGCCTGGTTGAACACACAGCGCGGCGCGCCATAGGGACTGCGGGCGCCGACCAGCCCCGTGGCGAATTGGTCGAGGTTGGTCTTGCCGATCAGCACCGCCCCGGCCGCGACCAGCCGTTCGACCACGGTCGCCGAACGTTGTGGCGTGTAGGCGAAGGCCGGGCAGGCGGCGGTAGTCGGGAAGGAGGCGACGTCGATATTGTCCTTCACCGCGAACGGGACGCCGGCCAGCGGCAGGCTCTCGCCGGCGGCGATGCGGGCCTCTATCGCGCGGGCCTGGGCCAGCACGGCCTCGGACGGTAGTCGCAGGGTCCAGACTTGGGGCTGAATCAGGTCGTATTCGGCGACCGCGTTTAGCGCGGCCTGGGCGACCTCGACGGCGCTCGCCCCACTGCTGACGGCCTTGACGATGGCTTCGACGGAGAGGCGCTCGAAGCTCACGCGGCGGCCTCCAGGTCAGGGGTGACGGCGATGACCGGCGCACCAGCGGCGATGGATTGCGCGGGCTGGGCGTAGACGGCGCTGACCACGCCGGCCACCGGCGTGTTGACGTCGCACTCGGCCTTCATGGCCTCGATAATGGCGATGACCGCCCCGGCCTCGACGCGCTGGCCGGGCTCGACGAGCACCTTCCAGACATTGCCGCCCAGCGGGGCCTCGATCAGGTCGGCGCCGGCCGGGACCTCGACGGCTTCAGCCTCGTCCTCGGCGTCGGCGACGCTGGACAGGGCCTCGACGCGGGCGAACTCGCCCTTGGCCTCCCAGTCGGCGCGCTCGGCGTCGAAGGCTGCCTGGCGCGTGGCCTGGAAGGCGCTGATGCTGTCGGCGTTCTCGGCGAGCATCCTGCGATAGTCCGAAAGGCGGAAGGTCTCCTCCTCGATGCGGATCTGGCGGCGGCCCAGCGGGAAGTCGCGCCGCCACTCGACCAGCTCCTCGGCGCTGACCGGGAAGAAGCGGATCTGGTCGAAGAACCGCAGCAGCCAGGGCTTGCCGTCGGTGAAGGCTTCGGTCTGCCGCCAGGTGTTCCAGACCTGGATCGTGCGGCCGAACAGCTGATAGCCGCCCGGACCCTCCATGCCGTAGATGCACATATAGGCCCCGCCGATGCCCACCACGTTGGGCGGCGTCCAGGTACGGGCGGGATTGTACTTGGTGGTCACCAACCGGTGGCGCGGATCGACCGGCGTGGCCACCGGCGCGCCCAGATAGACGTCGCCCAGACCCATCACCAGATAGCGGGCGTCGAACACGATCCGTTTGACGTCCTCGATGTTGGAAAGGCCGTTGACCCGGCGGATGAACTCGATGTTGTCCGGGCACCAGGGCGCGTCGTCGCGGACGGCCTGCATGTACTTATCGATCGTCTGATAGATCGCCGGGTCCTTCCAGCTCAATGGCAGGTGGACGACGCGCGACGGGATCTCGAAGTCGTCCAGCCCGCCCAGCCGGTCCTCGGCGGTGACTAGGATCTCCAGTAGTTCGGTCTGGGTCAGGCGGCGACTGTCATAGTGCACCTGCAGCGAGCGGATGCCCGGCGTCAGGTCGATGACGCCTTCTGGCACCTGGGCCTGCAAGTCCAGCAGCAGGGCGTGGATGCGGAGACGCAGCTCCAGGTCCAGCACGATCGGCCCATACTCGACGAGCAGATGCTGGTCGCCCTGGCGGCGGTAGAGCACGCGCGGGCGGTGGCCGTCCTGCGGCAGCTCGCGGAGGATCGGACTGTCACTCAGCCCCTCCCCCTGTGGGGGAGGTGGCCCGGAGGGCCGGTGGAGGGAGGGGGGGAGCGTCTGGAGCAAGAGCTCTTGCTCCTCCAGCGCCCGCTCCGCCGTCGCATCGTCCACGACCGCGAACCGCACCGTGTCGCCGGGCGCCAGCTGGCCGGCCTTCCAGAGGTCGGCGTGGATGATCACGAACGGACAGACGAAGCCGCCTAGCGACGGACCGTCCGGACCCAGGATGATCGGCATGTCGCCGGTGAAGTCGACGGCCCCGATGGCGTAGGCGTTGTCGTGGATGTTGGACGGGTGCAGCCCGGCCTCGCCGCCGTCGCGCCGCGCCCATTCGGGTTTGGGCCCCACCAGGCGCACGCCGGTGCGGTTGGAGTTGTAGTGCACCTTCCAGTCGGTGCCGCCGATCATGGCGACGTCGGCCGGGGTGAAGAAGTCCGGGGCGCCGTGCGGGCCGGGCAGGACGCGGATGGTCCAGGTCTTGCCCATGGTCGGCCGCAAATCGGCGGCGAGGGCCGGGGCCGCGCTCGTCGCGCTAGGCTCCAGCAAGCGCAGCACGTCACCGGCCGTCAGGTTGCGCCCCGCATGGCCGCCGAAGCCGCCCAGGGTGAAGGTCGAGCGGCTGCCCAGATAGGCCGGCACGTCCAGCCCGCCCTGGAACAGCAAGTAACCGCGCAGGCCGGCGTCCGTCGCACGGCCGATCTTCAGCACCTGGCTGGCGGTGACCACGAACGGCGCGTACGGCTCGACCGGCGCGCCGTCCAGGCGGGCGTCGAAGCGCGCGCCGGTCAAGCACACCGTGGCGGCGCGATTGAATTTCAGCGTTGGGCCGAGGGCGGTGATCTCGAGCCCGGCGGCGTCCTCGCCATTGCCGAGCAGACGATTGCCCAGCCGGAAGGCCAGGGCGTCCATCGGTCCGGACGGTGGGACGCCGACGTCCCAGTAGCCCTGCCGCCCAGGCCAATCCTGCACCGAGGTGGCGGGACCGCCGCTCAGCACTTGGATGGTGTCGGGCGTCCAGGTCACGGTCTCAAGCGCGCGGGTCGAGACCTCGCCGCTGACGAAGGGCTGGCTGCGGACCACGGCGCGCAGCCAGTCGAGATTGGTCTCGATGCCGGAGAGGCGCGTGTCGTCGAGCGCCTCCTGGAGGGCCGTCACTGCCGTCTCGCGGTCGGGCGCGGTGGCGATCAGCTTGGCCAGCATCGGATCGTAGAAGGCGCTGACCTCGGTCCCATCGACCACCCAGCCGTCAGCCCGGACGCCGGCCGGGAAGGCGACCTGCGTCAGCACGCCTGACGACGGGCGATAATCCTGGGCCGGATCCTCGGCATAGAGCCGCACCTGGATCGACGCGCCCTTGGCCTCGGGGATCGGGGCGTTCAGGAACGCGAAGTCGCCGGCCGCGCCGCGCACCATCCATTCCACCAGGTCGATGCCGGTGACCTGCTCGGTCACGCCGTGCTCGACCTGCAGGCGGGTGTTGACCTCCAGGAAGAAGAAGTCGTCGCGGTCGGCGTCGTATAGGAACTCGACCGTGCCGGCGGACTTGTAGTTCGCCGCCGAGGCCAGGCGCACGGCGGCGTCCAGCAGCGCCGCGCGGGTGGCGGCGGGCAGGCCGGGGGCGGGGGTCTCCTCGACGACCTTCTGATTGCGGCGCTGCAGCGAGCAGTCGCGCTCGCCCAGGGCCACGACCTTGCCGGCGCCGTCGCCGAACACCTGCACCTCGACGTGGCGGGCCTTGCGGACATAGCGCTCGAGGAAGACGCCGCCGTCGCTGAAATTGCCGGTCGCCAGGCGCTGGACGGCCGCGAAGGCCTCCTCGACCGCTTCGGCGCTTTCGCAGACCCGCATGCCGATGCCGCCGCCGCCGGCCGTGGCCTTCAGGATCACCGGGAAGCCGATCCGCTCGGCCGCCGCCAGCGCCGCCGCCGGATCGATCAGCAGGTCGGTGCCGGGCGCCAGCGGCACGCCGTGCGCCTGGGCCAGGTCTCGCGCCGTGTGCTTGAGGCCGAAGGCGCGGATATTGTCCGCCGTCGGGCCGATGAAGGCGACGCCCGCCTCGGCGCAGGCTTCGGCGAAGCCGGCGTTCTCGCTGAGGAAGCCGTAGCCGGGGTGGATGGCCTGAGCGCCGGTGGCTCTTGCCGCCGCCAAAACGAGGTCCGCGCGCAGGTAGCTCTCAGCGGCCGGGGCGGGGCCCAGACGCACGGCCTCGTCGGCCAGGGAGACGTGCAGCGAACCGGCGTCGGCGTCGCTGAACACCGCCACCGACTTCACCCCCATGGCCTTCAGGGTGCGGATGATACGGCAGGCGATGGCGCCGCGATTGGCGATCAGGACCTTGTCGAACATCGGCTGGGTCCTACTGGGCGATGATCATGCGCACCGGCGTCGGATTGAAGCCGTTGCAGGGGTTGTTGATCTGCGGGCAGTTGGAGACCACCACCACGACGTCCATCTCGGCGCGCAGGTCGACATAGAGGCCGGGCGCCGAGATGCCGTCGACGATGCCCAGGGCCCCGTCGGCCTCCACGGGGACATTCATGAACCAGTTGACGTTGCTGACCATGTCGCGCTTGCCGCGGCCCTGGCTGGCGTTGGCCACCAGGAAGTTCTCGACACAGGCGTGCTGGCTCTTGGTGTGGTGGCCGTAGCGCAGGGTGTTGCTCTCGCACGAGCAGGCCCCGCCGATGGTGTCGTGATAGGCCACGGCCGTCGCCGTCACGGTCATCATCGGGCGACCCTCGTTGGACAGCAGCACCGAACCCTCGCGCAGGAAGATGTTCTTCTGAGCGGCGATGGTGTCCTGGGCGCTGTAGCGTTCGGCGTCGTCGGCGGCGCTGTAGACCAGGAAGTCGACGGCCTGGTTGCCCTCCAGGTCGACAATGCGCAGGGTCTGGCCGGCCTTGACGGCGTGGAGCCAAGGGGCGCGGGCGGGGACCACCTCGTCGTGGACGATGGTGTTCAAGGGCGGGGGATCGAACGCCATGGCGAGTCCTCAGCGCGAGAAATAGTCTTCGACGTTCAGGAAGGCGCGCAGGCCTTCAGGCGTCGCGTTGCGTATTGGGTCATCGGCGGGTGTGATCCGACCGCGCCAAGCAGTGGCGCGCACCGGGGTCACGGCATAGGCCTCGCGCGGGTCCAGCACGTGCGGGCAGTTGGCCAGTACGACGATCAGATCCATCTCTGCGCGCAGGGTTATCGCGCGGCCCGGCGGGTAGGGGCCGACGTCGATCACCGTCTCGCCGCCCTGGCTGACGCGCACCTCTTTGAAAAGGTTCAGGCAGGGATGGATGTCCTTGCGGCCGAGGCCGAACTTGGCGACGCCGAGCGAGAAGCGGTCGCGGGCGTTGGGGTGGGCCCCGTGGTTGAAGCCGTCGCCGTACTTGCGAGCGTTGCTGGCCTGGTTGGAGGCGCCGCAGAAGGCGTCGTGCGTCCCCGCTTCGTCCTCGACGATGCTGGCCAGCACCCGGCCCATGTCGGACAGCAACAGGCGGCCTTGGCCCAGATAGCCGTTCCACTGGACCTTCAGGGTGTCGGCGATGTTCAGGCGCTCGATCGGGCGCTCGGCGTTGAAGATCAGCAGCGAGACGGACGCGTCGCCGGCCAGGTCCGTCAGGCGCAGGCGCGAGCCTCGGGCGATCTGGCGGCTGGCGTAGCCGCCCGGCGCGAGGGTCTCGTCCCAGACCACGTCGGCGCCGGTGACGCCCGGCGGCAGGTCGACGGCGGCGCTAGCCGGCACGGTGGGCATGGCCTCGACGCGGGTTCCGGCCTGAGCCCTGGCATGGGCCTGGGCGGCGTAGGGAGTGCCCGTTTGACTCTGGGTGCTGTCGCTCAAGAGGCCTCTCCGTCGGGCTCGTCGCCGTGGAAGTGCAGCGGCGGCAGCAGGGCGGTGGTGGTAACGAGCTTGATCTGCTGCACGCCGCGCACCTTGCGCAGGTCGTCGCACAGCCGCTGGAGGCGCTCGGCCGGGCCCTGGACCAAGAGCACCTCCATGGCCTGGTCGTCCTCCAGGAAGACGTTCTGGGCCGAGATCACTTCCTTGACGTAGCCCAGCTGGGTCTGGGCCAGCGCGTGGCGGACCCGGCCGCTTTCGGCGCGGTAGATCAGGGTTATGGTGCCGGCCAGGACCGCGTCGGGGCGCTCGCCGCTGTGCTCGGCCAGCTCGTGGCGGATCAGCTCGGCGATCATCTGCGAACGGCTGGGCAGACCGCGCTCGGCGACCATCGCGTCGAGCTGGCTCATCAGCTCGGCCGGCAGGCTGATGCTCAAGCGCGCCAGGGTGGGGGAGACCGTATCCATGCCGGGTATTTCATCGAAGATATTACGAATAACGCAATGCGTAATACTTTTACTGAACCCGAACGTCCCTCGGCGCCTCGGATTTGGGCGGCCGGCGTACGATACTTGCGCAGCCGATCCCGCGGGGGCGCGACTTCGTCGTGGGCGAGGATCTCCGAAGTCAGAGGTCGTCTTTCCGGAGACTGATCGATGTCCGCTCCTTGGTTGCGGGCGATCCGCCAACGTCGGCCCCCTAAGTAGAAAGCCCGGGGGCGGTGTAGCGGAATGAGGCGGGGCGTTAGCCGACGAGAGCGTCGAAAACGTCGTGCGGCATTGTGCGGCGGGGGAAGGGTGGAATACGACTGTCGTCTGACAGGGAGTTCGCATGCTGGTCCGATCCGCTCTCGCCCTCGCTTTTGGTCTATGCACGGCGTCATCCGCCTTGGCCCAAATGAAGCCCGAGGAGACCGAGGTCTGGAAGCCGGCCGTGCCGGTCGTCGCCCCGGCGTCGGCCCCCGGCGGCGCGCCGGCCGACGCGATCATGCTGTTCGACGGAAAAGACCTCGGCCAGTGGGTCTCGGCCGCGGACAAATCGCCGGCCGGCTGGACGGTCGCGGGCGGCGTGCTGACGGTCGACAAGTCCAAGGGCAATATCGAGACCAAGCGGTCCTTCCGCGACTACCAACTGCACCTGGAATGGCGCATCCCGGCCGACATCGCCGGCACGGGACAGGCTCGGGGCAACAGCGGGGTCTTCCTAGCTTCCACGGGACCGCGCGACGAGGGCTACGAGGTGCAGATCCTCGACAGCTACGGCAACGCCACCTACGTCAACGGCCAGGCGGCCAGCGTCTACAAGCAGCATCCGCCGCTGGTTAACGCCAGTCGCAAGCCGGGCGAATGGCAGACCTACGACATCGTCTGGCACGCGCCGGTGTTCGGCGCGGACGGGGCGGTCGTGAGGCCAGCGGATGTGACCGTGATCCACAACGGCGTCCTGGTGCAGGACCACGCGGTGCTGGCCGGCGAGACGCTCTATATCGGCAAGCCGTTCTACAAGGCTCACGGCCCGTCCCCT
>JAGIBE010000213.1:0-42653 GCA_017744495.1 Caulobacter sp. | reverse complement strand
CGTCGAAGCCGACCAGCGAGACGTCCTGAGGGCAGCGCAGACCGCGCTGGCGGATCGCCTCCAACGCGCCCATGGCCATCTCGTCGCTGAAGCAGAAGATCGCCGTCGGCCGACCAGGCTCGTCCAGCAGCTCGCCGGTCCGGCGCACACCGGACTCGATCGAGAAGTCGCCGATGGCCATGCGCAGAGCGCTGGTCCGGCTGTGGCGCTCGGCCGCCGCGAGCACGCCGGCCAGGCGGTCGCTGCTGATCGGGCTGGCCAGCGGGCCGGTGACGACGCCGATGCGGGCGTGACCCAGCGCATAGAGATGCTCGACCACTTCGGCGGCGGCGGCGGCGTTGTCGATGTGGGCGCTGGATACGGCGAGGCCTGGGCGGAACTCGCAGCCGTTGACGATCGGTGTGCGCACGCCCTTGGCGGCGACCATCTCGGCCAGGGCGTCCGGCAAACGGTGGCCCAGGAAGATCAGGCCGTCGGCCTCCTTGCGGCGGAACATGGCCGCGTACTGCTCTTCGCGCGCTTCTTCGTGGCGGGTGTCGCCCAGCAGCACCGAATAGCCGGCGGCCAGGGCGGCTTCCTCCACGCCCCGGATCACGTGCGAGAAGAACGGATTGGAGATGTCCGGCACGGTGACCAAGATTTTCTCGGTGCGTAGGGTGCGCAGGCTCTTGGCCGCGAAGTTGGGCTCGTAGCCGAGGCGCGTGGCCGCTTCCATGACTCTGGACCGGGTCGCCTCAAGCACCAGTCCGGGCGCGCTGAACACCCGGGAAACCGTCGCCGTGGAAACGCCCGCGTCGCGCGCAACATCTTGAATGGTCGCCATCGGCCGGACACTGGCGATTGGCCCGCAGCTTGGCAAGGCGGCAGACCCCTGTTATCGATGATTTCGATTACATCGGAGCGGAGCCGGTCCAAAGGGGCCGAATCGCCGCCCAGACTGGCCGGGGAGGGCCGGAGCATGAAGACGAGCTTGCGGCTCTTCCTGATGATGGTGTTGCAGCTGGCGATCTGGGGCGCCTGGGCGCCGAAGATCTTCCCCTACATGGGCATGCTGGGCTTTTCGCCATGGCAGCAGTCACTGGTCGGCAGCTCGTGGGGCGTGGCCGCCCTGGTCGGCATCTTCTTCTCCAACCAATTCGCCGACCGCAACTTCGCGGCGGAGCGGTTCCTGGCCGTCAGCCACCTGATCGGCGGCCTGGCCCTCGTCGGCACGGCCTTCGCCACCGACTTCTGGCCCTTCTTCGCCTGCTACCTGGTCTTCAGCCTGGTCTATGTGCCGACCCTGTCGGTGACCAACTCCATCGCCTTCGCCAATCTGAAGGACCCAGCCGCCGGCTTCGGCCCGGTGCGGATGGGCGGGACGGTCGGCTGGGTGCTGGTCAGCTGGCCCTTCGTTTTCCTGCTGGGCGCCCACGCTTCGGTCGAGCAGGTGCGCTGGATCTTCCTAGTCGCGGCGATCGTCTCGTTCGCCTTCGCCGGCTACGCCCTGACCCTGCCGCACACCCCGGCCCGCAAGGACGCGCCCGGCATCGACAACCTGGCTTGGCGACGGGCCTTCAAGCTGCTGGGCGCGCCGTTCGTGCTGGTGCTGTTCATCGTCACCTTCATCGATAGCGTCATCCACAACGGCTATTTCGTGATGGCCGACGCCTTCCTGACCAACCGTGTCGGCATCGCCGGCAACCTGTCCATGGTGGTGCTGAGCCTGGGCCAAGTGGCCGAGATCCTGACCATGTTCGTGCTGGGCCGGGTGCTGGCCAAGCTGGGGTGGAAGGTCACCATGATCGTCGGCGTCCTGGGCCACGCCGCGCGCTTCGCGGTCTTCGCTTTCTGCGCCGACAGCATCCCGACCATCGTGGCCGTGCAGCTGCTGCACGGAATCTGCTACGCCTTCTTCTTCGCCACCGTGTACATCTTCGTCGATGCGGTATTCCCCAAGGACGTGCGCTCCAGCGCCCAGGGCCTGTTCAACCTGCTGATCCTGGGGATCGGCAATGTGGTCGCCAGCTTCCTGTTCCCAGAGCTGATCAGCAAGCTGAGCGCCGGTGGGGCGGTCGATTACACCCGCCTGTTCCTGGTTCCGACCGGCATGGCCGTGGTGGCGGTGCTGCTGCTGGCCCTGTTCTTCCGTCCGCCGTCGCGCGGCCCGGTCGCGGAGACCGAGGAGCTGCCCGCTTCCGCCAACCCGGCCCAAGTCTAGTTCTCAAGGAAGGAAAGCCCCGTGCACGAACATCTTTCTCGACGTGGCCTTCTCGGCGCCGGCGCGGCCCTCATGGGTGTGACTTTGGCCGGCGGCGCCGGCGCGGCGGCGATGCCGTTCTTCCAGCGCCACAAGCTGCCGCTCGGCATCCAGCTCTATAGTCTGGGTCCGGACCTGGCCAAGGAACTGGAGGCCCAGCTGGCGACCGTCGCCAAGATCGGCTTCAAGTCGGTCGAGCTTGCCGGCTATCTGGGCCGTACTCCGGCTGAGCTGCGCGCGGCCTTCGACAAGGCGGGCCTGGTCTGCCCCAGCGCCCACATCTCGCCCAAGGGCCCCGGCGGCTTCAGCGGCGACCTGTCCAAATTGGCCGACGACATGCACGTGATCGGCGTGAAGTCCGTGATGATGCCGATCTTCTACATCCCTGACCGGCTTGGGAGCGCCGACCTGCGCCAGGCCGGCGTGCAGATGACCGCCGACGACTGGAAGTGGAACGCCGACTTCCTCAATGAGAAGGCCGCGGTGCTGAAGAAGGCTGGCATCGCCACAGGCTACCACAACCACAATTTCGAATTCGCCCCGCTCAAGGACGCGAAGGGCGCCGAGACCAACGGCATGGAGATCCTGCTGAAGGGTACCGACCCAGGCCTCGTCACCTTCGAGATGGACGCCGGCTGGGTCACGGCCGCGGGCCATGATCCGCTGGCCCTGCTGAAGGCGCATCCCGGCCGCTTCACCCAGATGCACGTCAAGGACATCAAGCCGACCACCAAGCCCAATTTCGAGCTCAAGCAGGACCCGACCGAGGTCGGCGGCGGCATGATCGACTGGAAGAAACTGCTGCCGGCCGCCTATGCCGGCGGGGTTCGTGGCTTCTATTACGAGCAGGAGCCGCCGTTCGCCCATCCGCGCCTGCAGTCGGCCAAGATCAGCTACGACTATCTGGCCAAGGTCGTCGCCTGATGGTCCTGAGGATGGCCATGGTCGGCGGTGGTCCGGGGTCGTTCATCGGGCCGGTGCATCGCATGGCCGCCGAGCTGGACGGCCGCATCCGGCTGGTCGCCGGAGTGTTCAGCCGCGACCCGGCCAAGAACGCCCAGGCGGCCGCCGCCTGGGGCGTGGCGCCTGACCGGGTCTATCCGGACCATCATGCGATGATCGCCGCCGAGACCGCGCGGGAGGACGGCGCGCAGCTGGTTTCCGTGGTGACGCCAAATCACCTGCATTTCGACGTCTCGGCCGCCGCGCTGAAGGGCGGACTGCATGTGATCAGCGACAAGCCCGCGACCTTGAATCTGGCCGAAGCCGAGGATCTGGCGCGCGTCGTCGCGGCTTCGGGAAGGCTCTACGGCCTGACCTACACCTATACCGGCTATCCCATGGTCCGCGAGGCTCGAGAGATCGTGGCGCGCGGCGACCTGGGCGCGGTGCGCAAGGTCGTGGTCGAATACTCGCAAGGCTGGCTTTCGCAGCCCCTGGAGCGTGACGAGACCAACAAGCAGGCCAGCTGGCGCGGCGATCCTGCTCGGTCGGGCGTCGGCGGTTGCATCGGGGACATCGGCGTCCACGCCTTCAATATCGCCGAGTTCGTGACCGGTCACCGGGTCGAGCGCCTCTGCGCGGACGTCGCCACGGTCGTGCCTGGCCGCGAGCTGGACGATGACTGCAACGTGCTGCTGCGCTTCGCCGGCGGGGCGCGCGGCGTGTTGATCGCCTCGCAGATCTCGGCCGGAGCGCGCAACGGCCTGACGCTTAGCGTCTATGGCGAGAAGGGCGGCCTGACCTGGTCGCACGAGAATTCCAACGTCCTGACCCTCGACTGGCTGGACGGCCCCAGCCAGGTGTTGCACGCCGGCTCGGCCTATCTGGGCGCCGCCGCCCGCGCCGTGACCCGTCTGCCGACCGGCCACCCCGAAGGCTTCATCGAGGCCTTCGCCAACATCTATCGCGACTTCGCCGACGCCATCGAAGCGCAGGGCGGTGCGCTCGTGCCGGGCATCGGCGAGGGCGTGCGCGGCATGGCCTTCGTCGAGCGCGCCGTGGCCGCCAGCCGCGACGACGCGGGCTGGGTGTCGCTTCAAGGAGACGGGCGATGAAGACACTCAAGGGACCGGCCATCTTCCTGGCTCAGTTCATCGGCAGCGAGCCGCCGTTCGACAAGCTGGAGACCATGGCCAAGTGGGTCTCCGGACTAGGTTATGTCGGCGTGCAGATGCCGACGGGCGGGGCGGACTCCTTCTTCGACCTCGCCTTGGCCGCCGAGAGCCAGACCTATTGCGACGACATCGCGGGGCTTTTGGCCGAGCACGGGCTGCAGATCACCGAGCTCTCGACTCACCTGCAAGGTCAACTGGTCGCCGTGCATCCGGCCTATGACGAGCTGTTCGACGGCTTTGCTCCGCCCGAGCTGCGCGGCAAGCCCAAGGAGCGTCAGGCCTGGGCGGTGGGCCAGGTGAAGGCCGCCGCCGTCGCCAGCCGCCGCCTTGGGCTGAAGGCGCACGCCACCTTCTCGGGTTCGCTGGCCTGGCCGTACGTCTATCCGTGGCCGCAGCGGCCGGCGGGCCTGATCGAGGAAGCCTTCGCCGAGCTCGGCCGCCGCTGGAAGCCGATCCTGGACGTGTTCGAGGATAATGGTGTCGACGCGGCCTACGAGATCCATCCGGGCGAGGATCTGCACGACGGCGCGACGTTCGAGCGGTTCCTGGACGAGGTCGGCGGCCACCCGCGCGCCAACATTCTCTACGATCCCAGTCACTTCGTGCTGCAGCAGTTGGACTATCTGGCCTACATCGACCTCTACCACGAGCGGATCAAGGCGTTCCACGTCAAGGACGCCGAATTCCGGCCGACGGGACGCTCGGGCGTCTATGGCGGCTACCAGGGCTGGGTCGATCGGCCGGGCCGTTTCCGCTCGCTGGGCGACGGCCAGGTGGACTTCAAGGCGATCTTCTCCAAGCTGGCTCAGTACGACTACGACGGCTGGGCGGTGCTGGAGTGGGAGTGTGCGCTCAAGCACCCAGAGCAGGGCGCGCGCGAAGGCGCGCCGTTCATCCGCGACCACATCATCCAGGTGACGGACAAGGCCTTCGACGATTTCGCCGGCAGCGGCGCGGACGCCGCCGCCAACCGCCGCCTGCTCGGCCTGTGACCCTTCCCGACGGAGTAATATCGATGAAGTATCCGCTCATGCTCGCCGTGTTGCTCGTCGGCATGGCCGCCAGCGCCGCCTCCGCCCAGACATCGGGCCAGCAGGTGTTCGAGCAGAAATGCACGATGTGTCACTCGCTCCAGCCCGCGCCGGGCAAGATGGGGCCGCCCCTGGCCGGCGTCGTCGGCCGCAAGGCCGCCACCGCGCCGGGTTTCGCCTACAGCACCGCGCTGAAGGGTTCGAACATAACTTGGAGCAACGATCAGCTGGACGCCTTCATCAAGGCTCCGGGCAAGACCGTGCCGGGCACGAAGATGCTGCTGGGCGAGGCGGACGCCGCCAAGCGCGCCGCCGTCATCCAGTATCTGAGCTCGGTGAAGAAGTAGCCGAGCGCTGCTCGTGACGGCGTCTTAGGGCGCCGTCAGCTCCTGGATCTGGATGTCCTTGAACTCGATCGGGTGCCCTTCGCTCTGCAGGGCGATGTAGCCCTCGGTCACCGGCCGCGCGCCACGCGCCAGGATGTAAGGCTTGGCCCCGCCGGCGACGGTGTCGTCGGGATCGAGGGTCACGTCGGCGTAGTGGTGGACGGCTACGCCATTGATCTTTTGGGTGATCTCGCCGTTGGGCAGCACCTCCAGCTCGGCCGTCGTCCAGGTCCCGTTCGGGACCGTCGGGGCGTTGGCGGGTGGCGTGCAGTGCTCCTTCACCTTGGCGCCGTCGATGGTAATGGTCAGGCCGGGTGTGCAGACCGCGCCGGTAGGGCGGGGCGCGTCGCCTTCCTTTCCCAGGAGCTGGAACTCGACCGATACCGGGAACGGCTGGTCGACCGTCATGCTGTCGGGGCTCTGGCTGAGGAACATGATCCCGCTGTTGCTGCGGGCCCAAGACGGGGTGTCGGCCAGGCCGCCCTCGGTCAGGAAGCGATAGGTGAGCTTCAGGCGATAGGCCTTGAAAGGCGTCTTGTAGAACAGGTGCCCGAACTGGCCGTCCAGCTTGTCGTAGCCGGCATAGGACACCCGGATCACGCCATGATCGGCGACAAAGGTCTGGCGATAGTTGTCGCCAACGGGGTGCTTGGCGATCTTGGCTGTCCAGCCATCCAGGGTCTTGCCGTCGAACAGGGCGCGCCAGGGGCCGGCCTTGGTCTCCTCGGCGTTCGCCGCCCCCGCGCATAGGGCCAGCAGCAGTCCGATCGCGACGGTTCGTCGTGCCATGATGTCTCGCTCCTCCCAGGGCGCTTGGCGATTTTTCACATCAAATGCCGAGCTTTCTTGCAATGTAAACCGTTTCATGGAAGCTTCTGGCCAAGAATGAAGGGTTCGCCGAAGTCGGGGCGTCGTGTTGCTTAGAGCTTCCGGCGTGGTCCATCGAGCGGCCGCGAAGGGAGCGAACATGGCCAATTTGAGCGGCCGCGCGCGTCGCAAGAACACGTACGACGCCATTGTTGTTGGTAGCGGTATCACGGGCGGCATAGCGGCCAAGGAGCTGACCGAGAAGGGGCTCAAGGTCCTGGTGCTGGAGCGCGGGCGGATGGTCCGCCACCTTGAGGACTATCCCACTGCGGTCGTTAATCCGTGGGAGACCAAGTATCCGCAAGGTCAGTTGCCTTCGGTCGAGCTGGACGCGCACTACCAGGTGCAGCGCCGGACCGGCTACACCCTGACGGAGTACACTCAGCATTTCTTCGTCAAGGACGACGAGAACCCTTATACCGAGCAGAGCCGCTACGACTGGATCCGCGGCTATCATGTCGGCGGCCGGTCGTTGACCTGGGGGCGACAGAGCTACCGCCACAGCCCGATCGACTTCGAGGCCAACGCCAAGGAGGGCGTCGGAGTCGATTGGCCGATCCGCTACGAAGACCTGGCCCCGTGGTACGAGCACGTCGAACGTTTCATCGGCGTCTCGGGCCAGGCCGAAGGCTTGGCGCACTTCCCGGACGGCCACTATCAGCCGCCGATGGAGATGAACTGTGTCGAGAAGGCGTTCAAGAGCCGCTCCGAAGCGCGCTTTCCCGAACGGCGGATCAGCATGGGCCGCACGGCCCACCTGACCGACCCGACCGAGGAGCAATTGGCCCTGGGGCGGACCAAATGCCAGTACCGGAACATGTGCATCCGCGGGTGCCCGTTCGGCGGCTACTACAGCTCCAATTCTGGCGGGCTGGTCGCGGCGGAGCGGACGGGCAACCTCGTGATCCGGCCCAACTCGATCGTCACCGAGCTGATCTATGACGAGAAGGCCGGCAAGGCGACAGGGGTGCGGATCCTGGACGCCGCTACGCGGAAGGACGAGGAGTTCTACGCCGACGTCGTCTTCCTGTGCGCCTCGACCTTCAACTCGGCCTGGATCATGATGAACTCGACGAGTTCGCGGTTTCCCAACGGCTTCGGCAACGGCAGCGACCAGCTGGGTCGCAACATCATGGACCACCATCTGGGCGTCGGAGCGTCGGCCGAAGCGCCCGAGTTCGCCGACATGTACTATTCGGGGCGGCGCCCCAACGGGATCTACGTGCCGCGTTTCCGCAACCTCGGCGACGCGGCGACCAAGCGCACCGACTATCTCCGTGGATTCGGCTACCAGGGTGGAGCGGGGCGTTCGAGCTGGGATCGCGATCTGGGTCATCGGGCTCAGGGCGCCAAGGGCTTTGGCGCGACGCGCAAGGCCGCCCTCACCCAGCCGGGGCCCTGGAGCATGAACCTGGGCGGCTTCGGCGAGATCCTGCCCTACGAGGACAACCGCATCACCCTGAACCACGACGTGAAGGACGCGTTCGGCCTGCCGACCCTGACCTTCAACGTCACCATGCGCGAAAACGAGCTGGCCATGCGCCGCGACATGCAGGCGGCGGCGGTCGAGATGCTGGAGGCCGCGGGCTTTAAGAACGTCGAGGGCCACGACGGCGGCTATGCGCCGGGCCTGGGCATCCACGAGATGGGCGCCGCCCGCATGGGCCGCGACCCGAAGACCTCGGTGTTGAACGCCCACAACCAGGTCCACGAGTGCAACAACGTCTATGTCACCGACGGGGCGGCCATGACCTCCGCGTCATGCGTGAACCCGTCCCTGACCTACATGGCCCTGACCGCCCGCGCCGCCGACCACGCGGTGCAGGCTCGCCGGCGGGGAGATATCTGATGCTGAACCGACGCGACACGCTTCGAGGATTGGCCCTGACGGTCGGGGTCGCCTCGGCGGGCTGGGCCGAGCGCGCCTTGGCCGCCGCCGCTCCGCCTCCGGCCCTAGCCTGGACTCCGACGGCCCTGACACCGGACCAGGCGCGCCTGGTCGACGTCGTGGCAGAGCTGATCATTCCGGCGACCGACACGCCCGGCGCCCGCGCGGCCGGCGTGCCGAAGTTCATCGATCGCGCCGTCGGCGACTACTACGACAAGAGCCAGGTCCAGCAGTTGCTGAACGGCCTGGCGCGCATGGACGCCGACGCCCGCGCCACGCACGGACAGGTCTTCGTCGCGTTGACGCCCGAGCAGCAGGTGGCGCTCCTGACCACCTACGACGAGGAAGGCGGCGTCGCGCGGCAGCAGGGGCTGCCCCATTTCTTCCCGGCGCTGGAGGACATGGTCACTGTCGGCTACTTCACCTCGGAGATCGGCGCGACCATGGCTTTGGCCTACGAGCCGGTGCCGGGCGCCTATCACGGATGCGTGCCGCTGGCGGAGGTGGGCCGCGCCTGGGCCACCCGTTAAAGGGTCTTGCGAGAAGAAGCTGCGCGGCTAGCCGTTCGGAAGCGGAGGCGCGTCATGCTCTTGGCGATAGGCGGACCAAAATGGCCGCTCCACCGCCATGTCGTACGGATAGCCCTGGTCCTGCGTGAGCTGGCGGTTCTACGATCGCGCGCTCAGCGGTCTCAGTCGGCCTGAACGCGGCGCCAGGTCTGGGTCTTGCAGAAAGGCGCCACGATGCAGCCGGTCAGGCGCAGGGCGCCGTCGGGGCGCAGCATCATTTCGCCCTTGTAGGTGCCGCCGTCTTCGGGATTGTAGACCCAGCCGTCGCCCCATTTGCCGGGGCCGAGAGGGCGCACCCTCATCACCATGAGATCGCGCAATACCCGGTCGCGCAGATCCGGGTCCCGGTTGCGGATGTCACGCTGATCGGGGACCGCGCGGATGTGCGGCGAGGTGACGATCCGGCCGCAGATTTCGTCGCCGCACCTCGAGAGCCGGATCACCGAGCCGCCGTCCACCGGCGTACGCCAGAGGCCCGACAGGTCGGCGCCGCCCGGGGTTTGCGCCGCGACCAGGCCCGCCGCCAAGACGGCCGCGATCATGCCGGCGCCCCCTGGGCATAGGCCGTCTCGAGGCTGAGTTCGGCCTCCCGCACGAGGGCGCGGTCGTCGTGGCTCCACGGATGGAAGCCGGGCAGGAAGTAGGTGAAATAGGCGCCGACCACTTGGCGCAGCATGCCGGGCCTGACCAGCAGGAAGCTCAGCACCCGACGCCAGGTGCGGCCGTTACGGATTCCGTCGGCTTCGAAAAGGTCGGCCATGTTGGCGCCGACCACGGCGAACAGCAGTTGGGTGGCCGCGATCATGGTCATCACCCGCAAGGACCAGCGTCGCCAGGCGGGGAGGGGCGCGGCGGCCACGACATAGGTGTCGAAGGCCACGGCCTTGTGCTCGATCTCCTCAATCGCATGCCAGCGCCACATGGCCTTGGCCTCGTCGGAGGCACCCTCCAGGTGCCGCGTATCCGCCAGCAACGCATGGGCCAATATGGCCGTGAAATGCTCCAACGCGATCGTCGCGCCCAGTTGCTGCAGGGGCGGTCTAGAACGGGCAAAATCCAGGCGCTTACGGGTGCGCGCCTCCATCTTGGCGATGTCGTAGCCGTGGTCGGCGATCTGGTTGTTGAAGAAGATGTGCTCGCGCGTGTGCATGGCCTCCTGGGCCAGGAACGCGGCGATCTGGGCCTTCAGCTCGCTGGGCGCGACGTTGCGGTAGCGGCGCACGCTGTCCATGAAGAACCGCTCGCCGAGCGGGAAGGTGGCCGACAGCGCGTTGTAGAACGAGGTGGCGACCGGGTCGCCGCCGGCCCACCAGCGGGCGTTGGAGGTCTTGCGGCCGAACGCCATGTCGCGGGGCTGGATGGTGAGGTCGAGAGGGGTCTGATTGGGGTGAGCCATGAAAGGCCTCCTCGTCTCTAGAGGGTGAAGCGATAGCCGTCGCGCGCTTCGGGCGGCACGGCGTCGTAGAAGGTGGGACGGGCGATGCGCAGGCGGGCGCGGGCGGCGTCCAGGGGCTCGGCGAACAGCGCCTCGTAGTCCTGGGCGGGCAGCCAGGCGGCTCGCCGGCCGTGCCGCCAGGCCTGCCAGATCGCCCGTCCATAGGGATGGCCCTTGCGCAGCCTTTCGAACTCCACGGCCGCGCCCGCGGCGATGAAGGCGAAGCCCGCGCTTCGGGTCTGCGGATGGGAGAACGCCACGACGCAGGCCTCGCCCAGGGCGTCGGTCCCGTAGCCGGTCAGCACGTGCCAGACGTCGTGCACGTCGCGCAGACGCCGGGCGTACCAGCCGTCGGGATGGGCCGCGTCGATCTCGACATCGGCGACCTTGCGGCTCTCCGAGGCCAGGCCCTCGGGCGAGAAGCCGCGCTGGGCCATGAACTGGCGATAGGCGGCGCCGACGCTGCCTTCAGGCAGGGCGGCCAGCCACGCCTCGTCGGCGAGCCGGTCCGCCAGTTCGACGCCGAGATAGGCCTGCCGGCCGCCCTCGGCTGAGTCCAAGAGGCGCTGATATCCCTGGGGGATCGACCGGCCCGATAGGGCGCTCATGATCTCGAACACCTGCTCGGTGTCTTCCTTGTCGGCGACCAGCCGCCGAAATCCGCGCAGGGCGCGAACCGGATCGATCGTCGGTCTCCGCCGGTGGACGAGGGGAGGGCGACCGGCGTCGGCATGAAGGGTCTGGGCCAAGGCGACGCTATCTCCTAAACTGTCAATAAGGCGATTTGTTTGGCGCGCCGGACCGTCGGTCCAGCCGCTCCAAACGCTCGCTGCGGTTATATCTACATAGATGTAAATTACATCGATGTCAATACGAGGCGAAGACACCATGAGCGAACCCGCCAAGCGCCGCCGCCGCGCGCCGGAAGAGGCTCGCCGCGAAGCCATCGCCTCGGCCCGCCGGCTGCTGATCGAGCAAGGCCCCACGGCCGTGACCCTCAAGTCGGTGGGCGACGAGATCGGCGTGACCCACGCCAACCTGATCCACCACTTCGGATCGGCCGCCGGCCTGCAGTCGGCCCTGATGGAATCGATGGTTCGCGATCTCGCCACGGCGCTCGACGCCGCCGTCGTCGAGCTGCGGTCCGACGCCGGCGCGCCCCGCACACTGATCGACGCGGTGTTCGACGCCTTCGACCAAGGCGGCGCCGGCCGGCTCGCGGCCTGGATCGCGCTGTCGGGCGATCTGCAGCATCTGGAGCCCGTCCGCGCGGCGGTGCAGGACCTGGTCCAGGCCATCTGCGACAAGTTCGCCGCCGAGGGCGAGCAGACCCATGCGCGCGTCACCTCGGCGGTGCTGTTCATCGCGCTCTGCGCGTTCGGCGACGCCGTGATCGGCGCCCCGCTACGCGACATGCTCGATCGCGACCAGGACGCCGCGCGCAAGATCGTGGCCCGCCTCCTGCCCAGCTTCCTGTTCTAACTTAAGTTGATTTCTGCCCCGTCCGAGGCGTTCCGACCCGCCTCGGTTTGCATCCTGGTTTGAACCAAGTCATGGTTTAACTTACAGGAATATCAATACGGGGCGGAAATGACAGGTCAGGCGCCGACGGCGCGCGGCAAGGCTCGCCGCCGTCGATCTCCGGACGAGGCGCGCGCCCAGGCCCTGGCCAGCGCCAGGCGGTTGCTGATCGAACGGGGGCCCACCGGCGTTTCGTTGAACGCGGTCGCCCGGGACATCGGCGTGACCCACGGTGCGCTGATCCATCATTTCGGCTCGGCGGCCGAGCTCCAATCGGCGCTGATGGGCGGCATGGTGCGCGACCTCACGGCGGCGCTGCAGGTGGCCGTGATGCGCGTACGCGCCGACGACGCCGCGCCCAGAACCCTTGTGAATATCGTGTTTGATGCGTTCGATCAGGGTGGCGCCGGCCCCTTGGCGGCCTGGATCGCTCTGTGGAACCACTACGAGCATCTCGAGCCCGTGCGCGAGGCGGTGAGCGAACTCATCGCGGCCCTGGACCAAACCGTTCGGGCGGCTGGAGCCGAGTCGCCGCGTCACGTGCCGTCGGCGCTTCTGCTTCTAACGCTGTGCGCGTTCGGCGACGCCATGATCGGCGATCCGCTGCGCATGATGCTCGGGCGCGACGCCGAGGACGCCCGCCGTATCGTGGCTGGACTGCTGTCGGCGCTGATCGAAGAAATCGACATTGACGTCAATAGCTATTGACAGTCCAGTGAATACACGCATGGTTGTGCGCCATGGGGCATGGCGATGACCGCGCGCCGGCCCTCAATAAAATCAGCGGTGAGGAAACGGTGCGACGAGCCTGTCTTGGCGGGGCTCGTCGGGATGGAGGGCGCCATGTCTCAGCGAGCGCGCATGCGTGCAATTCTGGTCGCCGGCGTATCGGCGACCGCCATCGGATTTTCGGCCGGCGTCGCGCACGCCGCCCCCGTCGTCCCAGCGGATCCGGCGGCTTCGCCCGCGACGTCGGCGAAGTCCGACGCCAACGTCGTCGACATGGTGGTCGTCACCGCACAGCACCGGCAGGAGACGGCCCAGAGCGTGCCGATTTCGATCTCGGCCTTCTCGGCCGAGGCCCTCGCGGCTCAGAAGATCGAAGGCGGCCCCGACCTGGTGAAGGGCATTCCGAACGTCAGCTTCACCAAGAGCAATTTCAGCGGCTACAACTTCACCATCCGCGGCGTGGGCACCCAGGCCGTTTCGGTGTCAACCGATCCCGGCGTCTCGGTCAACTTCAACAGCACCGCGCTGATCCGCAACCGTCTGTTCGAGCAGGAATTCTTCGACGTCGAGCGCGTGGAGGTGCTCCGCGGGCCACAGGGCACGCTGTACGGCCGCAACGCGACGGCCGGCGCCGTCAACGTCATTTCCGCCAAGCCGACCGGCCGCTTCGAGGGCGAACTGAAG
The DNA here is from genome assembly GCA_017744495.1 of Caulobacter sp. Classification (GTDB taxonomy): domain Bacteria; phylum Pseudomonadota; class Alphaproteobacteria; order Caulobacterales; family Caulobacteraceae; genus Caulobacter. The sequence goes on along the minus strand of JAGIBE010000213.1, from coordinate 29,187 downwards.
GGCGAGGTCGGCAACTACGACAGCCGCCGTCTGGTCGGCTTCCTGAATGTGCCGCTGGCCGGCGAGAAGCTGGCCCTGCGGGTCGCCGGGTCGTCGACTCAGCGCGACGGCTACGCGCACAACGACACGACCGACCGCGATATCGACGGCCGCGATCTTTACTCGATCCGCACAACCCTCGGCTTCCGGCCCAGCGACCGGTTCCATGGCGATCTAATCTGGGAGCGGTTCAAGGAGGATGACGACCGGGCCCGCAGCACCAAACAGCTATGCACGCGCGATCCGGGCCCCACCTCGGTCGGGTCGGTGCAGAACCTGTCCCCCCTGGCCAGCGCCTTCATGAGCCAGGGCTGCCAGAACGCGTCGCTATATAGCGACGCCGCCTACGGTACGCCCAACGGACTGTCGATCCCGTTCGTCCTGGCGGGCGCCCAGAACACCCAGTTTCTCGGTTTCAACCCGACGACCTTCGCCACCGTGCCTCTGCTCAACGCGACGGACCCCTACGGCGGCGCGACTCAATCGCGGGACCTGCGGCGGATCTCGTCGCAGTTCGACCCACAATACCGGGCCAAGGCCGACGTGCTGGAGCTGAATTTCGACGTCGAGGTGGCTCCGAGCCTCGTGCTGACGTCGCAAACGGCGTACGTCGAAGACCACTATTTCTCGAGCCAGGACTACAACCGGTTCAACACCTTGCCGGGCGTGTTCAATGACTCCTCGGGGCTGGTCAATGTGATCGACGGCTCGCCGGTGACCATCACCCAGGGCGGCGTCTATTGCGACCCGCAGCTGGGCTGCTCGTCCTCGATCGTCGGGCTGGACCGGTCCCAAGCCAAGAGCCGGCAGTTCTCGCAAGAGCTGCGCCTGCAGTCCTCGTTCGAGGGGCCGCTGAACTTCAGCGTCGGGGCCAACTATACGCGCTACAAGACGATCGAGGACTATTACGTCTTCTTCAACATCATCAGCGCCATCGCCCAGAGCTTCGGACCGGTCGGCAACAACAGCAACGATGTCCGCATCTGCAACGACGGCACGGCCCCGCCTGCCGTGATCACGCCGAACGGAACCTCGACCTGCGCCTATATCGACCCCAATCCGATCGAGAAGATCGACGGTGACGGCCACAACTATTTCCGCAGCAAGAATCCCTACCGACTGCAGTCGGGCGCGGTCTTCGGCGAGCTCTACTACAACATCGATCCGACGCTGAAGCTGACAGCGGGTCTTCGCTACACCGACGACCGCAAGACCTTCACGCCCGTCCCGTCCCAGGTGCTGCTGTCGCCGAGCAAGGGCGGCACGGTGCCGGGCGGCTATCCGGAACTGGCCGAGATCAAGCAGAAGTGGGGCGTGGTCACCGGCCGCCTCGGCCTGGACTGGACGCCGGACGTGTCGTTCACAGACCAGACCCTCGTCTATGCCTTCTACAACCGCGGTTACAAGGGCGGCGGGGCCAACCCGCCGGCGATCGGCTACACGACCGAGCCGATGTTCCCCGGCTTTCCGCCGCTGGCCCAGTTGCAGTCCTATCCCGCGACCTTCCGCCCCGAGTACGTCAACGCCTTCGAGCTGGGGACCAAGAACACCCTGCTGGGCGGGGCCCTGATCCTGAACGGCGCGGCCTTCTACTACGACTACAAGGACTATCAGGTCTCGCAGATCCAGGATCGCACCGCGATCAACGAGAACTTCGACTCCAAGGTCTGGGGCGTCGAGCTGGAGTCGGTCTTCCAGGCCACGCCGGACCTGCGCTTCAATCTCGCCCTGGGGTACCAGGACAGCAAGATCGCCGGCGGCTCGCGCTCGATCGACGTGATGGACCGGACCCAGGGGAACACGGACTTCACCGTCCTGAAGGGCAACGAGTTCCTGCCGTCCAACTGCGTGGTGTCCAAGGCCTATGTCGAACAGATTCTGCTCTACAACCGGGCCAACGGCCAGCCGGACGACGCCAATCTGGGCTTGATCTGCCCGGGCACCTTCTTCAGCCTCGGGCTGCCGTTCCAGCCCACCGAGGCGGATCTGCCCAACGGCGGTCGCGGCTTCTATGCCGACGTCTCCGGTCACGAACTGCCCAACGCCCCGCATTGGACCCAGAGCTTCGGCGCGGAATACACCCGTTGGTTCGGGGCCGACTGGAAGGCCACGATGCGCGGCGACGTCTATCACCAGTCCCAGTCCTGGGCGCGGGTGTACCAGGACGCGATCGACAAGCTGCACGGCTGGTACAACGTCAACCTGCGCCTGACGGTCTCCAAGCCCGACGCCGGTCTCCAGCTGGAGGCCTACGTCAAGAACCTCCTGAACGACACGCCGATCACCGGCGCCTTCATCAACAGCGACGACACCGCCTTGACCACCAACGTCTTCGTCCTCGATCCGCGACTGATCGGGGTCAGTGTCCGCAAGACCTTCTGACGCGAAGGCCGCGCCGCTTCCCGGCCCGGCCGGGGGCGGCGCGGCGCCGCCGCCCCCGTGCCCCGGAGCAGCTCAATGGCTCACACCGAAACGCAGGACTCGCAGATCGCCGCCCCGCCGCCGCCCGACCTCGGCGCCTGGATGGCCAGCTACGGCGACCGGCTTCGCCGCTATTTCGCCAGGCGAGCGCCCACCGCCGACATCGACGACCTGGTGCAGGACGTGTTCCTGAATCTGCAGTCGGCGCGGCTGCGCACGCCGATCGCCGACGTCGAGCGTTACCTGTTCACGGTGGCCCATCACGCCCTGGTCAATCTTCGCCGCCACCGGACCGTCCGCCGGAGCGCGCTGCACGATTGCCTCGACGACTCTCCGGAACCCTCCAGCGATCTGTCGCCGGAGCGGATCGTCGCGGCGCGGCAGGAGATCATCCGGGTGGTGAAGGCCATCGAAGCCCTGCCGCCCCGGGCCCGCGACGCGTTCCGGCTGCATCGCTTCGACGACTTGACCTATGCCGGGATCGCCGACCGCATGGGCATCTCCCGCGACTCCGTGAAGGAGCTGTTGCAGCGCGCCACCTGTCGGGTTAGCCGGGCCGTGCGGTTGGAGGGGTAGGGCGTATGTGAAGGTGGTTATACTATATTCGGCGCGCCATTTGATCGCCATGAGTGCGAAATGTTGAGTCATGACAAATTATTTCGCGGAATAAAAATCTCTATTACTGAGAAAACTTTTTAGCGAAATCTGAAATTCGATCCCCCCTTACGCGAATTTCTCGCGTCTTACTGAGTGGATGTCTTCTCATCCCCCAGAGAAAACGCGAATTCGGACATAAGGGAAACGCCATGAAAGTCTCCTCCATCATCGCCGTCGGCGCCCTGGCCGCCGCCAGCCTGATCGCCGCTCAAGCCTCGGCCGCCAGCATCAGCCCGCCCGGCACCAGCTTCACCGGCGTGGGCAAGACCCAGTTGGCCAAGTCGGGCCTGCCGACCATCGGCTGCAACGCCAACTTCACCGGCTCCACCGACGCGGCGGGCAACGCCTCGATCACCAGCGCGACCTTCACGCCCGGCAGCTTCCTGTGCTCGGGCATCTCGGCCACCGGCCTGCCGTGGTCGGTCACCGTGACGGGCCCCACCACCGCCACGATCAACAACGTCTCGGTCAGCGCCTCGATCTTCGGGACCTGCACCGGCAACGTGCCGGCCACGATCAGCGGCGGAAACATCACCTTCAACACCACCCTGGCGCCCAACTGCGCCGTGCAGACGACCTCGCCGATCGTCACCACGCCGACCGTCTCGATCGTCTGGCCGTAATCGAGAGGCCCCCTCCTCGGTTGGAAGGGACGCGCTGCGTCGAGCCAGCGCGTCCCGACTGCCCCGATGCTTCCGGCATCGGGGTTTCTTTCGTCGCTGCTCGCTCAGGAGGCCGTGGTGGGGACGGGCGGCGGCGGGGTCCAGACGACCACGTCGCCAGGCCTGAGGCCTGACAGGATCTCGACGCCGTCCGGCGCGACCTGGCCGATGCGGACGGCGGTGGTCCGGACCCGCCCGCCGGCGGGATCCCGCACCGACACGGTGGCGTTCGGCGCCGCGCCCTGGATCGCGGCGGGCGGGGCGATCACCGCCGAAGGATTGGCGTAGATCTGGATCGACACCGCCGCGGTCATGCCGATGCGCACCGCGCCGGCCTGCTGGGGCGACAGCGGTTCCAGCCGGGCCAGGGCGGCGACGGTGGAGATCGGGCTGCCGGCCGAAGGCGGCGTGGCTTCACCGGCTACAGCCGTCACGCGCCCCTTCAGCATCATGCCGGGGAAGCCCGTCCCCGTGACGGTCACCGGCTGGCCCGGCCGAACGCGGTTGGCGTCGGTCTCGCCCAGTTGGAACGTCACCATCAAGGCGCCCGGCGAGGCCACGGCGCCGATCAGTTGGCCCCGGGTCATCTGCTGTCCCGCATGGACGGCGGCCTCCGCCTTGTCGGCGGGCGGGCGCACGATCACGCCCCCGATCGGGGCGCGGACCACCGCGCTCGCGGATTCGCCAGCCAGCTCCGCCAGCCGGTCCCGGGCGTTCTGCAGATCCAGCCCCGCTGCACGTCGCGGTGTGGCGCCGCCCCGCGCCAAGGCCTGGGCCAGGTCTTGCCGGGCCATGGCCAGGCCGGCCTCCTGGACCTGTCGCTGGCGCAAGGCGGCGTCGTATTCGTTGCGGGGAACCAGGCCGCGATCGAGCAGCGACTTGGTCTCATCGATCTTGCGATCGGCGTCCTGCAGGTCCGACTCGGCCAGGGCTACGGCGCGACGCGCCCGTGAAACGTCCGGGCCGTGTTCCCAGTCCGCGAATTCTGCGGCGGTTTGCGATGATTTCAGGACAGCCGCCTCGGCCTCGTTGCGACGGGCGCGGAGGTCGGCGGCGTCGAACACCACCAGCACCTGGCCCGGCTCGACGCGCTCGCCGTAGACGAATTCGACGCTGCGGATCGTGCCGTCGAACGGCGCGGTCACCTCTCCGCCGGGACCGGGGGCGATGGTTCCCGCCACCGAGAGCGAGGCGACGAAGGGCCTGCGCTGAATGACGGCGCGCTGTTCTTCGGTCGCGGCGGCGCTGGAGGCCTGACCGGCGCGATGGAGCGTCGCGACGCCGACGATCGCCACGGTCGTCACCAGCCCCAGCGTCGCCAGCATCACCGGTTTGCGGGGGCGATGGATCGATTTCAAGGCGAGAGACGCTTTCATGCTTCACTCCGCACGCAGGGCTTCGATGGGGTCGAGGCGGGCGGCCTTGGCGGCGGGGTAGAAGCCGAAAGCCACGCCCACCAGCGCCGCCATGCCGGGCCCTAGGATCAAGACGTAGAGCGGCGCGCCGAAGGCCCAGCCGGACATCCGCGCGGTCAGAAGCGCGGCCGCCAGGCCCAGCGCAAGCCCGCCGACGCCACCGACGAAGGCCAGGACCGCCGCCTCGATCAGGAACATCCGGCGCAGGTCGCCGGGCGTGGCGCCGATGGCCGCCCGCAGCCCGATTTCCCGCCGCCGCTCCATCACGCCCATCAGCATGACGTTCATGACCCCGATGCCGCCGACCAGCAGCGAGATGCCGCCGATGGCCGTCAGCAGGCGACCGTGGATCGCCTTCTGGGCGTTCATGCCGTCGATCAGCTCGCGGGCGCTGATCACCTGCATGCGCGAGTTCGGATTGGCGAGACGGGCGGCGATCCGCTCGCCCGCCGCCTTGACGTCGGCGTCGGGCCGCAAGCGCATCAGCACGGTGTCGGGCTGGCCGGAAGCTCGAAACCGGCCCGCGCCGTTGAGGGGGATCAGGACCGCGTCGTTGAAGTTGGTCGGATCGAACGCGGTGTAGGGCATGGGCGCCAGCACGCCCACCACGCCGTACACGTACTGGCCGATCCGCACCGAAGCGCCGGGAACCACCGGCGCCCCCGGCGTCGACAGCTTCGCCGCCGCGCCCGCGCCGACCACTGTGGCGAGCGAGTCTTCGTCGATCCCGCCCAGGAACCGGCCCTGAGCCAGGCGCATGCCGGTCAGGCCGGGCAGGGCGGGATCGGCGGTCACCACCGCCAGGTCGGCCGCGGCGCCGCTCGCGGCCACGCCGGCGCGACCGACCGCGAGCGGCGCCGCCGCCAGGATGTCGGGGTCCGCGCCGGGCAGGGCGACGATCGTCCGGCGGTCCAGGAACCCCTCCGGGCCGGTGACCGGCAGGGCGTGGATCTGCAGAATGTCGACGCCCAGATGCTTGTACATCCGCATCGTCTCGTGCTGAGCCATGTGGCCGATCGTCAGCATGGCGATGATCGAGGCGGTGCCGATCATGATGCCCAGCAGCGCCAGCAGCGAGCGTTGACGCTGGGCGTAGAGATTGCCTAGGGCCTCGACTACGCCCTCGCCGGGATCGACGCCCGAAATCGCGAGGTTCGCTGTGCTCATGCGGCCGCCGTGTCGAGGACGATGCGGCCATCCAACACCTCGATCCGACGATCGCAGCGCGCGGCCAGCGCCTGGTCGTGGGTGACCATCACGATGGTCAGGCCTAGGCGCCGGTTCAGGTCGCTCAGAAGGCTCATGACCTCGTTCGCCGTGACGCTGTCCAGGCTGCCGGTCGGTTCGTCCGCCAGGATCAGGCGCGGCCGGCCGACCAACGCGCGGGCCAGGGCGACGCGCTGCTTCTGGCCGCCGGACAGCTCGCCAGGCCGGTGATCGGCTCGGTCGGCCAGCCCGACCTGGCCGAGCATGTCCAGGGCCCGGCCGCGGCGTTCGCGTCGCTCGGTGCGGCGATAGAGCAGGGGCAGGGCGACGTTCTCCCAGGCGGTCAGCCTGGGCAGCAGATGGAAGGCCTGGAAAACAAAACCCAGCGTCTGGTTCCGAAGGCGCGCCGTCGTCTCGGGAGACGCGAAGTCTACGGCGATCCCATCCAAATCGACGCGTCCGCTCGTCGGCCGGTCCAGCAGGCCGATGATGTTCATCAGGGTGCTCTTGCCGGAACCGGACGGACCGACGACGGCGCAGAACGTCCCGTCCGCCAGCGAGAAGCTGATGTCGCGCAGCACCGGGGTGGGCCTGTCCGGAGGGCCGTATTGCTTCCCGACACCTGACAATCTGAGCATGAAACGTCCACGCCGCTCTGACCTGCGTGTCGAAGCCTAATCCTCAAAAAAATAATGTACAGCATCCCCCCGAATGCACTTTCCAGACGTCTGCAAGTAGTGAAGCGGCCATTTCCGACAAGGACGGCTCATGCGCAGTCCAAGTGTGAAGATTAGAGTGGCTTATCTGTCGATGGTGGGATCTTTGAATTCGGAAATGTCCGCGGAGGGAGTGAAGCTCGGGTTTGGATCGGCGACTAAACTCGCTTGCTTATTAGCCTCCGTTTCATCCTGATGCGATCCAGGGGGGCGGACAGGACGATCCGGCGGTCGGCGATTGGGTCGGCGCTCCTAGCGGCGGCGCTCCTGGCGTCTCAGCCAGCATGGGCTCAGGCTCCGACCGTCGCCCCCCCGCTAGGGGCTCGCCCGTTGGCGACGGGACCCAGCCTGTCGCTGAGCCTGGCCGACGCCGTGATGATCGGCCTGCGCGACAATCGCACCATCCGGTCGGCCTATCTGTCGCGCGTCGCCGAGGCCTACGACCTGTACGTGGCCAAGCGACGTTTCGCGCCGACGGCGCTGATCGACGCGCGGGCCGAGACCACCAGGCAGGACGGCGCGCGCGGATCCAGCAGCCAGCTCACGCCGTCGGCGGCCTGGCTGGTCCCGACCGGCGCCCAGTTCCAGTTCGTCTGGTCGAGGATCGATCTGCGCGGACTGGGCTACCGCCAGGGGACTGACACGGCGTTGCTTTCGGTCCGCCAGCCCTTGCTGCGCGGCGCCGGTCTGGCGGTCAATCGGGCGCCGATCACCCAGGCGGTGCTGCAGGACCGTATCGACCGCCTGGCCCTGAAATCGACGGCCTCGAACACGGTCTCGTCGATCATCATGGCCTATCGCGGATTGATGCAGGCTCAGGAGCAGCTGATCATCGCCCGCCAGTCGCTCGAACGGTCCAAGGTTCAGCTTGAGACTAACCAGGCGCTGATCGACGCGGGGCGCATGGCGGCGGCCGAACTGGTCCAGACCCAGGCGGACATCGCCAACCAGCAGGTGTCCCTGCTGGCCGCCGAGCAGCAGCGCAACTCGGCCCAGCTGAATCTGCTGCGTCTGCTGGCCATGGACCTGCACACCGACGTCGTCGCGGGCGACACCCTGGCGCCGGGGCATGTCCAGGTGGACCTGGAAACAGCGATCGACACCGCCCTCGACAACCGCCCAGATTATCTGGCGCAGAAGTCGTCCGTCGAGCAGGCGCGCCAGGCCCTGCTGGTTGCCCGTAATGACCGCCTTTGGGACCTGTCGGTAGACGCCAGCGTGCAGCGCTTGGACACGCGGGGCGGCGCCGTGGTCATCGACCCGGCAACCGGAGCTCCGCTCCCCGCCGCGAACCTGCCTGGCGGGACGAGCGGTGTCGTCGGAATGCAACTGCGTATCCCGCTGGGCGACTACAGTCTGCGTCAGCGCGAGGTCCATGCATCGACCGCCCTACGGATCCAGGAAACCCAGCTGGACGATCAGCGTCAAAGGGTGGAAGCGGAGGTGCGTGACGCGGCGCAAGGCGTCGAGCTGGCTTGGCGGCGCCTGGAGGCCGCCCGTCAGGCGCGCGACCTGGCCGCGCGCAGCCTCGAGGTGGCCACCGCCAAACTCCAGGCCGGGCGGACGTCCAACTTCGAGGTTCTCACTTTCGACAACGCGCTGAGGACCGCTCAAAGCCAGGCCTTGGGCGCCGAGATCGCCTATCTCGACGCGATGACCCTGTTCGATCTGCAACTGGGCACGACGCTCGACACCTGGCGGATCGATCTGGCGTCGTAGACATCACACGGACCTGGGGATGATGGCCAATCGTCGCGGTTGGAATTGATGTCGCGCCAAGGCTGGCGTTCCGCGCCCGGTCGCGTTAGCAGACCGCCCCATGATCCGCCTCGACAACATCTCCAAGCAGAACGGCCACCAGATTCTATTCATCGAAGCCTCGATGGGCATCCAGAAGGGTGAAAAGGTCGGCCTAGTCGGCCCGAACGGCGCCGGCAAGACGACCCTTTTCCGCATGGTCACCGGTCAGGAGCAGCCCGACGACGGGCTGGTCGCGATCGATCCCGGCATGAAGATCGGCTATTTCAGCCAGGACGTCGGCGAGATGTCGGGCCAGAGTGCGGTCGCCGCGGTGATGGACGGCGTCGGTCCCGTCAGCGCCCTGGCGGCCGAGATGGCCACGCTCGAGGCGGCCATGGTCGATCCGGACCAGGCCGATCAATTGGATGCCGTCATGGAGCGCTATGGCGAGGTGCTGGAGCGCTTCCAGGAACTGGACGGCTATGCGCTGGAAGCGCGGGCCCGCGAGGTGCTGGCGGGCCTGAGCTTCAGCCAGGAGCGCATGGATGGCGACGTCGGGCAGTTGTCCGGCGGCTGGAAGATGCGCGTGGCCCTGGCCCGTATCCTGCTGATGCGGCCCGACGGCATGCTGCTCGACGAACCCAGCAACCACCTGGATCTGGAAAGCCTGATCTGGCTCGAGGCCTTTCTGAAGAACTACGACGGCGCGCTGCTTATGACCTCGCACGACCGCGCCTTTATGAACCGCATCATCGGCAAGGTGGTCGAGATCGACGGCGGCCAACTGATCACCTATTCGGGCGATCTGGACTTCTATGAACAGCAGCGAGCGCTCGGTGAAGCGCAGCGCCAGGCGCAGTACGAGCGTCAGCAGGCCATGCTGGCCAAGGAAATCAAGTTCATCGAGAAGTTCAAGGCGCGCGCCTCGCACGCCGCCCAGGTCCAGAGCCGGGTCAAGAAGCTAGACAAGATCGAACGCGTCGAGGCGCCGCGACGTCGCCAGTCGGTCCAGTTCGAGTTCCAGAGCCCCCCGCGCTCGGGCGAGGACGTGATCAGCCTGCGCAACGTCCACAAGGGCTATGGGGACAAGCCGATCTACGAGAGCCTCGACCTGCTGGTGCGTCGCCGGGAGCGCTGGTGCGTGCTCGGCGCCAACGGCGCGGGCAAGTCGACGCTGCTGAAGCTGGTGGCTGGCGACACCAAACCCGACCAGGGCGTGGTCAACATCGGCGCCAGCGTCAAGATGGGCTATTTCGCCCAGCACTCGATGGACCTGCTGGACGGCGAAGAGACGATCTTCGAGTCCCTGGAGCGCTCGTTCCCACAGGCGGGGCAGGGCGCGCTGCGCACCCTGGCGGGGTGTTTCGGCTTCTCCGGCGACGATGTCGAAAAGCCCTGCCGGGTGCTGTCCGGCGGCGAGAAGGCGCGCTTGGTGATGGCCAAGATGCTGTTCGATCCGCCGAACCTGCTGGTGCTGGACGAGCCGACCAACCACCTCGACATGGCGACCAAGGAGATGCTGGTCGCGGCCCTGGCCGACTTCGAAGGCACCATGCTCTTCGTCTCGCACGACCGCCACTTCCTGGCGGCCCTGTCGAACCGCGTGCTGGAACTGACGCCCGAGGGCGTTCATCAGTACGGCGGCGGCTACACCGAATATGTCAGCCGCACGGGCCAGGAAGCGCCGGGCCTGCACCCGGGCGGGTAGCGGCGGTCCTCGCGTCTAGGCGAGCGAGGCGTCCCAGCCGTCGAGGACGCCCAGTTGGCCCAGGCGCGCGAACAAGCGCGCGCTGTTGGTCCGGTTGGTCTCGACGATGCGGGCCAATTGCGGTCCGGCGGAGTCGGGCGCGACCGCGACCAGGCCGCCCGACTTACGACGGCAGAAGCCGAGCGTCTCCAAGGCGAGCAGGTGACGCCGGATGGTCTCGCTGGACAGACGCAGCGGACCGGCCAGCGCACTGATGCGGACCGGCCGCCCCAGGCGTTCGGGGTCGCGACCCCAGTCGGGTATCGCTTCGGGTGGAAGCGGGTCGATATTGGCCAGCACCAGGTCCAGCAGGACGAGGCTGCTTATGACGCTGCCCGTGAGGCCGATCAGGTCGCCGCAGATCCGCAGCGCATATTCCGAGACGGCCCAGTTGGCGGCCCGCACCAGGGGCTCGCCCTCCGCCGGCGATACCTCGGCGGCGATCCGGTCCGGCAAGGCGCCCGCCGCCTTCATCGCCTGGTAGAAGTCGCGGGTGCGATCGAAGCGCGCGCGCTGCTCGGCGAGATAGACCGGCGAGGTCACAGCCTCGCGCGGGATGATCACGCCCTGCGGGCCGATCACACAGAGGCCGGCGCGGGCCATGTTGAGGAAACGCCGCCGCACGGTCTCCAGCGGCAGCCGCAGCGAGGTGGCCACCGCATTGATGCTGACGGGGCGTCGCAACTCGTCGGGCGTCGAGGTCTCCGCGCCCCCGTAGGCGGCCAGGAGGCTGCGGTCCCTGGTGACCGGCGCCATGTTGGCGTCGAGCGCGACGGTGAAGATCAAGGCGTCGATAAAATGCCGGTCGCCTCGGGTGATCCGGACGACGTCACGGATGAAGCCTAGGGACGCCCGGGCGATCTCCCACTCCCGGAAGTCCCCGAACGCGCCGCTCGGGACAGATACTCGCGACGGGTCGCTCACCCGCGCCGCTCCACTCCGACGCGGCGGTCGTACGCTTTCGTCACCGGAAAAAACACGCAATGGGTAAGCTGCAGCATGCCAACTCGCGTAACCACGGTTAGTTAAATTCCGTCAACTCTTTTGTTTGGGGGAACGCTTTGTCCGTAGCAACGATCCGCTCCTGGACCCGCCCGGTCCAGTCCTGAGCCTCGCCGCCAACGCGGCCGCCATCCGTCACGATCGCTGATCGAGACCGGATCCGCCCATTCCCACTCTGATGGAGCGTGTCGAAGGACCGCTCCCGACCGCGCGCGCCGACAGACGAGGTCCGTGCGCAACGGAAGGTAAGACAGTGCAAGCGCCGACGCCCGAAAACCAAAACGACGCGCCGATGGGCGTGGATGCGGCTTCCAAGGCGTGCGCCAAGATCGCCTTGATGCTGCGCGGGCTGGAGAAACTGGCGTCCGAGCGTGACCTGTCCAACACCGACCGCGCCTCGGCGCGCGCCCAGGTGCTGGAGATCGCCGGCCTGCTGTCGCGGAGCCGCAAGCCCGACCTGATCGCGCTGCACGCGGGCTTCCTGGCCCTCGCCGAAGGGCTGGCGCCGATCCCGGTCGAGGCAGATGTCGAGATCGCGGTTTCGAGCCTGGCGGCCCCTGGCCATCGGAACATGATCGGCAAGCGACTGAGCCGCGAGCTGCGGCGTCTGGCCGTAGCGGTGGCCGCGATCGTGGCGATGAGCGCCCCGAACCTGGCGGCGGCCGATCCTGCCCCGCCGCCCAATCCGACGGCGGCCTATCATGTCGACGACATGATCACGAACCCGGCCACGGGCCAGCAGGAGGAGATCGCCGAGATCGTCAACGCGATCACGGTCCGCACCGAGAGCGGCAATCTGATCCTGGTGCCGATGGCGGCGGGCACCACCTTCACCGTCGCCGACCAGGGCACGGGCGCCCATCCGGACGACGGCACGCCCGATCCGACCGGGACCAGCAAGACCTACACCGTGGTGTCGGTGGACAATACCGACCCGGCCCACCCGAAGTTGAAGGTCAAGGACGCGTCCAACAACGCCGTGTCGTTCGACCTAGTCACGCCCTTGGTCAATCCGCCGGCCGGCGCGACCGGGGCCACCGATCCGAACGGCGCGCTGACCTCGTGGGGCGGGGCGGGCGATATCAACAACCGCATCTTCTCGAGCATCGGCGCCAACGGCAAGAACGGCGCCGACGGCGGAGGCGTTCGCGTCTGCCTCGGCTTCCTCGGCTGCGTTACGATCGGCAAGGAGCCGGGCAACGGCGGCAACGGCGGCGCCGGGCTGGACGTCACGGCGACGGTCTACGCCGCCGACGGTCCGATCAAGACCGCGACGGACAAGCTGGCCGGCATCTTCGCCCTCAGCCAGGGCGGCAGCGGCGGTACGGGCGGCAACGGCTACGGCTACGTGGTCAGCGGTCGGGGCGGAAAGGCGGGAGCCGGCGGCGACGTCGACCTGACCAACCACACCTCGGTCACCACCACGGGCAAAGGCGCGGCGGCGATCTTCGCCCAGAGCCGCGCCGGCACGGGCGGCAACGGCGGCGACGGCTATGGCCTGTCGAACGGCGCGGTCAGCGGCGCGGCCGCCCAGTCGGGCGACGTCCACGTCTATAACGACGGCTATCTACATACGGTCGGCTACGGCTCGGCGGGCGTCTCGGCCCAGAGCCTGGGCGGCGGCGCGGGCACGGGCGGGTCCAGCTATGGCATCGTAGCCGGCGCCGCGTCCGGCAGCACCGGCGGCAACGCCGGTAGCGTCTATGTCGAGAACAACGGGACCATCGTCACCGGCGACGAGGTCGGCTGGGACTTCAACGCCCACGGCGACGACGTCAGCGGCTACGACTCCTACGGCATCGTCGCCCAGTCGATCGGCGGTTCGGGCGGTTCGGCCGGCGACGGCGCGGGCATCGTCTCGTTGGGCGACACGGTCGCCGGCGCTGGGGGCGATGGCGGCGCGGTGACGGTGGTCACCGGCGCGGCCTCGTCGATTCACACCTACGGCAAGGGCGCGACCGGCATCTTGGCCCAGTCGATCGGCGGCGGCGGCGGGGCGGGCGGCTATTCGGTCGGCCTGGTCGCGCTGGGCGGCCACGGCGGCTCGGGCGGCGACGGCGGGACGGTGACCGTCCAGAACGCCGGCTGGATCACGACCGAAGGCGACTTCGCCCTGGGTGTCCTGGCCCAGTCGATCGGCGGCGGCGGCGGTTCGGGCAGCGACGCGGGAGGCCTGGCGGCCCTGGGCGGGGCCGGCGGCGCGGCGGCCGACGGCGGCGACGTGTCGGTGATCAATACAGGGGCGATCAACACGAACGGCGATCACGGCAGCGCCATCCAGGCCCAGTCGATCGGCGGGGGCGGCGGCGACGGCGGTTCGTCAGGCGGGGTGTTCCTGACCATCGGCGGCACGGGCGACATCGGCGGCAAGTCGGGCGCGGTGACGGTGACCCACGGCGGGGCGATCCACACCAAGGGCGACGACTCCAACGGCATTTTCGCAGAGTCCATTGGCGGGGGCGGCGGCAGCGGCGGCTCGGCGACGTCGGTCGGCGTGTTCGGGGGCGCGGCGATCGGCGGCCAGGGCGACAGCGGCGGCGACGGCGGCGTGGTGACGGTCAACCTGGTTCCGATCTCCGTGAACGTCGGCGGGGCCACCGTCGATATCGATCCGACCATCGACACCGAAGGCGACCGCTCGCGCGGGATCTTCGCCCAGTCGGTGGGCGGCGGCGGCGGCGCGGGCGGCTTCGCCAGCGCGACGGCGGTGGGTTACGGCGTGGGCGCCAGCGCGGCCATCGGCGGCGACGGTTCGGTGGGCGGCAAGGGCGGCGCGGTCTGGATCCAGGGCGACGCCAGCATCACCACCAGGGGCGACAGCGCCGAGGGGATCTTCGCGCAGTCGGTGGGCGGCGGCGGGGGCGCGGGCGGTTACGCCCTCAGCCTCACCGTGGCGGCCAGCCAAGCGGGAGGCGGCGCGTTCGCGGCGGCGATCGGCGGCTCGGGCGCCGGCGGCGGCGCCGGCGGCCAGGTCGACGTGATCTCGGGCGGCTCGATCCAGACCACGGGGCGGTTCTCGACGGGCCTGGTCGCCCAGTCGGTCGGCGGTGGCGGCGGGAGCGGGGGCTACGCCCTGGCCTTCGCCGGCGCGGGCGGGATCGTCGCGTCGGTGGCGGCCTCGGTGAGCGTCGGCGGCCAAGGCGGCGGCGGCGGGGCCGGCGGCAATGTCGGCGCGGCGTTCGAGGGGGCGATCACCACCTACGGGGACGACGCCAAGGGCGCGCTGATCCAGTCGGTGGGCGGCGGCGGCGGTTCGGGCGGCTACGCCATCAGCGGCGCGGCGGCGCTGGCGGTCGGCGACACGGGCGCGGGCTCGGCCGGAGTCGGCGGGACGGGGGGCATGGGCGGCGCCGGAGGCTCGGTGTCGGGCTATGTCGGGGGCGACATCGCCACGGAGGGCGACCGCTCCGGCGGTCTGGTGGTGCAGTCGGTGGGCGGCGGCGGCGGCGCGGGGGGCTTCGTCGTCGCCGGATCGCTGTCCGCGGCGGCGACCGGCGTGGCTGTCGGAGTCGGTGTCGGCGGCGTCGGGGGCGGTGGTGGAGACGGCGGCGACGCCTATGGCGCCACGGGCGGCGTGGTCACTACCGACGGCGACCAGTCGGCCGGCGTGCTGGTCCAGAGCGTCGGCGGGGGCGGCGGCAGCGGCGGGTTCAACGTCTCGGGCGCGCTGTCGCTGGCGACCGGCGGCGGCGGCGCGATCGGCGTGGGCCTGGGCGGCGCGGGCGGCGGCGGCGGAGCTGGCGCCCGCGCCACGGCCGACATCGCCGACGACGTCGTGACCTACGGCGACAAGTCCGCCGGCGTGATCGTCCAGTCGATGGGCGGCGGCGGCGGTTCGGGCGGCTTCGACTTCGCGGGCGGCGTCGACATCGGCGGCGGGGCCGGCGCGGCGGTCGCGGTCGGCCTGGGCGGCGCGGGCGGTGGCGGCGGGGCCGGCGGGGCGGTCGAGGCGACGGCGCACAACATCCATACCGAGGGCGATCAGTCGGGCGGCTTCCTGGCCCAGAGCGTGGGCGGAGGCGGCGGTAGCGGCGGCTTCAACATCTCCGGCGCGGCTTCGGCGCAGATCGCCTCGGGCAACGCCCTGACCATCGGACTGGGTGGAGCAGGGGGCTTCGGCGGCGCGGGCGGGACCGTGAAGGCGACCCTGTCGGGCGTGATCACTACCCTGGGCGACGACTCCGACGCCATCATCGCCCAGTCGGTGGGCGGCGGCGGCGGTTCGGGCGGCTTCGACGTCTCAGGCGCCCTGGCGGCGTCCGGTTCGGGCGGCGCCTCTCTGGGCGTGGGGCTGGGCGGCTCTGGCGGCGGCGGCGGCGCCGGCGACGGGGTCGAGCTCCAGGTCAATGGTGTGGTGGTCACCGGCGGGAACAACTCGGCGGGTGTTGTGGCCCAGAGCCTCGGCGGCGGGGGCGGCTCGGGAGGCTTCAACGTCAGTGGCGACGCGGCCCTGAGCGGCGGGATCGGCGCGGCGGCGAGCGTGGGTGTCGGCGGTTCGGGCGGCTCCGGCGGTGCGGGCGGCAAGGTGAAGCTGGGCGTGAACGGCCTGGTGCTGACGCTCGACGACGGCTCCGAAGCGGTGCTGGCCCAGAGCGCGGGCGGCGGCGGCGGCGCCGGCGGCTTCAACGTCTCGGGCGATCTGAGCATCGGCGGCACGGCGGCCTTCACCGCCAGCGTGGGCGTCGGCGGCTCGGGCGGCGGCGGCGGCGCGGCTGACGACGTCACCCTGGCCCTGAAGAGCGGCGCGGCGTCCGGCGGCGATCCCGAAGCCACCGCGGTGGCCGTGACCTTTGGCGACGACTCGGACGCGGTCACCGCCCAGAGCGTGGGCGGAGGTGGCGGCAATGGCGGCTTCAACGTGGCCGGCGGACTGGGCGTGGCCGGCGACGGCGCGGGCGCGATCAGCGTGGGCGTCGGCGGGGCCGGCGGCGGCGGCGGCTCTGCCGGCGACGTGCTGGCGATGATCACGGGCGACATCCAGACCGAAGGCGACCGCTCGCACGGCTTCCTGGCGCAGAGCGTCGGCGGCGGCGGCGGGAGCGGCGGCTTCAATGTCTCGGGCGCGTTGGGAGCTTCGGGCTCTGTGGCGGGCGCGGTCGGCGTCGGGGTCGGCGGCTCGGGCGGCGGGGGCGGTGACGGTGGAGCGGTGACCGCCTCGCTGACCGGCCGGGTGACGACCGAAGGGCAGGGGGCCTTCGCGATCAAGGCCCAAAGCGTCGGCGGCGGCGGCGGTGATGGCGGTTTCGACGTCGCGGCGGGCTTGAGCGTTTCGGGCGGCTCGGCGGCCACGGTGTCGGTCGGGGTCGGCGGTTCGGGCGGCGGCGGCGGGAACGGCGGGGCGGTGTCGCTGGACGTGGCCGGCGGCGCCTCGACCAAGGGCGGTTTCAGCGACGCCATCGTAGCCCAGAGCCTGGGCGGCGGCGGCGGTTCGGGCGGCTTCAACGTGTCCGGCGCGGTCAACGGCTCGAGCGGCGCCGGCGGAGGCGTCAGCGTGGGTGTCGGCGGCTCGGGCGGTGGGGGCGGCGACGGTGCGTCGGTGACCCTGGCGGCCTCCAGCCAGCTGGCGTCGGGAACCGGCGACAGTCGCCTTCTGGCCAGTACCGAAGGTGCGGTTTCGCGTGGCGTGCTGGCTCAGAGCGCGGGCGGCGGTGGCGGTTCCGGCGGTTTCGACGTCGCTGGGACGCTGTCGATCACGGGGCAGTCGGGGAGCAGCGTCTCCGTGGGCGTCGGCGGCTCGGGCGGCGCCGGCGGCAGCGGCGGGGCGCTTCAGGCGACCGTCCGTGGGGATGTCGAGACGACGGGGGGCAACTCGGCCGGGGTGACCGCCCAAAGCGTGGGCGGCGGCGGCGGGACCGGGGCTTTCAACGTGACGGGCATGACCACCATCGCCACGGCCGGCGGCGGTTCGATCGGCGTGGGCGTCGGCGGTTCGGGCGGCGGCGGCGGCGCCGGCGGGGCTGTCGACCTCGACATCATCGGCCAGATCCTCACCGAAGGCGGCGGCAGCGACGGCGTCGTGGCCCAGAGCGTGGGTGGCGGCGGTGGCTCAGGCGGATTCAACGCTACGGGCCAGATGTCGATCACCGCCGATGCGGCGACCAATATCGGGGTGGGCGTCGGCGGCTCGGGCGGCGACGGGGGCTCGGGCGCGGCTGTGACCCTGGCCCTGGCCAGCAACGCGGCCTCGGACACCGGCGACTCCAACTACGTGGCCTACACCAAGGGCTCCGGCTCGCGCGGGGTGGTGGCCCAGAGCATCGGCGGAGGCGGCGGCTCGGGTGGCTTCGACATCGAGGGCCAGCTGTCGATCGCGGCCGACACGGCCACCAATGTCGGCGTGGGCGTCGGCGGTTCGGGCGGTGACGGCGGCGATGCGGGCGCGGTATCGGCCACGATCACCGGTGACGTCTTCACCCAAGGCGCTAAGGGCACGGGCGTGCTGGTCCAGAGCCAGGGCGGCGGCGGCGGCGCGGGCGGATTCAACGTCAGCGGCGGGGTGACGATCGCCACCGACGCGGCCTCGGTGCTGGTCGGCATCGGCGGCCTGGGCGGCGGCGGCGGCGACGCGGGCGCGGTGCTCGCCGGCCTGACCGGCGATGTTCACACTAAGGGCGACGGCGCGAGCGCCGTGGCCGTGGTCAGCCAGGGCGGCGGCGGCGGTGTCGGCGGCATGAACATCGCCGGCGGCCTGTCGGTGACGGCGGCCGAGGTGCAGAGCGGCCTGATCGGCCTGGGCGTGGGCGGCTTCGGCGGCGGCGGCGGCGACGGGGCGGCGGTGACCGCCGCGCTCACCGGCGACATCCAGACTGAGGGCGACGACGCCATCGGCGCGCTGATCCAGTCGCTGGGCGGGGGCGGCGGCGCGGGGGCGATCAACGTCACCGGCGCGATCAATGTCGCATCGGGCGACGCCGGCACGGTGGGCCTGGGCCTGGGCGGCTTCGGGGGGGCGGGCGGCAATGCCGGGGACGTCGCCGTCACGCGCACCGGCGCGACCCAGACCGACGGCCACAGCTCGGACGGCATCAGCGTCCAGTCGATAGGCGGTTCGGGCGGCTCGGGCGGCCTGAACGTCACCGGCACGGTCTCGGTCAGCCTGGAGAGTGACTCCCTGGGTCTTGGCGTGGGTGTCGGCGGCTTTGGGGGCGGCGGCGGCAATGCCGGCGACGTAGCCGCCACGATCACCGGCAGCGTCACCACCGGTACGGACGTTATCACCCGCAACGTCTATGACGAACACGGCCAGCCCGTGGGCGAGACCAATTGGATGGGCTCCAGCGGCGTCGTCGTCCAGTCGCTGGGCGGGGGCGGCGGTTCGGGCGGGATCAACGTTACCGGCGACCTGGTCATCAACGGCGGCTCCGACAGCGCCGGCCGCGCGGCGGCGATCGGCATCGGCGGCTTCGGCGGCGACGGTGGCGATGCCGGCGACGTCACGGCGACTATCGCCGGCACGCAGGACGACCGCACCGTCATCACCTCGAAGGGCGACACGGAGTCGGCGGTCGCCATCCAGAGCATCGGCGGTGGCGGCGGCAACGGGGCGATCAACGTCGCGGGCAGCTTCGCGCTGGACGGCTCGGCCACGCTGGGCGTGGGCGGCTTCGGCGGCGGCGGCGGCCAGGGCGGCGACGTCACGGCCGTGGTCGACGCCGACCTCTCGGCCCACGGCTGGCGCTCGCGCGGTCTGCTGGTCGAGTCCCTGGGCGGCGGAGGCGGCGACGGCGGCATCAACATCGCCGGCGGGATCAAGGGCGGCTCCGACAGTTCGGAGCCGGTGATCGCCTTCGGCGTCGGCGGCGGCGGCGGGAACGGCGACGTCGCGGGCGACGTCTCGGTGGTCCAGACCGGCGACGTCTGGGTCCAGGGCGTCGAGGCCGGGGGCGTGCTGGTGCGCTCGATCGGCGGCGGCGGCGGCGACGGCGGCCTGAACGTCACGCTCTCGGCCACCAACGGCAGCAGCGAGGAACGCGGCTACGCCCTGGGCGTCGGCATCGGCGGTCATGGCGGCGTCGGGGCCGACGCGGGCGACGTCTCGCTGGTCAGCGTGGGCGACGTGATCGTCAACGCCAAGGTCGTGACCGACGCGGCGGGCAAGGCCAGCCTGGCTTCGGCCGATTACACCGGCGGGGCCAAGGGCGTGTCGGTGATGGCCATCGGCGGCGGCGGTGGTTCGGGCGGCATCAATGTCACGGGCGTCGTGGCGCTGTCGGGCAGCCCGCTGACCATCGGCGTCGGCGGCTCGGGCGGCGTGGCCGGCGACGGCGGCGACATCACCGTGGTGCGCGGCGACCCGGACGACGACGAGGCGCGCGCCGGCTCGGTCATCACGTTCGGCGACAACTCGGCCGGCGTCTATGTGGAGTCGACGGGCGGGGGCGGCGGCGACGCGGGCGTCAACGCCGTGCTCGGCTTCTCGACCGACGGCGTCAGCGCCGAGACACCGACCAGCGAGAGTATCGCCGTGTCGATGGCGATCGGCGGCAACGGCGGCAGCTCGGGCGACGGCGGCGACGTCAGCGTGACCAACCGGGGCGACATCGTCACCGATGGAGCCAATTCCGACGGCCTGGTGGTGCTGTCGCAAGGCGGGGGCGGCGGCAACGCCAACTACAACCTCGGCGCCGGCTACTTCCCAAAGACCACGGCCCTGGCCTTGGCCCTGGGCGGCGACCCGACCTCGGGCGGCGACGGCGGCGACATCACCGTCGTCCATGATGGCTCGATCTCCACCAAGGGCGACGATTCCGACGCGATCATGGTGCAGTCGCTGGGCGGCGGCGGCGGCAACGCCATGGTGAATAGCAACTTCGCCCTGGGCACGAGCAACAAGCTGTCCATCGCGATCGGTCGCGAAGGCGGGACCGGCGGGGCCGGCGGCGACTTGTCGATCGACATCAGCGGCGCGCTCGACACGACCGGCGACCGCTCCGGCGGTCTCTACGCGCAGTCGATCGGCGGCGGCGGCGGCAAGAGCGGCGCGATCTCGGTCGGGGCCCAGACCCGCACCGGCAGCGACGCCGAGAAGCAAGTCTACGAAGCGGGCATGACCATCGGCCTGGAGGGCGCCCAGGGCGCCGACGGCGGCCAGGTGATAGTGACCAGCGACGCCCAGGTCGTCACGCGCGGCGTCGAGGCGCGGGGCCTGCTGGCCCAGTCGATCGGCGGCGGCGGTGGCGCGGGCGGCATGGCGCTGAACCTGATCCTCAGCACATTCACCGGCAAGGTCGTGCTGGGCGGCCAAGGCGGGACCGGCGGCGACGGCGGCGTGGTCGACGTCACTCAGAGCGGCCTAGTCTGGACCCGGGGCGACCGGTCCGACGGCGTGCTCGCGCAATCGGTGGGCGGCGGCGGCGGCGTGGGCGGGGCGACCGTGACCTACGCCGATCCGGTGCAGGCCGCGAAGAGCGATTCCTCGGCCGGCGCCATGAGCATCGCCCTGGGCGGCGAGGGCGGTTCGGGCGGGGTCGGCGGAGTGGTCAGCGTCCGGAACGAGGGCCAGATCGTCACCGAAGGCCTCTACGCGGACGGCGTTCGCGCCCAGTCGGTGGGTGGGGGCGGCGGCGTGGGCGGTGCGACCATCACCACATCGCGCGACACGAACAAGAGCGCCTCGCGGCTGTCGACCTTCATCAACATCGGCGGTTCGGGCGGCGCCGGCGGCACGGGCGGCGCGGTCGATGTGGTCAATACAGGCCTGATCTGGACCAAGGGCGACTATTCCTCGGGCATCTCTGCGAACAGCATCGGCGGCGGCGGCGGCGACGCCGGCGTGATGAACGACGGCGGCTCGATCAAGTCCGGTTCGCGCGCGACGACGCGCACGGCGATGAACATCGGCGGGTCGGGCGGGACCGGCGGCACGGGCGGCGCTGTCACCGTCACCAACCGCCCGGCGGGCGAGGACGAGCGGTCGGGCCTGATCCTCACCGAGGGCAAGGAGTCTTATGGCGTCTTCGCCCAGTCGATCGGCGGGGGTGGCGGCAACGGCAGCTCGATCCGCTCGATCACCTTCATGACGGGCGGCACGGGCAGCACCTCGGCCTCGCTGAACATCGGCGGCGCGGGAGGTTCGGGCAACACCGGCGGCGAAGTGGCTGTTTATAACGACGGCGTCATCGGCACGAGCGGCGAGGGCGCGCACGGTATCCTGGCCCAGTCGATCGGCGGCGGCGGCGGCAACGGCGGCATGGTGCTGACCTTGGCCCTGGACATCGCCAAGGAGTCGTCCGCACCCATGCTCTCGGTGGGCGGGATCGGCGGCGACGGTGGAGACGGCGGCGCGGTGCGGGTCGAGAACGCCGGCTCGATCGTCACCCTGGGCGCCAACGCCGATGGGATCCTGGCCCAATCGATCGGTGGCGGCGGCGGCAACGCCGGCGCGGCGATTTCGGCGTCGACCGACCTCGGGGCCATTAGCACGTCGGGCCTGATCAACGCCGTCCTCGGCGCGGTCGGGACCGGCGACGGCGGCCAGGGCGGCGAGGTCACGGTAGTCCACACCGGCGACATCACCACCCTGGGGGACGGCTCGCAGGCCATCGTGGCCCAGAGCATCAACGGCGGCGGCGGCCAGCTGGCCTTCGATCTGAGGCAGGTCTACGGCCGCAAGGGCATGCCGCTGGCCGGCGACAACGCCACGACTCCGCCGGCCGATCCGAGGATCGCCGCCCGGGCGGGCGCCGAGGGCGCGACCGACATGAACGCCGGCGCGGTGCATGTGATCTCGACCGGCACGTATGGCGTGGCGGGCGACAACGCCGCGGGTATCTTCAACCAGTCGATCGGCGGCGGCGGCGGGACCCTGCGCGTCGATCTCGAGGTCGCGGCCCAGCCCGAGGACGACGCTGTGTCCGCTCTCGCGGTCGATCCCGCGGCCGAGGTCGGCGGCGAGGCCATGGCCCTGGCGGTTAACGCGGCCCTGGGCGGGATCGACGGCGTGCGCAACGCCGGCGGCGTCCTGGACAATACCCAGACCGGCGACATCCTGACCAACGGCGACCATTCACCCGGCGTGCTCGACCAGTCGATCGGCGGCGGCGGCGGCCGGGCCGTGGTCACCGTAGACGTGGCGCAAGGCGCGGCGGTCGGACCCGTCTCGGTGGCCCTGGGCGGCCAGAACGGGAGCGACGAGGGCGGCGGCGCGGTGACGCGCGTCCATCAGGGCTCGATCACCACCACGGGCGCGCTCGGCGCCGGCGCGATCCTGCAGAGCGTGGGCGGTGGCGGCGGCGTGGCCGACGTCAGTCTCACGGGCGCGGACGCGACGACGGTCACCCCGACCCTGAGCCTGGGCGCGGCCGGCGGGACGGGCCTTTCGGGCGGGACGGTCTCGGCCCGGTTCGATGGGGCGATCGTCACGACGGGCGATCACGCCGCGGGCCTGCTGGTCCAGTCGATCGGCGCGGGCGGCGGCGTGGTCAACCTGACCAGTCTCGGTGGCGGCGAGACGATCTTGGGCGGAACCGGCGGCGCGACGGGTGACGGCGGCGGCGTCACGCTCGACCAGGACGGCGTTATCGTCACGACGGGCGCGGGGGCGCATGGCGTGCTGCTGCAGTCGATCGGCGGCGGCGGCGGCGCGGTGCTGGGTGAGGGCCTGGCCGGCGTGACCCTGAACCAGAACAACAACGGCGACGGCGGCGACATCGTCTTCACCCAGACCGGCGGCGTCCTGACGACGGGCGCGGGTGCTTACGGCGTCGCGGTCCAGAGCCTGGGCGGTGGCGGCGGCTGGGTTGACGGCGTGTTCCAAGGCGCGGCGGGCGGCGAAGGGGCGGGTGGTTCGATCGCTCTGGCCCTGGCCGACGACGTGATGGCGGTCGGCGCGAACGGCATTGCCGTCTTCGCCCAGAGCCAGGGCTCCAACGGGGCGGGCGACATCGCTATCAGCCTGGCCGGCGTGACGCGTGGCGGCTCGGGGACGGGCGCGGGCGTCGTGATCGACGGCGGGGCCGACAACACCCTGGTCAACACCGGCCACGTCTCGGCGATCTCGAATCTGGCCATCCAGGCCTCGGGCGGCGACGACCATGTCGACAACCAGGGCGTGGTCATCGGCGACGTCGATCTGGGCGGCGGGAGCAACAGCTTCGTCAACCACGACGGCGCGACCTTCATCGCCGCCCATTCGATCGCACTGCGCGAGACGACGGCGCATTCGGCCGCCGCCCGCATGGCGAGCCTGTCGCTGTCGGCGGCCGCGATCCCGGGCGGGACGTTCACGAACAGCGGCGACTTCCTGATGGGGCTTTCGGCGCCGCGTGCGCCGATCGACCTGGCGGGCGGCGCGCAGTTCGGCGACTACGACGATCTGGGCGATCCGGCGGCCAACCCCTATTACGGTTTGCGGGTGATCAACACGGTCGCGATCGACGGAAACTTCGTCCAGACCGCGACCGGCCATATGGCGTTCGACGTGGCCTTCGGGCCCTATGCGTCCGACCATGTCGACGTTACGGGCTCGGCCACCGTGGCGGGCACGGGCGAAGTGACCCTGACCTGGCTGCAGGACGCCAAGCCGGTCACCTTGTTCGCGTCCGGCTCGGCGACCGACAATGGTTTGAAGATCGCCGACACCCTGGCGATGGATTATCGGATTCAGACCGGCTCAGCCGGCGTGCAGCTGGCCTTCACGCCGCACTTCGACCAGAGCTTCCTGAATATCAACGGCCAGGCGCTGGGCCGGCACATGAACTCCGCCCTCATCACCGGTGACTCCGGCGGCATGGGCCGGTTGATGGCGCTGATCGGCAATCTGGAGACGGGCGAGGAAGCGACCTACTCGCGGATTTTCGGCGAGCTCAATCCCGAGCCCTACCTGGCGCCGCTGCGCAGCCAGCTGTACTCGGCCGACAGCTTCTCGAGCCAGTTGTTCAACTGCGTCAGCCCGGGTTCGAGCCCGGACGGCAAGTGCGCCTGGGCGGCGATCGAGCGGGTCACCTCGCGCGGCGAGGCCGACGCCGAGACCCTCGGGGCGAAGGCCGAGGGCGGGCGCCTGCGCGGCGGCTTCGAGCGTCCGCTGGCGGGCGACTGGTCGCTGGCCGCGGCGGTCGGCTACGAGCGGCTGGACCAGGTCAATGTCGACAACATGCGTTCGCTGGGCGAAGGGCAGGGCTTCAACGCCGGCCTGGGCCTGAAGAAGCGGACGGGCGCAGCCGAGATGGCCTTCTCGCTGTCTGGCGGTTGGCAGTGGATGGACACCACGCGCGCGGTGGAGGTCTTCGCGCCGGGACGCGGCGAGGCCGAGCCGGAGAGCGGCTATCTCCGTACCGACGCGCGCTTCGCCTATGTGGTCGAGAACGGGCGGCTGTTCGTGCGCCCGGCGCTGAACGTCTGGTCCACCGGTCTGCATCAACAGAAGTTCACCGAGGATGGCCTCGGCGGCCTGGGTGCGAGCGGCGCGTCCCATACCCAGTTCATCGGCACGGCCAATCCGGAGGTGACGCTGGGCTTCGTGATGCGCCAGGGCGTGCGCAGCCAGACGGCGGTGTCGTTCCGCGTCGGCGGCTTGTTCAACACCACTGACCGGATCGAAATGCCGTTCCGTCTGGTGGGAGCCAATCCGACATCGGAGGCGGCGCGGGTCGGCACGACCCTGGACCGCAGCGCCTATACGGCCGGCGTCGACTTCCGGGTGATCGGCGACGACCGCGTGTCGGTGCGCTTCAACTATGACCGGGAGTTCGGCGATCGCACCCGCGCCCAATCGGCCGGGCTCGACATCCGGGTCCGTTTCTAGTCTTCACCAGTTGAATCTGACGCCGAGCTTTCCGGAATAGGCGTGGCCCTGGCCGTCGATCAAGGCGCACGGCCGTTACCCGAAGCTACAAGTAAAGCGAGTTTGGGCGGGAGGCGCGGCCAGGCAATCAGGTCAACTACCGATCGCCAATGATGGAAAAGCAACCTGGGGCGCAGGGTTGGGGCCGGGCGCAGAAGGGGCAAAGCTCCATTTCTGGCGGTTTGAATCCGCGACAGGTGAGGGCCGGCGCTCCCGCGCTGTCCCGCCCGATCTTTACGGCGCCCTTATGCGGCGTCCCCGGCTCCCGCATGGAGCCCTTACGCCGCTCTGTGATCAGGTCCCGCCAGTTTAGCGGGAGGCCTTTCATGGCTGATCTGATCTTTCTGGCGTCGGGGGTGGGGCTGTTCGCAGCCTTCGCCGCGTTCGCCATGGGTTTGAGGCGCGTTTGACCATGCTGGTGAACGTGCTCTGGGGCGCCGGGGCGATCGTCGTCGCGGTCTACATGGTCGCGGCGATGCTGCGGCCCGACAAGTTCTGACGGAAATCTTTCCATGAATTGGCAAGGCTGGGCGGAAATCGCCCTGACGCTCGGCCTGGCGGTCGCGATCGGCTGGCCGCTGGGCGTCTACATGTCGCGTGTCTGGAACGGCGAACGCACCTGGCTCGACCCGGTGCTTCGGCCGTTCGAGGCGTTCTTCTACACCGCCTGCGGGATCGATCCGAAGAAGGGGCAGAGCTGGTACGGCTACGCCGGGGCCCTGTTGGCCTTCAACCTGGTCGGCTTCCTGATCACCTACGGCGTCCTGCGCCTGCAGGGCGTGCTCCCGCTGAACCCGCAGGGCTTCGGGGCGATCTCAGAGCACCTGTCGTTCAACACGGCGATCAGCTTCGTCACCAACACCAACTGGCAGAGCTATGCGGGCGAGACGACCATGTCGACGCTCAGCCAGATGGTCGTGCTGACCGTTCAGAACTTCGTCTCCGCCGCCACCGGCGCGACCGTGGCCGCGGCCTTGGCGCGCGCCTTCGTGGCCAACCGGGAAGGGGGTGTCGGCAACTTCTGGGCCGACCTGATCCGCACCACGCTCTATGTGCTGCTGCCGCTGTCCTTCGTCCTGGCCGTCCTGCTGGTCGCCCTGGGCATGCCCCAGACCCTGGCGGCGGGGGTCACCGCCCACACCCTGGAGGGCGCCGACCAGAAGATCTCGCTCTACGCCGTGGCCTCGCAGGAGGCGATCAAGATGCTGGGCATCAACGGCGGAGGCATCTTCAACGCCAACTCGGCTCACCCGTTCGAGAACCCCACGCCCCTGACCAACCTGATCACGGCCGTGTCGATCAACGTGCTGGGCTGGGCCGCCTTCTTCGCCTTCGGCCGCTCGGTCCTGGCGCGGAAGGACGTGCGCGCCCTGGTGGTCGCGGCGAGCGTGCTGCTGTTCGCCGCCGCCGCCGGCATCTATGTCGCCGAGGCCCAGCCGGCCCCGGCCCAGGTCGCCGCGCACGTCGACACAACCGTCAACATGGAGGGCAAGGAGACCCGCTTCGGCGCGCCGGCCACCGCTGCCTGGGCAGCCATGACCACAGGGGCCTCGAACGGCTCGGTCAACGGCATGCATTCCAGCCTGATGCCCCTGGGCGGCGGCATCGCCATGTTCCTGATGCACCTGGGCGAGATCCTGCCCGGCGGCATTGGTTCCGGCATCGCGGTGATGGTCGTCATGGCCGTGCTGGCGGTGTTCGTCGCCGGGCTGATGGTGGGCCGCACGCCCGAATATCTCGGCAAGAAGATCGAGGCGCGCGAGGTCAAGCTGTCGATCTTGGCCGTGCTGGCCATCCCGGTCTGCGTCCTAGGCTTCTCGGCGATCGCCGCCGTTCTGCCCGAGGCGCTGAAGGGCCTGATGCACTCAGGGCCGCACGGCCTGTCGGAAATCCTCTACGCCTACACCTCGGGTACGGCCAACAACGGCTCGGCCTTCGCCGGCCTCACCGCCAACGCGCCCTGGTGGGACACCACCCTGGCCGTGTCGATGGCCATGGGTCGGTTCCTGCCGATCGTGGCGGTGCTGGCCATCGCCGGTTCGCTGGCCGCCAAGCCCAAGCTGGCCCCCTCGGCCGGCACGCTGCCGACCCATGGCGGCCTGTTCGTGGGACTGCTGATCGGGGTGATCCTGATCCTGGGCGGCCTGCAATTCTTCCCCGCATTGGCGCTGGGCCCGATCGTCGAGCACTTCCAGGTGCTCGCCGCGGTCGCCGGCCGCTGAGAGACCTCATCATGACCACCTATGACACCCATGCCGGCGAGGGCCGGCGCAAGGCCAGCCTCCTGGCTGGCGGCCTGTCGGGCCCGATCCTGGCCCGCGCGACCCGAGACGCCTTCATCAAGCTGGATCCGCGCAAGTTGACCGGCAATCCGGTGATCTTCGCCACCTGGATCGTGGCCCTGCTGTCGACGGTCTCGGCCGTCGCGGCGGTGGCCGCCCACCAGTCGGCCGGCTTCGCCGTCCAGGTCTCGGCCTGGCTGTGGGCCACTGTGCTGTTCGCCAACCTGGCCGAGAGCGTCGCCGAAGGGCGCGGCAAGGCGGCGGCGGACAGCCTGCGCGCCACCCGTGTCACCACCAGCGCCAAGCTGATCATCGACGAGAAGACCGGCACGATCATCCCGACCCCGGCCCACAAGCTGGTTCCCGGCGAGGTGATCCTTGTGGAGGCCGGCGACGTGGTGCCGACCGACGGCGAGATCGTCGAGGGCATGGCCAGCGTCAACGAGGCGGCCATCACCGGCGAAAGCGCCCCGGTCATTCGCGAAAGCGGCGGCGACCGTTCGGCCGTCACCGGCGGGACTACCGTGGTCTCCGATTGGATCAAGGTGCGAGTCACCGCTTCGGCCGGCTCGACCTTCCTCGACCGCATGATCGCCATGGTCGAGGGCGCGGATCGTCGCAAGACACCCAACGAGATCGCCCTGGCCGTGCTGCTGGCCGGCCTGACCCTGATCTTCCTGATCGCCGTGGTCACCCTGCTGGGCCTGGGCAAGTTCTCGGGCGTGGCGCTCGACCCGCTGGTGCTGGGCGCGCTGTTCATCACCCTGATCCCGACGACGATCGGCGGCCTATTATCGGCTGTCGGCATCGCCGGCATGGACCGGCTGATGAAGCACAACGTCCTGGCCACCTCCGGGCGGGCCGTGGAGGCGGCGGGCGACGTCGACACCCTGCTGCTGGACAAGACCGGCACCATCACCTTCGGCAACCGCATGGCCACCGAGGTGATCCCCGCGCCGGGCGTTCGTCCCGAGGCCGCGCTGCGCGCCGCCGTCAGCGCCTCGCTGGCCGACGAAACCCCCGAAGGCCGTTCGATCATCGAACTGGGCCGCAACCAGGGGATCGTCATCAACATCCCCGAGGGCGCGACCGCCATCGCCTTCAGCGCCTCGACCCGCCAATCGGGCCTGGACGCGGGCGCCATGTCCTGGCGCAAGGGGGCGGTGGACGCGGTCTATCGCAGCCTGGCCCTGGACCCGAAGCTGATCCCGGCCGAGCTGACGGCCGCCGTCGACCGCATCGCCCGATCGGGCGGCACGCCTCTGGCGGTCAGCGAGAACGGCGCCCTGGTCGGCGTCATCCACCTGAAGGACGTGGTCAAGCCGGGCGTGAAGGCGCGTTTCGCCGACCTGCGCCGCATGGGCCTGCGCACGGTGATGATCACCGGCGACAATCCGGTGACCGCCGCCGCCATCGCTTCGGAAGCCGGTGTCGACGACTTCCTGGCCGAGGCCACGCCCGAGGACAAGCTGCGACTGATCCGCGAGGAGCAGGGCAGGGGCCGCCTGGTGGCCATGTGC
>JAGIBE010000212.1 GCA_017744495.1 Caulobacter sp. | reverse complement strand
ACCCGGACGAGGCCTATGAGATCGGGCTGGAGGAGGCGCTGGAGGACGGCGCGGCCTTGATCGAATGGCCCCAGCGCCTGGAGGGTCGTCTGCCCGCCAACCGACTCGCTATAGACATCAGCCCCACGGGCGAGGATGGACAGGCGCGCCGCGCCGTCATCGTGGCCCACGGCAGTTTCGAAGGACGTGATCTTGAGCTCTGACCGCGAAGCCCTGAAGGCGGCCTTCCTGGCTCGGAACGGTTTCGGCGACGCCCGCCGCGAACCGCTGAGCGGCGACGCCTCGACCCGCGCCTATGAGCGCCTCTATCGAGGCGATGAGCGCTTCATCTTCATGGACCAGCCGCCGGCCCTGGAGAGCGTGGTCTGTCCGCCCGGGGCCAGCGAGGCCGAGCGCGTGGCCCTGGGCTACAACGCCGCCGCCCGCCTAGCCGCCGGCTCGGTCGCCGCCTTCGTGGCCACGGCCGGTTATCTGCGCCAGCGCGGCCTATCGGCCCCAGCCATCCTGGCCCACGACATCGAGGCCGGCCTGGCGGTGCTGGAAGACCTGGGCGACGGCCTCTACGCCACCCTGATCGCCGAGGGGCAGGACGAGGTCCCGCTGTACGAGACCGCCGTCGATGTCCAGGTTGCCCTGCACGCCGAGAGCCCGCCCGACATCCTGACGGCGGAGGGCGACGTCGCGTGGCCGCTGCTGACCTACGACACCCTGGCCCTGAAGATCGCCACCGACACCTTCCTCGAATGGTGGCCGAAGTTCGCCGGCATGCCGGCCTACTCGCCCGAGGCGGTGGCGGAGTGGGACGCCCTGTGGGCCCCGGTCTGGGTGCGCGGCGAGGCCGGCGCCAGCGTCTTCACCCACCGCGACTACCACGCCCAGAACCTGCTGTGGCTGCCGGGCCGCGAAGGCGTGGCGCGCGTGGGCCTGCTGGACTTCCAGGACGCCCTGCGCGCCCATCCCGCCTGGGACCTGACGCACCTGCTGCAAGACGCCCGCCGTGACGTCTCGCCGGAGCTGGAGCAGGCCATGCTGGACCGCTACCTGGCCGCCCGACCGGAGGTGGACCGCGAGACCTTCATCGCCGACTACCGGGCCCTGGCCGCCTCGAACGCGGCGCGCATCCTGGGCCGAGTATTCGCCCGCCAGGCCCTGCTGGGCCGGCCGCAGTACGAGGCCTACATGCCGCGCACCTGGCGCTATCTGGAGCGCAATCTGCGGGACCCGGCCATGGCCGGCCTGAAGGCGTGGTTCGACAAGTCCGTGCCGTCGGAGTTTCGTCGATGAGCGCCCCCCAAGCGCCCAAGATCGCGATGGTCCTGGCCGCGGGCCTGGGCACCCGCATGCGCCCCCTGACCGACGACCGGCCCAAGGCCCTGGTCGAGGTGGGCGGCAAGGCGCTGATCGACCACATGCTGGACCGCCTGGCCGCCGCCGGGGTCGAGACCGCCGTGGTCAATGTCCACTACTTCGCCGACCGGTTGGAGCAGCACCTGGCCCGTCGCGCCGAGACCCACCCCCTGCCGCATATCGTGATCTCCGATGAGCGCCCCCAGGCGCTCGAGACCGGCGGCGGCGTCAAGCACGCCCTGCCGCTGCTGGGCGACGCGCCGATCTGGGTGGCCAATATCGACTCGATCTGGATCGAGGACGCCTCGGCCATCGAGGCCGTGGCCCGCGCCTGGGACCCGGCCAAGATGGACGTCTGCCTGATGCTGGCCTCGACGGCGGAGTCGCTCGGCTTCCACGACACCGGCGACGTCTTCCTGTCCGAAGACGGGGTGGTCCGCTTCAAGGACCCCGGCGAGACCGCGCCCCTGGTCTATGTGGGCGTCCATATCACCAACCCGGGGATCGTCGCCGAGGGACCGGACGGGCCCTTCTCGCTGACCCCGATCTGGAAGGCCCTGGCGGCGAACAAGCGCGTCCATGGCGTCGCGCCCGACGGCGTCTGGATGCACGTCGGCGATCCCGGAGCCCGGGACGCGGCCGAGGCCAGGCTGGCGGGACGCGCCTAAGCCATGGCCGGCCCCTTCGACAGACCGGGGCCGCGCTGGTTCTCGATCCCCGCCCACCGGCCCTTCGTCGAGGACCTGGCGCGCGGTCTGCTGGACGCCTTGGCGCCGCTGGGGCCCGAGGCCCTGCCCGCCGCCACGGTCCTGACCCCCACCCGCCGGGGCGCTCGAGCCCTGGCCGACGCCTTCCTCGCCGTCTCTGAAGAAAGGGGGGGCGGCAGCAAGGCCCTGCTGCTGCCGCAGATCCGGCCGCTGGGCGACCTGGACGAGGGCGAGCCGCCGTTCGAACCAGGAGAGTTGTCCGTCGACCTGCCGCCGGCCGTCTCCTCGCGCCGCCGCCGGTTCGAGCTGGCCCGGCTGGTCGCCAACCACGCCCACCTGTTGTCGTTCGAGCCCCAGGCCGGCCAGGCGCTGGAGATGGCCAAGGCCCTGGCCGAGTTCCTGGACAGCTGCCAGATCGAGGAGGTCGTCACCGACGACGGCCGCCTGGATGGCCTGGCGGAAGGCGATCTCGCCCAGCACTGGCAGGTGTCGGCCAAGTTCCTGAAAGCCGTCCTGACCGCCTGGCCCAAGCGCCTGGACGAGATGGGCCTGATCGACGTCAGCGACCGCCGGGTGCGGCTGCTGAACGCGCTTTCGGACCAATGGGAAACGAACCCGCCCCAGGGCGTGCTGGTCGCCGCCGGCTCGACCGGCACCGCCCCCGCCACCGCCCGCCTGCTGAGGGTGATCGCCAACCTGCCCCAGGGCGCCGTGGTGCTGCCGGGCCTCGACGACGGCCTGGCCGAGGACGCCTGGGAGCAGATCGAGGGAGTCCAGGGCGAGCAGCATCCGCAGGGGGCGATGAAGCGCCTGCTGGATAGGGCCAAGGTCACCCGCGCCGACGTCCGGCCCTGGTGGCCCGAGGCCGACAGTCGGGGCCGCTGGCGCCGCCGCCTGATCAACGAAGCCCTGCGCCCGGCCCAGGCCACCGCCGACTGGCTGGCCCAGATCGACCGTCTGAGGGCCGAGGCGCCTGGACTCGATCCGATCGAGGAGGGGCTGAAGGGCCTGTCCCTGGTCAACGCCCGCACCGAGGAGGAGGCCGCCGTCGCCTGCGCGCTTCTCCTGCGCGAGGCCCTGGAGACGCCCGGCCAGACCGCCGCCATGGTCACGCCCGACCAGGAGCTGGCCCGCCGGGTCAATGCGCGCCTGGTGCGCTGGGGCGTGATCCCCGACAGCTCGGCCGGCGCCCCCCTGGCCGCCAGCGCCGCCGCCATCCTGGCCCAGCACGTTGCAGGTCTCGCTGTGGATCCGCTGGATCCCGTCCGCCTGCTGGCCGTGGCCAAGCATCCGCTACTGCGCGGCGACCTGGATGTGGCCCGCGACCTGGAGCGCCACGGCCTGCGCGGCCCCGCCCCGCGCGACGCGGCCCAGCTGCTGGAGCGGCTGGAAGAGCGTCCCGAGGCCAAGGCCCTGATCCAGCGCGTCCTGGCCGCCTCCCACCGCGTGGCCCTGCCGTATGTCGCCGACCCGAAAGCCGGCCAGCCGGCCGCCGCCGCCCGCGCCCTGGTCGAGGCCCTGGAAGCCCTGGCCGATCCCGCCGATCTGTGGGCCGGCTCGGCGGGGGAGTGCCTGGCCAACCTCTTGTCGTCGCTGATCACCGACGGCGTGGTGCTGCCGCCGGCGTCGGCCCAGGGCTTCGCCGACCTTTTCGACCGCCTGGTCAATGAGGAGACCCTGCGCGTCGGCGGCGCCACCCATCCGCGCCTGCGCATCTTCGGGGCCATCGAGGCGCGGATGGTGCGGGCGGACCGCCTGATCCTGGCCGGGCTGGAGGAAGGGATCTGGCCGCGCGGCGCGCCGATCGACCCGTTCCTGTCGCGGCCCATGCGCGCCAAGCTGAAACTCCCCCCGCCCGAGCGCCGCATCGGCCTGACCGCCCACGACTTCGCCCAGGCCGCCTGCGCGCCCGACGTCATCCTGGTCCACAGCGAGCGGCGCGGCGGGGCGCCGGCCGTCGAGAGTCGCTGGCTGTGGCGGCTGAAGACCCTGGCGCGCGGCGCGGGCCTGTCCCTGACCGAGCGCGCGGACGTGCTGAGCTGGGCGCGCCGTCTGGACGAGCCCGGCCCCTACGATCCGATCAAGCGTCCCGCCCCGACGCCGCCGGTCGCCGACCGTCCGCGGAGGATGGCCGTCACCCGGGTCGAGGCCCTGACCCGCGACCCCTACGCGGTCTGGGCCCGCGACATTCTCAAGCTCTATCCGCTGGACCGTCCCGACGAGCCGGTCGAGGCCCGGGCGCGCGGCACCGCCATCCACGCCGCGTTCGAGCGGTTCGCCGAGGACCATCCCGGCCCCGTGCCCCCCGACGCCGCCGAGATCTTCGCCGGCCTCTATCTGGGCGAGCTGGAAAAGGCCGGTATGCCCGCCGCCGCCCTGGCCCGCGAGCGCGCCCTGGCCCGCGAAGCCGCCCTCTGGGTCGCCGAGCTGGAGACCCGCCGCCGCGCCGGCGCCGAGCGCGTCGTCGTGGAAGCCGCCGGCGAGCTGACCTTCGACATCGGCGGCCGGCCGTTCACCGTCACCGCCAAGGCCGACCGCATCGAGCCCACGCCCGACGGCATGGCCCACATCCTCGACTACAAGACCGGCGCCGCGCCGTCGAAGAAGCAGGTCGAGACCGGCTTCTCGCCCCAGCTGACCCTGACCGCGGCCATCCTGCGCGAGGGCGGCTTTCCGGATATCGGCCCCAGGGAGCCCGGCGACCTGACCTATCTGCGCGTCACCGGCCGCAAGCCGGCGGGCGTCGAGGAGGTGAGGGCCACGGCGGGCGTCGAGGCGACCGAGGCGGCGATCAAGGCGCTGAACGGCCTGCGGGCGTTGATCGAGCGCTACGACAACCCGCGCCAGCCGTACCTGTCGCGCGTGGCTCCGCAGTTCGTCCATGACCATGCGGGCGACTATGGCCACCTGGCGCGGGTGTTCGAGTGGTCGACGAGCGGCGACGACGGGGAGGCCGGCGGATGAGCGCCGTGATGGATCCCCAGCGCATCGCCGCCGACCCCGCCATCTCGGCCTTCGTCACGGCCAACGCCGGGTCGGGCAAGACCAAGACCCTGATCGACCGGGTCGCGCGCCTGCTGCTGGCCGGGGCCGAGCCCGAGGCGATCCTGTGCGTGACCTACACCAAGGCCGCCGCCGCCGAGATGCAGCGACGCCTCTTCGAGCGTCTGGGCGAATGGTGCGTCACCCCCGACGTCAAGCTGCGCGACCAACTGGGCGCGCTGGAGGGCCGCGATCCGCTGAGCTTCGACCACATCGCCCTGTCCAAGGCCCGGGGCCTGTTCGCCAAGGCGCTGGAGACGCCCGGCGGGCTGAAGATCCAGACCATCCACGCCTTCTGCGAGAAGCTCTTGCGGCGCTTCCCGCTGGAGGCCGGAGTGTCGCCGGGCTTCACGGTGATGGACGACAGCGCCTCGGCCGCCATCGCCCAGGGCGCCCTGCGGCAGGTGGCGACCTGGGTCACCGACCACGACGACGCCTTCGCCCGGGCCTATGCTCGCTTTTCGGTGGCCCTCGACTTCGCCAGCTTCGAGGCGATGTTCGCGACCTTCGAGGCCCAGCGCGGGGCCATCGCCGAGTATTTGGAGCGAGTCGGCGGGCTGACGGGCGCGGTCGAGGACGTCTGGCGGGTCTGCGGCTTCTACGATGGCGCGCGAAGCGTCGAGGCGGTCGAGGCCGAGGCCATGGCGGAGCTCGACCGCGACCTGTGGCGCTCGATCGCCGACGTGCTGCTGAGCGGGACCAAGACCGACATCAAGTGCGCGGGCCAGCTGCGCGCCGTCGCCGACGATCCCGACGCCGGTCTCGACGACGCCCTAGCGGCCTTGTTCACCAAAGAGGGACAAGGCGACGCGGCGAAATGGCCCGAGAAAACCTCCGGCCTGAAAGCCCGCGAGGACCTCCGCACCCGCCTGCTGGCCGAGCAGGAACGGCTGGAGGAGGCCCGCGAATGGCTGCGCGCCGCCCGCGTGGCCGAGGACAGCGCCGACGCCCTGCGCCTGGCGGCGCTCTACATCCTGTCGCACCAGGTCGAGAAGGATGCGCGCGGAGCCCTCGACTTCGCCGACCTGATCGACCGCACCCGCGTGCTGCTGACCCAGAAGGTCGACGCGGCCTGGGTGTTGTACAAACTGGACGGCGGCATCGACCACATCCTGCTGGACGAGGCCCAGGACACCGCCCCCGAGCAATGGGCGATCCTGCGGGCCCTGACTTCGGACTTCTTCGCGGGGGCCGGGGCCACGCGTTGGCGCGCCGAGCATGCGGGCGAAGCGCGCGACGACCGCACCCTGTTCGTGGTCGGCGATGAGAAGCAGTCGATCTATTCGTTCCAGGGCGCCGACCCCCAGCGCCTGCTGGCCGAGACCCAAGGCTATATCGCCCAGATCACCGCCGCCGAGCGCGTCGGCAAGGCCGTGCCCCTGACCATGTCGTACCGCTCGACGGTGGAGGTGCTGAGCTTCGTCGATGCCCTGTTCTCGGCGCCGGAGACCCGGTCCG
Organism: Caulobacter sp.; assembly: GCA_017744495.1. GTDB lineage: Bacteria > Pseudomonadota > Alphaproteobacteria > Caulobacterales > Caulobacteraceae > Caulobacter. The sequence goes on along the minus strand of JAGIBE010000212.1, from coordinate 31,802 downwards.
GCGTCCCCGCCCCCGCCGGCGAGGACGTGGTCCGCCACCAGCCGTTCCGGATCGACCACAAGGGGTGCGTCGATCTCTGGCCGCTTGAGCGCGAACTGCCCGGCGAGGAGCGCGAGGCCTGGGACGCGCCGCTGGACGCCGAGAGCGAGCAGGGCGCCAACCGCCGCCTGGCCGAGAAGATCGCCGCCGAGATCAAGGCCCTGATCGACCGGGGCGACGCGGTGTTCGACAAGGAGACGAAGCTGTGGCGTCCGGCTCACCCCGGCGACATCCTGGTGCTGGTGCGGCGGCGCAAGGCGCTGTTCGAGGAGGTCCTGCGGGCCCTCAAGCGGCGCGGCGTCCCGGTGGCCGGGGCCGACCGCCTGTCGCTGTCGGCCCACATCGTGTTCGACGACCTGCTGGCGCTGGGCCGGTTCTGCCTCTTCCCCGACGACGACCTGACCCTGGCGGCCCTGCTGAAGAGCCCGTTCTGCGGCCTGTCGGACGACGACCTCTACGCGCTGGCCAAGGGACGGGCCGGCACGCTGTGGCGGGCGGTCAACGATCGGGCGGGCGAGCAGCCGAGCTGGAGCGCCGCCCGCGACCTGCTGCGTTGGGCGCTGGCGGAAAGCCGCCGCAAGCAGCCGTTCGAGTTCTACGCCCTGCTGCTCGGCCGGGTGGACGACAGCGTCCGCTCCAACCGCGCCAAGGTGCTGACCCGCCTGGGCGAGGAGGCCGCCGAGGCCCTGGACGAGTTCCTGGCCCAGATCCTGGCCGCCGAGCAGCGCGGGGTGCGCGACCTGGAAGCCCTGGTCGCCGACTTCGCCAGCCTGGACATCGTGGTCAAACGCGAGATGGAGGGCGCCCGCCACGAGGTGCGGGTGATGACCGCCCACGGCTCCAAGGGCCTGGAGGCGCCGATCGTCTTCCTGCCTGAGACCACGATGAAGGGCGGGGCGCGCGGCTCGCCGTTGATGCGCACGGCCGAAGGCGGCTTCCTTTGGTGCGCCAGCAAGGCCAATGACTGCGCCGCCAGCGCCGAGGCTCGCGAACTACGCGAGAAGAAGGACGCCGAGGAGGCCCTGCGCCTCTACTACGTGGCCCTGACCCGGGCGCGGGACCGGCTGATCCTGTGCGGGCGGATCGACGCCCGGACCAAGGACGAGAACGTCGGCGGCTGGTATGCGGCGGCCCGCGCCGCTTTCGAGCACGAGGCCATCGCGCCGGGCGTGCGGGAGATCTCAGACGACGGCCGCAAACGCTTCGGCCCCGACCCCATGCGCGCCGAGGCCCTGGCCCCGCGCGCCGCGCCGACGCAGATCCCCACGCCCGCCTGGACCCTGGCCCCGGCCGCGCCCGAGACGCCCGCCGCCCGCTACGCCGCCCCCTCGACCCTGGAGGACGAGGTCCGGGGCAGCGCGCCCTCGCCCCTGGCCCAGGTCTCGGGCCTGGGCCGCTATCGGCGCGGCGAGATCGTCCACCGGCTGCTGCAGCTCTTGCCCGACCTGCCCCCCGAGGGCCGCCGGATCGCCGCCGCCCGCCTACTGGCCGCCGAGCGCGACCTGACCGACGAGCAGCGCGCCGAGATGGCGTCGGCCGCCTTCGGGGTCTTGGAGGACGACCGCTTCGCCGCCGTCTTCGGTCCCGGCTCGCGGGCCGAGGTGTCGGTGGCCGGCGGCGCGGCGGCCCTGCCCGCCGAGCTGCGCATCGCCGGCCGGGTCGACCGGCTGGTGGTCACGCCAGAGCGCGTCCTGGTCGTCGACTACAAGACCAACCGCCCCTCGCCCGACCGCATCGAGAACGCCGATCCGGCCTATCTGGCCCAGATGGCGGTCTATGCCGCCGTGCTGGCCGAGGTCTTCCCCGACCGACCGATCGAGGCCGCGATCGTGTGGACGGACGGTCCCAAACTCATGGCGGTTCCAGAAAAGGTGATGGCCGCCGCACTGGCGCGGCTGTTCTAGATCATTGCCGAGGGGGACGCGGGACCCTAAATCTTGGCTCAAGACGGGGAGCGAATCCCCACTCGCGACAGTTTTCTAGCGCGCCCTCGAACCTCCGGGCGCAGATGGAGCCAAACGATGAGCACCGTGACGGTGACCGACGAGTCCTTCGAGAAGGACGTCCTGCAGGCCGACAAGCCGGTCCTGGTCGACTTCTGGGCCGAATGGTGCGGCCCTTGTAAGCAGATCGCCCCGGCCCTGGAGCAGATCTCCGAGGAACTGGCCGACCATGTCACCGTGGCCAAGGTCAATATCGAGGACAGCCCCACCACCCCGTCGCGCTACGGCGTGCGCGGCATCCCGACCATGATGCTGTTCCGCGGCGGCCAGATGGCCTCGATGAAGGTCGGCGCCATGCCCAAGGCCAAGATCCTGGAATGGCTGAACGAAGCCGGCGTGCATCAGCCGGCGTAGTTCTGCTCTTCAGAGCTTGATTGTGAACCGCCCGCCTCGCCCACGCGAGCCGGGTGGTTTGCGTTTGGGACCGCGGTGGGGTGGATCATCGCCAGCCTCTACGGCACTCTCCCGCAACGGATTGGGAGAGCGAGGCCATGGCCTGGACTTCATCAAAACCGCTGGCGATGCTGTTCGCCGTCTTGGCGCTGGTCTGTGCGGCCCCGCTGACGGCCCAAGCCCAGGCGACCTCGCGCGAGTGTTCGGGTCAGGCCGGCGAAACGCCGGGCCCGGCCTGCCTGGTCGCCCATCGCGACCTCGGGGCGCTGCCGGCGGGGCCGCGCTACTGGAACATCTACACCTTCGATGACCGCCGGACGGCCGAGAACGCCAAGCCGCCGAACAGCGCGGTCGTCGAAGCCTTCGGCCAGGTCTGGCTGTTCGACCTGGGCCCCAAGGGCCATGATTTGGCCGGCGGCCTCCATCTGGCCGATGTCGGCCCCCTGCCCCTGGACGTGGCGCAGGGCGAGTTCAGCGTCGAATATCTAAAATCGACCTTCACGCCCGGCATGACCGCGCCGGTGCACGTGCATTCCGGACCCGAGGCTTTCTATGCGATCAGCGGCGGCAGTTGCCTGGAAACGCCCGACGGCGTGCAGGTCGCGCGCGGCCCAGGCCATTCTCTGATGGTCCGACGCGGACCGCCGATGCTGCTGATGGCCATCGGAAAGGAAAAACGTCAGGGCTTCGCCCTCATCCTTCACGACCAAGGCAGCCCGCCGACGACCCTGACCTCGGACTGGACGCCTAAGGGGCTCTGCCCGAAGGATTGAGCGACGGCGCGCCACGAAAGTCAGAACTCGTTGAAATCGACCTCCACGGTCGGTGTGAGCCTTACATCTCTTGGAGGCTGCCCGGCCCGGCGATCGTCTCGCCGTAAGATGTAAGGACAGCTCCCTTCCGTGCGGGAAGGGGGAATGACGAACGGTCGATGCGGGGTCCTCAGGCCGCCGCCCCGGGAAAACCCCGATTCCCGGGCCGGATCGCCGAAGCCAGTCTTGAGACATGACGGCGTCTCGCAACCGATCGCGGCCTCGGCTGGCCCTCGCGCTCTGCGCCGGCGCGCTGCTGATGGGCGGCGCCTCCACGGCCCTGGCGCGGGACCTGGAGCCCGTCCCTTCCGCCGACGACACGCCGATCGCGACGGCGCCGCCCGAGCAGACTCAACCCCAGCCGTCCGCCGAACCCCAGGCCGCGCCGGTCAAGCAGAAGTGGACCCATCTGTTCGTCGACGACCAGGACGGGATGCCGGACTTCTCCAAGGTTTTGGCCCGGGGCGGGTTCATCCCGGTTCCGATCATCATCACCGAGCCGGCCGTCGGCAACGGCGGCGGCTTGGCCGCGGCGTTCCTATCGGCCTCGCCCGACCACCCCCGCGAGATCAGCCGCAGCGTCGTGGGGGCCTTCAAGACCAGCAACGGCTCGGACGGCGTGATCCTGTTCCACTCCGGCTACGCCATGGACGGCCGGCTGAGCTATCGGGCCGGCGTCGGCCACGGCAAGGTGACCCTGGAAAGCTTCCCCGGCTTCGCGCCCGGGGGAATCGAATACACCAGCCACTACGACTACGGCCTGCTGGCCTCGGCTCTTTGGGACCTGGGCGGCGGCTTCTCGGTCGGGCCGCTGTTCGACTTCCGCAAGCTGAGCATGGAGGTCGACATCCAGGGCCTGCCGCAGAGCTTCACCGATCAGTTCAGTGAAAAGATGCGGACCGGCGCGATGGGCCTGGGCTTCCACTATGACGGCCGCGACAATCCCCTGACCCCGACCACGGGCGGCAACGCCTACATCGAAGGCAAGTTCAACAGCCAGATCTTCGGCAGCCAGCGCGACTACCAGGAGTACGACGCGGCCGGCTACGCCTTCGGCAAGCTTTCGTCGCGGTTCCGCTACGGGCTGAAGCTGGAGCTGAACGCGATCCGGGGGAACTATCCGGTCTACTACGCCCCGGCCATCAACCTGCGCGGCGTCCAGGCCCTGCGCTACCAGGGCATGGAGACCTACAGCACCGAGACCGAGCTCACCTGGCAGGCCAATCCGCGCTGGGCGCTGCTGGCTTTCGGCGGCGTGGGCCAGTCCTATGCGGACAGCGCACGGCTCTACAAGGACTCCGGCGCGATCTGGACCGGCGGGGTGGGCTTCCGCTATCGCCTGGCCCGCAAGTTCGGCTTCGACGCCGGCGCCGACATCGCCTGGGGCCCGGACGGCGCGACCTTCTACATCCAGTTCGGCCACGCCTGGTCGTTCAAGATGGATTAGGTTCGGTCGGCGACCGAGAGATCAGGCCGCCTTCTTGGCGGCCTTTTCCTTCTTGGGCTTCTTGTCCTTCTTGCCGTGGCCGGCCTTGTCGGCCTTGGGGGCCTTGAGCTTCTTGGTCTTGGCCTCGGGTTCGGCATGGACGTCGGAGACGGCCATGTCGGCCAGCAGCTCCAGGAAGCCCTCGCGCTTGCTGGGCTTGAGCAGGGCCAGGATGCGGGCGTCGGCCATGGCCACCTTGGGGCGGCTCTCCTCCAGCACGGCGGCGCCGGCGGGGGTCAGGCTGACGGTGTTGGCGCGGGCGTCCTGGTCGGAGCGATGGCGCTCCAGGTGGCCCTTGGTGATCATCCGGGCGACCATGTCGGCCAGGGTGGAGCGGTCGATGCCGGTGGCGCGGACCAGGCCCGTCTGGGTGACGCCCTCGTTCTCGGCCACGGCCGCCAGCACCGCGTACTGGCGCTGGGTGACGCCGCCCGAACCGCTTTCCTCGGCATAGATGTCGAGGGCCAGTTGCAGGACCCGGTGCAGGAGGTGACTGGGCGAACGGGCCAGAGCCCCGGCGTGTTCAGCCTTGCCTTCGCCCTTGTCGCTCTTAGCGTCGCCCTTGGTCTTGGCCATGGTCCGTCGTCCCTCGTTTCCGCCGACGGACCTTTATGTACCACGCTTAGACGTCGTTTTGACGACAGACGGTCCGTGGGCTGCCGATTAGGCGTCGCCCGTTTTGGCCTCCTCGGCGGCCGGCGCGTCGGTGTCGTGCATGTGCTTCATCAGGAACGGCACCTGGGTGAACGAGAACAGCACGGTCAGGACGGCCAGGCCGGGGAATTTGAACCAGACCCAGACCGCGTCAGGCTGAGTTCGCCAGACCGCCTCGTTGATCGCCGCCGCGACCACGAAGTACGCGCCATAGCGGATCGCCAGCGTGCGCCAGGCGGCGTCCGACAGGTGCATGGCCTCGCCCAGCAGCACCTTCAGCGGGTTCTTGCCCAAGGCCACGCCGCCGAACAGGAAGACGGCGTAGGCGATGTTGAGCACGGTGGGCTTGATCTTCAGCAGGCGCGGGTCGTGGAAGACCAGAGCCAGCCCTCCGAACACCAGGGCCCCTAGGCCGGCGATCAGCGGCATCGGGGCCAGGCGACGCTCGACGATGAAACCGAAGGCCAGGGCGACCGCCGACGACACCACCAGCACCCAGGTGGCGGTCGTGATGCTGCGGGTGACCAGGAAGCCGACCAGGAAAGCCAGCAGCGGCCCGTAGTCGACGGCGTGGCGGACCCAGGCCGACCGCTTGGCGGCGGCGAGCTTTTGGTCCTGGGGGGTCTGCGGAGCGTCGGTCATCGGCTAGTCCTCCAGGCCCACCAACGAGCGCGAGAAGGCCCGGGCGTCGAACGGCTGCAGGTCGTCGACGCCTTCGCCGACGCCGATCAGCTTGATCGGGCTGTCCGAGGCGCGGGCCACCGGCACCAGGACCCCGCCGCGGGCGGTACCGTCCAGCTTGGTCATGACGATGCCCGAGACGCCGATCTGGTTGCCGAAGATCTTCTCCTGGGCCAGGGCGTTGCGGCCGACCGTGGCGTCCAGCACCAGCAGGGTCTCGTGCGGGGCGTCGGGATCGACCTTCTTGACCACCCGGATGACCTTGAGCAGCTCGTCCATCAGCCCCTGCTTGTTCTGCAGGCGGCCGGCGGTGTCGATCAGCACCACGTCGTGGCCCTCGGCCTTGGCGCGCTCGACGGCCTCGAAGGCCAGGGCCGCGGAGTCCGAACCGGGCGGCTTGGACATGAAATCGGCCCCAGCGCGATCGGCCCAGACCTTCAGCTGCTCGACGGCGGCGGCGCGGAACGTGTCGCCGGCGGCGATCAGCACCTTCGCCTTCTTGGCGGTCAGGTCCGAGGCGATCTTGCCCAGGGTCGTGGTCTTGCCCGAGCCGTTGACCCCGATGAACAGCACCACATAGGGCTTGGGGCCCGACAACGGGTCGAACACGCCTTCGCGGTCGGTCAGCTCGGCGGCGACCAGCTCGGCCAGGGCCTCCTTGACCTCGACGTCGGTCGACGACTTGCCGAACCGGGCCTTGCCGAAGGCGTCGGCGATGCGGGCGGCGATCTGCGGACCCAGGTCCGCTTCGATCAGCATCTCCTCCAGCTGGTCCAGCTGCTCCTGGTCCAGCGGCTTCTTGGTGAAGGCGCCGGTGACCTGCTCGGTCATCTGCTGGGACGACCGGGCCAGGCCGGCCGTCAGCCGCTGGAACCAGCCTTTTTTCTGCTCGGGCTTTTCGCTCATGGCGTTCCTTTAGAGCGTGACAGCTGAAAGTGTGAGCGGTTTCAGCGCCCGTCACGCTCCAATTTTAGAGGAATGGAGCCTGGGACAGGCTCCATCGGCTGTGGCATCAAACGCCAATGGACGCGCTTTCGACCACCCTATTCTGGCTGGATTACGCCGCCGTCGCGGTTTTCGGCGCGACCGGAGCGCTGGCGGCCGCCCGTCGCAAGCACGACATCATCACCTTCGGCTTCTTCGCGGCCATCACCGGCGTGGGCGGCGGCACCCTGCGCGACCTGCTGATCGGCGCCCCGGTGTTCTGGATCCAGCGGCCCGGCTACGTGATCGTCTGCCTGGCGGCGGCCCTCGCCGTCTGGATGCTGGGGCAGCGCGGCTGGCGGTTCCGGGCCTTGCTTTGGCTCGACGCCCTGGGCATGGCCGCCTATTGCGTGGTCGGCACCGCCAAGGCCCTGAGCCTGGGGATTCATCCGTTCACGGCCATCGTCATGGGCGTACTGACCACCGCCTTCGGCGGGGTGATCCGCGACGTCCTGGCCGAGGAGCCGAACCTGCTTCTGCGACGCGAGATCTACATCACCGCCGCCCTGCTGGGCGCGGCGGTGTTCGCCGGCATGACCCTGCTGCACATCGCCTTCTGGCCCGCCGGGATCGCCGGCTTCTGCGCCGCCTTCGGCCTGCGGGCCTGCGCCATCAAGTTCGGCTGGAGCCTGCCCGGCTTCCGGGGCGGGGAGGAGGCCCCAAGAACCTGACCCCTCAGGCGGCTTCGACCTCGCCGATCAGGGCCTGGGCCGGGATACCCCACACCTTCGACAACAGCCGGATTTGCGGCAGGGTCAGCTCTCGACGCCCGTTGAGGATCTCCGAAGCCCTGGAGCGCGAGTTCAGCAGATCGGCCAAATCCGACTGACCTAGTCCCTGGCGCTCCATGGCGAAATGGAGCGCTTCGAGCGGGCCCGTTCCAGGCATCGGGAAGTGTTCTTCCTCATACTTGGCCAGCAGCAGGCCCAACAGTTCGAACCGGTCGCCATCGTCGCTGCCGGCCTCGGGTTCGTGATCGAAGAAGGCCTCGTACGCCGCCAGCGCCTCCCGATAGCCGATTTCGTCGCGAATGATGCCGATCTTGCTCATTACACCATCTCCGGATCGATCCGGTCATAGTCCGCGTGCGTTCCCACGAACTTCACCAGGATTTGCTTGAAGGTGTAGGACACCCGCACCACCAAGCGATAATTGTTGCCGCCGATATCGAAGATGACTCGGTTGTCGCCGACGAAATCGGCGCTCCGAAAATCGTTCCTGATGTCCTGCGGCGTGCGCCATTGGGCAGCTCTCGCATGATCGTACCAGGCGATCAGCGGCCCCTTGGCGGTCGGGTGGACGGTCCAGAACGCCTGTAGAATTCTCTTCGTCACGACATTCACGATGAAAGCTTATCATGTTCCCATTTTGGGAACAAGTTATACTTGGCCGCCGATCAGGTCTCGTGATCCGGGTGCTGGCGGCTGACCACCGTCCCGTACGGGCCGCCGGCGGGCGGGCGTACAGGCAGGTCGACCAGGTGCTCGGTCCAGGCGGGGCGGCTCTCGACGGCAAGCTGGACGGCGGGCTCGACCTTGGACGGATCGTCGAAGGCGAAGGCGGCCAGGTCGATCTTGTCCTCGCTCCATTCGAAGGTCAGGGGCGTGCCGCAGGCGGCGCAGAAGCCGCGCTTGACGGCGTCGGAGCTCTGGAAGGTCGAGGGCCAGGCCCGCGTCCAGATCAGGTCGGCGACGTTGACGGTGACCAGCGCCCCGAACGGTCCGGCGAAGGCCTTCTGGCACATGCGGCACCAGCAGATCGAGGCGCGGCCGACTTCACCTTCCACCCGGAAACGCACCGCGCCGCACTGGCAGCCTCCGGTCAGGACGGGCGCGTCGGACATCGGGAACCTCAGGGCTTGTGCGGCGGGACCGCCAGCACCGGGATCGGCGTCAGGCGGAAGGTCACTTCATAGGCGTCGTGATCGGACAACACCGGACCTCCCGTGGTCGATCCGTCGAAGCGGGCCTCCACCTGGATCGGCCGGATCGCCACCCGGTCGCCCTGCTTGAAGCCGATCAGATCCTGGGTGTCGAGCCACGGCGCGTCGCCGTCGGCCGAGATCTTGGCGTCACAGCTCCCAGGCGCCTGGAAACAGACCTGGCTGACCACCTCGAACGGATAGCGCTGCATCACGTAGTCGTAGCGATCCGGCGCGTGCATGACGTTGAAGTCGCCGCCGACGATCAGGGGCGCGCCGGCCGTGCGGTCGGCCGCCATGAACTGGGCCAGTTCAGCGGCCTGCAGATGGTGGGCGGTGCGGTTGCGATTGCGCGGCACGCCCGAAGCGCCCTTGGAGTTCAGGTGGGTGTCGGCGATTTCCACCGGGACGGGCAGGCCCGGCACGTCCAGGCTGACCAGCATCACCCCCTTGTTGGCCAGGCAATCCAGGCCCGCGCAGTAGTGATAGGCGTGCGACTTGACCCAGTTGATCGGATGGTTGCTCAGCACCCATAGGCCGCTGGAGCCCCACTTGCCCCAGCCCTCGCCCTTGCGGCGGTACTTCACACGTTTGTAGCGGGGGCGGTCCTCACGGGTCAGCTGGCTGCCGTCGCGCTGCTTCTTGCGCGGCCCCTTGGCGACATAGGGGTAGCCGGACAGCTCGATCAGGTCGTCGACCTCGTCCATGAAGCCTTCCTGAATCAGGACGACGTCGGGCTCGAGGCCCTTCTCGCGCAGGGCGGCCAGCTGGCGGCCGATCTCCTTGAGCTTGGCGCCGCGCCCCGTCCGCACCGGCCAGGGCAGGCCCTCGACATTGTAGGTCATGACGCTGAGCTCGACCGGCTTGATCGGGCCGATCGGGGTGAAGGCGGCGGGCGGGGTGTCCTCGGTCTTGGGCTCGGGGATCGGCGTGGTCTCCTGCGCCCCGACAGAAGTCGACGACAGCAGGGCCGCCGCCAGGGCGGAGATCAGGACGCGGCGCGCGGTCATCCCTATGCGGCGAGCTCCGCGATCACCCGACTTCCGTCATGGCCCACCACGCGGAAGGCGGCGATCTCGCCGGCGGGGGCGCCCCCCCCCAAGGCGGGATCGAAGGCGATCTCGGTGAAGTCCTCGGCGCGAGCCACGCCCTCGCGCTCGACCAGGCCCGACAGCACGCGGCCGACCTGGCGCTGGAGGTGGCGCTCCAGACCGGCCTGGCCGGCTTCGCGCAGACGGCGGGCGCGGTCCTTGATCACCGGCCCCTTCACCGGCGGCATGCGAGCGGCGGGCGTGCCGGGGCGGGCGCTGTAGGGGAAGACGTGGAGGAAGGCCAGGCCCGCCTCCTCGACCAGCTTCAGGGTATTGTCGAACGCCTCGTCGCTCTCGGTCGGGAAGCCGGCGATCAGGTCGGCGCCGAAGGCGGTGTCGGGACGCACGCGGCGCACCTCGGCGACCAGCTTCAGGGCGTCCTCACGACTGTGCCGGCGCTTCATGCGCTTGAGCACCAGGTTGTCCCCGGCCTGCAGCGACAGGTGCAGATAGGGCATCAAGCGCGGCTCGGTCTCGAGCAGCTTGAACAGGTCCGGATCGATCTCGGCCGCGTCGATCGACGACAGGCGCAGGCGCGGCAGGTCGGGGACCATGCGCAGGATACGGCCTACGAGCTGGCCCAGGGTGGGTTGCCCGGGCAGGTCAGCGCCCCACGAGGTGACGTCGACGCCGGTCAGCACCACCTCGCGATAGCCCTCGGCGGCCAGGCGGCGCACCTGCTCGACGACCTCGCCGGCCGGAGCCGAGCGCGAGTTCCCCCGGCCATAGGGGATGATGCAGAAGGTGCAGCGGTGATCGCAGCCGTTCTGGACCTCGACATAGGCCCGGGCCTTGTCCTTCAGGCCCGAGATCAGGTGACCGGCGGTCTCCTTGATCGACATGATGTCGTTGACCCGCACACGGGTCGAGGTGTCCAGCAGAGCGCCCGGCGCGGCCTTTTCGGCGTTGCCCAGCACCAGGTCGACCTCGGGCATGGCGGCGAAGGCGGCGGGGTCGATCTGGGCGGCGCAGCCGGTGACGATCAGCCGAGCGTCCGGCCGCTCGCGGCGGGCCTTGCGGATTGCCTGGCGCGCCTGGCGCACGGCCTCGTTGGTCACCGCGCAGGTGTTGAACACCACCGCGTCGGTCAGGCCGTCGGCTCCCGCCCGGGCCCGGATGGCCTCGGACTCGTAGGCGTTCAGCCGGCAGCCGAAGGTGACGACGTCGACGCCGTCCGGACCCGACATCGTCGTGGCCGGTCCGCCTTCCTCGCCCACAGCCGGCTTCGGGGTGGGGGGACGGGAGATGAGCGTATAGGTCGTCACGACTTCTCAACGCCCGAGGCGATGAATTCCGCGAACGCGTCCTTCCAGTCGGGGTGCCAGCGCGACAGGGCCGGGCGGTTCTCGATGACGTCGCCCATGGCCCAGGCCATGCGCTTCTCATCCAGCGAACGCGGCACGTCGTTGTCGGGGCACAGGATGTAGAAGTCGCCGCGGGCGATGCTGTCGAGCATGAACTGGACGGTCTGCTCGGGCGTCCAGGCGCCGTCCGGCTTGGCGGAGCCTCGCCGGGTCATGCCGGTGAAGACGTAGCCGGGGATCAGCAGCCGGGCGTCCACCTGGCAGTCGACGATCTCGCGCAGGGTATGAGCCAGGCCCTCGGTCAGGGCCTTCACCGCCGACTTCGACACGTTGTAGGCCGTGTTGCCGGGCGGCTGGGTGATCCCCTGCTTGGAGCCCGTGTTGATGATCAGGCCCGGACGGCCGCTGGCGGCCATCTCCTCGCCGATCAGCTGGACGCCGTTGATCACGCCCCACAGGTTGACGTCGAGGATGCGCCTCCACGGGTCCTCGCCCGAGAAGGCGTCACCGCCGCCGCCCACGCCGGCGTTGTTCATCAGCACGTCGATTGAGCCAAACTTCTCGACCGACGCGTCGCGCAGCGCCTGGACCTGGGCGCGGTCGGAGACGTCGGTCTCGACGGCCAGGGCGCTTTCGCCGATGGCGTCGGCGGCCTTCTTCAGGGCGCGGCCCATGATGTCGGCCATGACCACGTTCATGCCAAGACCAGCGAAGGCTTGGGCGGCGGCCAGGCCTATACCGTCGGCCGCGCCGGTGACGACGGCCGTCTTGCCAGGACCGATCGCGGGATGGATCGCGGTCATGCCGCGACCTTCTCGGGCAGCTTGCCGGTGAACTCCAGGGTCACGGGACCCGTCATGATCACGTGACCGTCGCTCTCGCGCCATTCGATGGTCAGCGGCCCGCTCTCAAACTCGACCTTGGCGACGCGATCCGTCAGGCCGCGACGTACGGCGGCCACCTGGGCGGCGCAAGCGCCGGTGCCGCAGGCGGCGGTCAGGCCCGCGCCGCGCTCCCAGACCTTCAGCTGGATGTGGTCGCGCGAGACGACGTGGGCGAAGCCGACATTGACCCCTTCCGGGAACAGCGGGTGATGCTCGACCAGGCTGCCGGTCTTGGTGGCGAACTCGTCGCTGACCGGGGCGTCGACGAAGAAGACCACGTGCGGATTGCCCATCGACACGCAGACCGGGGTGTGGACCCACGGGGCGTCGATCGGGCCGACCTGCAGCTCGACGCGGGCGGTGTCCATCTCCTCGGAGAGCGGAATCTGGGTCCAGTCCAGGCCCGGCTGGCCCATGTCGACGGTCACCAGCTTGTCGCCGGCCATCACGCCCGACAGACGTCCGGCCACGGTGTCGAAGGCCACGGCGGTCTTCTGGGCCGACTGCATCAGGAGCCAAGCCACGCAGCGGGTGCCGTTGCCGCAGGCGCCGGTCTCCTCGCCGTCGGAATTCCAGAACCGCACATAGGCGCTCGCGCCCTCGGCCTTCGGCGGATCGATGGCGATCACCTGGTCGCAGCCGATCCCGCCGTCGCCGCGTTTGGCGATGGCGCGGATGTCCTCCGCCGTCGGCTGGAAGGGCTGGGTCAGGGTCTCGATCACGACGAAGTCGTTGCCGAGGCCGTTCATCTTGAGAAAGGTGCGGCTCATGGCCGGGCTATATAGTGGAAAACCTGCGCCGAGTCAGACGTCGGACAAAACTGCGGCGATTTGAGCGCCGGCGTGGAGGGGCTTGAGTGCGCGATCAGGACGGCGAGGAACAGAGTTTGCGTCTGAGGGCCCGCCTGCGCGCCCTCTATCACGGCATGTCCCCAGCAGCGGTGCGGTTCCGCTACGGGGTGATCCTGATCGACCTTGTGATCATCGCCTTCTTCATCGCCGCGCCGCTGATGCGCCGGCACGGCGTGACCTTCTACCTGGTCGACTACGCCGTGGCGGCGTTCCTGGGGCTGGACCTCCTGGCTCGCGCCGTCGCCCACGGCGACATGCGGGCCTGGCTGAAGAAACCGATCGTCTGGGTCGACCTGTTCGTGCTGGCCACCCTGCTTTTCCCGGCCTGGCTGTTCAACTTCGGCTTCCTGCGGGTGCTGCGCCTTTGGACCCTGATCCACAGCGAGTTCTTCTGGCGCACGATCGGCCGGCGCTATGACGACACCCGGGTGGAGGACATCACCCGCGCGGCCGCCTCGCTGCTGACCTTCGTCTTCGTGGTGACGGGCTTCGTCTACACCAGCTTCGCCGGGCGTCACGCGGGCATCGCCGGCTATGTGGACGCTCTCTATTTCACGGTCACCAGCCTGACGACCACCGGCTACGGCGACGTCACTCTGCCGGGCGTCTGGGGCAAGCTCTTGTCGATGGCGGTGATGCTGGGCGGGGTGTCGCTGTTCATCGGCCTGATCCAGTCGATCCTGCGGCCGCACAAGGTGACCTTCCCCTGTCCCTGCTGCGGCCTGCGCAAACATGATCCCGACGCGGTTTGCTGCAAGGCGTGCGGCCAGGTGCTGAACATCCCCAACGACGGCGACTAGTCCGTGATGGCCTGGCGTCGGACGGCTTTTGCGATACGGTCGGACCCAAGGCGCCGCTTCACCTGGGCGGCGCGCCTGTCATGACAGCCGCCGGATCCCTAGATGCGTAACCTGCTTCTCGCCCTTCTCGCCTCCACGAGCCTGATGACCGTTTCGACCACCGCCCAGAGCGCCGAACCCGCCCCGAACACCGAAGCCCGCACCCCGCTGGCCGAGCTGGGCAAGGACGATCCCTACAAGTGGATGGAGCAGATCGAGGGCGAAAAGCCGCTGGCCTGGGCCAAGGCCCAGAACACCCGCAGCCTGGCGATCCTGCAAGGCGACAGCCGCTACGCCGGCCTGGAGAGCCAGGCCCTGGCCATCCTCAACGCCAAGGACCGGGTGCCCGGCGTGGCGTTCGCCGGCGACGGGACCCTGCGCAACTTCTGGCAGGACGCCGACCACGTGCGCGGACTCTGGCGCGCGACCACCCTGGACAGCTACCGCACCGCCACGCCCCAGTGGGAGACGATCCTCGACATCGACGCCCTGTCCAAGGCCGAGAACGCCAACTGGGTGTTCAAGGGCTCCAATTGCCTGCCGCCCGACGACACCCGCTGCCTGGTCACGCTCTCGAACGGCGGCAAGGACGCGGTGACGATCCGCGAGTTCGACACCACGACCAAGACCTTCGTCGACCCTGTCCATGGGGGCGGCTTCGTCCTGCCCGAGGGCAAGCAGAACGTCAGCTGGCTGGACAAGGACACGCTGCTGGTGGCCCGCGAATGGGAACCCGGCCAGGTGACCAAGTCGGGCTACGCCTATGTGGTCAAGGCCCTGAAGCGCGGCCAGGCCCTGGCGGACGCGAAGGAGCTGTTCCGCGGAACGCCCGACGACGTCTCGGCCTCGGCCTATACCCTGAACGACGCCGACGGGAAGGTCGTGGCCGTGCTGGCCAATCGCGGGGTCAGCTTCTTCGAGGCCGAGACCTACCTGCTGACCGAAAAGGGGCCGGTGAAGCTGCCCTTCCCGCTCAAGCACTCGATCCAGGGCTATGTCGCCGGCCAGATGGTGATGTCGCTGGAGCAGGACTGGCCCGAGAAGGGCTTCAAGACCGGCGACCTGATCAGCCTGGACCTGGCGGCCCTGAAGGCCGACCCGGCCAAGCCCGCGCCCGTCCTGGTGCTGCGCCCCACCGCCAAGCAGTCGGTCGAGGGGGTCACCACCACCAAGGACAAGCTGGTGGTCGGCCTGCTGGATAACGTCACCGGCGCGGCCCTGACCTACACCCACGGCCCCAAGGGCTGGACGTCGCAGAAGCTGGCCCTGCCGGCCAATTCGACGATCGGCCTGGGCTCGGCCTCGCAGAAGGACGACCGCCTGTTCGTCAGCGTCACCGGCTACCTGACGCCATCGACCTACTGGCTGGCCGACGCCGCCTCGCTGAAGCTGGAGCAGGTCAAGGCCTCGCCCGCCCGCTTCGACGCCTCGACCCACGTGGTCGAGCAGTTCGAGGCGGTCAGCAAGGACGGGACAAAGATCCCCTACTTCGTCGTCCGGCCCAAGGCCGTGAGGTACGACGGGTCGAACCCCACCCTGCTCTACGCCTATGGCGGCTTCCAGGCCTCGATGACCCCGGCCTATTCGGGGGTGATGGGCAAGCTGTGGCTGGAGCGTGGCGGGACCTACGTCGTGGCCAACATCCGGGGCGGCGGCGAGTTCGGCCCCGCCTGGCACAACGCCGGCCTCAAGCAGAACCGCCAGCGGGTCTATGACGACTTCTTCGCCGTCTCACAGGACCTGATCACACGCAAGATCACCTCGCCGCGCCGGCTGGGGATCATGGGCGGGTCGAACGGGGGCCTGCTGATGGGCGTGGCCCTGACCCAGCGGCCCGAGCTCTACAACGCCATCGTCATCCAGGTGCCGCTGTTCGACATGATCCGCTACACCCAGATCGGGGCGGGCGACTCGTGGAAGGGCGAGTATGGCGACCCCGCCATCCCGTCCGAGCGGGCGGTGATCGCCAAGTACGACCCCTATTCCAATTTGAAGGCCGGCCAGAAGTACCCCGAGGTGTTCATCGAGACCTCGACCAAGGACGACCGCGTCCATCCCGCCCACGCCCGCAAGGCGGCGGCGCGGCTGGAGGAGCTGGGCTACAGCGTGCTCTACTACGAGAACATCGACGGCGGCCACGCGGCCAGCGCCAACCTGGCCGAGACGGCGCGCCGGCAGGCGCTGGAATATGTCTATCTGTCGAAGAAACTGATGGACTGACCGACAGGACGGCCCGGACAACGCGGTTCTCCGGGCCGTAAACCCTAGTTCAATCTCTCGACGGTAGTCTCCCCTCGAAGTCCGGCTTGAGCCCGGATCGAGGTTTGCCTTGAAGATCGACGTCTTCCCCGCCCTGGAACTGCCCGCGGAGGTCGCCGCGGCCTGGTCGGCCGTCCAGGCCGGTCAGCCGCGCCTCGACAGTCCGTTCCTGTCGCCCCAGTGGGCCCAGGCCGTGGCGAGGGCGCGCGGCCCGGCCAAGGGTCCGATGATCGCGGTCCAGTACGACGACGCCGGCGCCCCCTCCGCCTTCCTGGCCGTGCGCAAGCGCGGCTCCACCGCCATGCCGGTCGGCGCGCCCATGAGCGACTACCAGGCTCTGGTGGCCCGCGAGAGCTTCCGGGCCGACCCGCGCGCCATGCTCCGAGCGCTCGGCGTCGCACGCTACGACTTCTGCCACATGCTGGCCGACGATCCGGCCTTCCAGGGCCACGCCCGGGGGCTGGACGTCTCCTGGGTGGTCGAGGTGGCCGACGGCTACGCCGCCTACGAGGCCGAGCGTAAGGCGGCCGGGATCGGGGCGCTGAAGGACATCGACAAGAAGCGTCGCAAGGTCGAACGCGAGGTCGGCCCGACCCGCTTCACCGCCCTGTCGGACTCCCGCGCCGATTACGAACAGCTGATCGCCTGGAAGAAGGCCCAGCTGGCGGCCACCAGCCAGACCGACCTGTTCAAGGCCGACTGGGTCATGCGGCTGATGGACGAGCTGCTGGAGACCCGCGACCCGGCGTTCGGCGGCGGCCTCTACACCCTGCACCTGGGCGACGAACTGGCGGCGGTGCACTTCCACCTGCGCGGCGGGGCCACGATCCACGGCTGGCTGATCGCCCACGATCCCAAGTTCGAGCGCTATTCGCCCGGCCTGTTGCTGTTCCAGGACATCCTCAAGAGCCTGGACGAGGGTCCCTACAAGCGCCTGGACCTCGGGGCCGGCGACTATCGGTTCAAGCGCGAGCTGTCGAACCGTCAGCAGGGCGTGATCTTCGGATTCCTGGGCGCGCCCTCGGTCTCGACCCTGACCCGGACGGCGGTCTATGGCTTGCGCGAGGTCGCCGAGGCCCTGCCTCTGGGGCCGGTGTCGGCACTGCCCGGCAAGGCGATGCGGCGGCTCGACGTCCTACGCGGACTGCGCTGACGTCGCCGATCAGGTTGGGAGGCGGGCTAGGAGCGCGCGATCAGGGCGATCACGCCGCTCCAAAGCAAGAGATTGACGGCGGAAATCGCCAGAAGCCAGCCAAGCCGGCCCGGACGGCCGTCCTGGCGCGCGCGATACGCAACGCCGCGAACTCCATGAACCATGGTTTCCTCCTGAGCTCTCTACTGGAGCTTGAGTCGGATCAAAACCCCGTTTCGGGACGCGCGCAAGCCAGTTTGACTGACCGTTCCAGGACGATCTCAAAAACGTGACGAGGACTTCGCTCCAGGGACTTACCCTAGAGCGAAACCCCGTTGATCCGGAGGGCGGGCGGATCGATGCGGCCGGCCTCCCAGGCCCGGGTCCAACCCAGGCGCTTGACCGGCTCGCGGAAGGCGAAGCGCAGCAGGTGCTCGGCGACGACGTCCTCCAGACGGGCCAGGCCCTCCAGGTCGGCCGCCTCGATCGTGACGTCCAGGCCCTCGGGGTCGGCCAGCATGCTGCAGGTCCCCAGCGGCAGCGGGATCAGGGCCGAGACGTCGTCGTACGTCACCTCGAACCTGTGACCCCAGTGCTTGGCCAGCTGGATCATATAGCGCGTGGCCTTCTC
This sequence comes from Caulobacter sp., assembly GCA_017744495.1. Lineage (GTDB taxonomy): Bacteria > Pseudomonadota > Alphaproteobacteria > Caulobacterales > Caulobacteraceae > Caulobacter. The sequence goes on along the minus strand of JAGIBE010000212.1, from coordinate 13,838 downwards.
GGTGTTCAGACGAGCATGGCTCTGCATGGCTCAGACTCCTTCGATGGCGGCGGCCGCGTCGTCCATGACCTTGGCGATGGCGGCGACCTGTTCGGGGGTCAACGAGCCGGAGGTCAGTTTCAGGCGCAGGGCGGTCTTGAGGTTCTCGCGGGCCCGCATGATCTGCGGCGAGAAGGCGGCGCTTTGGGCGGCGGCCTCGGCCATCCGCGCGAACAAGCCGTGGACCGGCTGACTGTTGCTTTCCAGGAACGCCTGGCCCTCGTCGGTGATCGTGTAGAGCTTCTTGCCGCCGCCGGCGTCGGCCGCGGTGACGTAGCCCAGCTCTTCCAGCAGGGTCAGGGTCGGATAGATCACGCCCGGGCTCGGAGTGTAGGCGCCGCCGGCGGCGGTCTCGACGGCCTTGATCAGCTCATAGCCGTGGCTGGGCTTGTCGGCGATCAGCTTCAGCACGACCAGGCGCAGGTCGCCGTGATCGAAGAACCGGCCCATGCGGCCGCCCCGACGATGATGGCCCTCGTGACTGTGGAAGCCGAACGGATGGCGGCCGAAATGCGCGCCGTGATGACCGCCGTGGCGGCCGTGGTGGGAATGATGACGTCCAAACATGTCGATTTTAGATCCTGTTTCGTTATATCGAATTGACGGCTTACAGATATATCGGATTGGCCGGGCGTCAAGACCGTTTTTCGATATATCTAAAATCGATCGAAAAGGAGGGCCGGGCAACGGCTGGGGACACACACTCATTCAACGACCCGCGCCTGTCTTGGCGAAGACCCTGGGATGAGTGTGTGTCCCCGATCGTAGTTCTACGCCCCCGGCGGAACCGGGAAACCGCGGTTGCGCATCAGGGCGCCGATCTTCACGTCGCGGCCGCGGAAGCGGCGGAAGGCCTCGCCCGCGTCGATGGTGTTGCCCACGCTCATGATGTCGTCGTGCAGGCGCTTGGCCACGGCCTTGTCGTAGAAGCCGCCGGGGGCCTCCTCGAAGGCCTCGGCCGCGTCGGCGGTCAGGGTGTCGGCCCAGATGTAGTCGTAGTAGCCGGCCGAATAGCCGTCGCCCGAGAAGATGTGGCCGAACTGGGTGGGCCGGTGGCGCATGACGATCTCGGACGGCAGGCCGATCTCGGCCATGGCCGTCTTCTCGAACTCGGCCGGATCGATGGCCTGGCCCTTGGCCGCCAGGTGGATCTTCATGTCGTAGATGGCCGAGGCCAGGTACTCGACGGTGGCGAAACCCTGGTTGAAGGTCTTGGCCTTCTCGATCTTGGCCACCAGCTCGTCGGGGATCGGCTTGCCGGTCTGGTAGTGGACGGCGAACTGGGTCAGCACCGGCTTGGTCGGCAGCCAGTGCTCGTTCAGCTGGCTGGGGAACTCGACGAAGTCGCGCGCCACATTGGTGCCGGCCAAGCCCGGATAGTTCACGTCCGAGTTCAGGCCGTGCAAGGCGTGGCCAAACTCGTGGAACATGGTCGAGGCGTCGTCCCACGAGATCAGCACCGGCTCGCCGGGCTTGCCCTTCACGAAGTTGCAGTTGTTGGAGACGATCGGGGTGATCACCCCACGGAACTTCTCCTGGGTGCGGTACTCGCTCATCCAGGCGCCCGACTGCTTGCCGGCCCGAGCGTAGGGGTCGAAGTACCATAGGCCCACGCGCTGCCCGCCCTTGGTCACCTCCCAGACGCGCACGTCCGGATGGCAGACCGGCACGTCCTTGATCTGGGTGAAGGTGAAACCGTAGAGCTGGCCCGCCGCCCAGTGGATGGCCTCGCGCAGCTTCTCCAGCTGCAGGTAGGGCTTCACCGCGTTCTGATCGAGGTCATAGCGCGCCTTGCGCACCTTCTCGGCGTAGTGGCGATAGTCCCAGGGGGCGATCTTGAAGGTCGCGCCTTCCGCGTCGGCCACCTTCTGCATGTCGGCCACTTCCTCGTGCACCCGCGCCACGGCGGGCTTCCAGACCTGCATCATCAGGTCCATGGCCGCGTCCGGGGTCTTGGCCATCTGGTCGTCGGTGATCCAGTGGGCGTAGGTCGGGAAGCCCAGCAGCTGGGCCTTCTCGGCGCGGAGCTTGAGGATGTCGGTGATCACCGCCTTGTTGTCGTGGGCGTCGTTGTTGTCGCCGCGCGACACCCACATCCTCCAGCCCTTCTCGCGCAGATCGCGGCGGTCGGAATAGACCAGGAAGGGCTCCATGGACGAGCGGGTGTTGGTAATCAACCACTTGCCCTTCAGGCCCTTCTCTTCGGCGGCGGCCGCCGCGCCGGCCTTCACCGAGTCCGGCAGGCCGGCCAGGTCGCCCTCGCCCAGCTCCAGGGTGTAGCCCTCCTCGTCGGCGAGTTCGTTCTGGCTGAACTTGGTGTAGAGGCTGGCCAGCGCCTGGTTGATCTGCCCCAGGCGCGCCTTCTTGGCGGCGTCCAGCGCCGCGCCCTGGCGGGCGAAGGAATTGTAGATCACCCAGGTCAGGCGTTTCTGCTCAGGCGTCAGGTTCGCGGTCTCGCGGGCGTCGTAGACGGCCTTGATGCGGGCGAACAGCTGCTCGTTCTGGATGATCTCGTCGCTGAACGCGGCCAGCTTCGGCGTGCTCTCGGCCTCGACCTTCTGCATGGCCGCGTCGTTCATGGTCGAGGTGAAGACGCCGAACAGGGCGCCGACCCGGCCCAGGGTTCGGCCGGAGTCCTGATAGGCCGCCAGGATGGTCTCGAAGGTCGGCGCCGAGCGCTTGGCGGTCAGGGCGAAGATTTCCTGGCGCTGCTCGGCCATGGCGGCCTCGAAGGCCGAGGCGAACAGCTCGGGCTTGACCTTGTCCAGCGGCGGCAGGCCGCCGTGAGGGCCGGTCCATTGGGCCAGCAGGGGATTTCCAGAAGCGGCGGCGGGGGTGGCGGCTTTAGCGATCATGGGCATCAAGGCGGTCGCGCTGGCGGCGGCGAGGAAGGAACGACGCTTCACGGCGGGTCTCCGGCGAATGGGAAGCTGAACCCTAAAGCGTCGCGTGGTCGTCAGGTAAGCGCTTTCGCGCGGAATTCGTCCCACGGAAGATGAAATCTCCGACAGGAATTCGCGCGGCCCCGCTCAAGCAGGATCGGTTCGTGCGCGTGGACGGCTGCACGGAATCGGCGCCGAAATCTCGAACAGGCCGCGTGGACGGGCGGGCGAGGGCGCGGTAAGCCAGGGCCATGTCCATCGGCGTCTTCGACTCCGGCGTGGGCGGCCTCACGGTCCACCGCGCCCTCGTGAACCGTCTGCCCCAGGCGGACTTCACCTATCTGGCCGACCAGGCCAACGCCCCCTATGGCGGGCGGCCCGGCGAGGAGGTCGTCGCGCTGACCAAGGCCGGCTGCGAGCGCCTGTTCGACACCGGCGCCAGCCTCGTGGTCCTGGCCTGCAACACCGCCTCGGCCATCGCCCTGCGCCGCCTGCAGCAGACCTGGCTGCCCGGCTATCGCAAACAACTGGGCCGGCCGATCAACGTGCTGGGCATCATCGTGCCGACCATTGAGGCCGCCACGGGTCTTCCGTGGGAGCATGAGGCCGAGCGGCGCGGCGACAAGGTCGAGCAGCTGGACGTGCTGGGCGTGTTCTCGACGCAGGGCACGACCAATTCGCGCGTCTACGAGATCGAGATCGACAAGCGCAAGCAGGACATCGCGGTCTTCTCCCAGCCCTGTCCGGACCTGGTGCCGATGATCGAGGCCGACGCCGGAGTCGTGGATCTGGCCAAGGCGGTCGACGGTTATGTCCAGGCGCTGAAGACCCGCATCGGCCGCTATCCCGACCGCGCGGTGCTGGGTTGCACCCACTACGAGATCATCGCCGACATCTTCCGCGCCGCCCTGCCGGCCGGCACGCCGGTGATCCACCAGCCGGCCTCGACCGCCGACGCCCTGGAGCTCTACCTGCAGCGCCATCCGGAGTTCGATCCGGGAACCGGCGGCGGGCGGCGTTTCCTGACCACCGGCAAACCCGGCCCGCAGAACGCCCTGGTCCAGAGCTTCTGGGGCGGCCCGCTAGCCTTCGAGGCGGCTTAGGGCCGCTTGGGGGCGAGCGAGGCTTGACGCTGGCCCCGCTGGAGTCACCCTTCCGCTAAAGGGGAGGGCTCACCCAATGAAACGCCTGCTGATCGCCGCCGCGCTGACCCTGGTGGCCACCGCCGCCCACGCCGAGGTCGTCGACGCCCAGCCGAACGGCTTCGAGGTCAAACGCGTGGCGGTGGTCAACGCGCCGGCCGACAAGGTCTACGCGGCCCTGGCCCAGCCGTCGCAGTGGTGGAACAAGGATCACACCTGGTCGGGCTCGGCCGCCAACCTGTCCCTGGCCCCGATGGCCGGCGGCTGTTTCTGCGAGAAGCTGCCGAACGGCGGCTCGGTGATGCACATGACCGTGGTCTACGCCCAGCCCGGCCAAGCTCTCAGGCTTTACGGCGCCCTGGGGCCGCTGCAGATGTCCGGCGCGACTGGCCACCTGGGCTGGGTCCTGGCGGAGAAGGACGGCAAGACCACCCTGACCCAGACCTATGACGTCGGCGGCTATATGCGAGGCGGGCTCGACAAGATCGCGCCGGGCGTCGACGGCGTGTTGGGCGAGCAGCTCGACCGTCTCAAGGCCTATGTCGAAACGGGCAAGGCGCCCTAAAGACGCCGGCGAAGTCCAAGGCGGGCTCCGCCCTCGGGCGCGGGAGAAAATCGGGGCGAAGAACCAGGCGCTCCAGGGTTTCGCCCCATGGTGAACACCGGCTCCGCATCGAAAACTCGGCGACGACTTCGTCCCGCCGAGGAACGCCCGATGATCGACGCTTTCGGAACCTGGCTGGAAACCGCCGCGCCCTGGCAGGTCGGCTTGGCTCTGCTGATCGCGATGTTCCTGGCCTCGACCCTCGGCGAATGGCTGAACGGCGTCGCCGCGAGGGCGAAGAAAGCCAAGCGCGCCGGGGACGACGATGACGGCGGCGACACCTATATCGTCTCGGCCACCCTGGGCCTGCTGGCCCTGCTGATGGGCTTCACCTTCTCGCTGGCCGTGGACCGCTTCGAGGCTCGGCGGCAGCTGGTGGTGCAGGAGGCCAACGCCATCGGCACGACCTATCTGCGCACCCAGATGCTGGAGCCCGTCGATCGCGCCCGCATCAGCAAGATGCTGGTGGATTATACCGACAACCGCATCATCCTGGCCAAGGCGAACATCAAGGACGTCCCGCCGTTGCTGGCCAAGAACGACCAGATGCTGACCGATCTTTGGACGGCGACGCGCGCCGCCTGGCCGTCGATCAAGGGCCTGGATTTCTCCAGCGCCTATCTGGACTCGATGAACAACCTGATCGACCTCGACGCCGCGCGGAAGGCCGCGCGCCTGGCCCGGGTGCCGAGCGCGGTGTTCTTCGTGCTGTTCATCTATGTGATCACCTCGGCCGGCGTGCTGGGCTTCGCGGGCGCGAACAAGACCGAGGGGCGCGGGGCGACCGCGTTCCTCTACATCCTGTTGGTGATTTCCCTGCTGCTCACGCTCGACATCGACCGCCCGAGGAGCGGCCGGGTCACGGAGAGTCAGGCGCCGATGGAGCGGCTGAGGGACTCGCTGGCCAAGCAGCCGCCGGCGGTGTTCGACCGCCTGTCGAGCGAGGAGGCGTCACTGGCGCCCGATACGCCGCTCCCCGCCGCCGTTCCCAAACTCGAGACCGCGACGCCGGTGCGGTAGGGCAGGGTTCAGCCGGCCGCTTGAACGTCGTCGCTGGTGGCGCCCAGCAGGGCCATCTGCAGGCGCGAACGGTCGCGACGGGCCGATTCCAGGGCGCCTTCGGCCAGAGCGGCCTCTGAGCGGAGCCGTTCGATCTCCGTCTGCAGCTCGGCGATCTTCTCGTCGTGGACGCGACGGGTCTCGTCTTCCGACGCCTGCAGGGCTTCGAAGCGCGTGCGCAGCTGGGCGGCGCGTTCCTCGGCGCGCTTGAGCGCCTTTTCGTGGGCCCCGACGGTCTTGGCCAGCTGGTCGGCGCGCTCGATCGCGGCGGCGCGGGCGGTGTCGACGCCGGCGTGCCGGCCGCGCAGATCCTCGACCTCGTCTTCCAGATTGCGGACCCGTTCCAGGGCGCGCTCCAGGGCGACGTTCAGGTCGCCGGCCCGACGCTCGACGGCCTGTTGCTGAGCGCTGGAGTCGTTGAGGCGGGCCGAGATCTGGCCGTTCATCTCTTCCAGCTTGTCGGCGCGGCCCGTGGCGGTCTCCAGACGGGTCTGCAGGGCCAGCACCTCGGCGCGGCCCGATTCGACCTGGGCCTCAAGGCCACGGATCGTACGGGCGCTGTCGGCCTGGACCGTGGTCAGGGCGTTCTCGGCGGCCAGGACGCGGGCGCGTTCAGCGGCGACCTGGGCTTCCAGTTCGGTCTCGATGCGCGACAGGCGGGCCACGTCGGCGCCGGCCTGTTCGAGACGCTTCTTCAGGGTGCCCAGCTCTTCGACCTGCAGGGCGGACTGCTGCTTGGCGGCGGCCAGGAAGGCTTCGGCCTCGCCACGGCGGGCGTCGATATCCTGGGTCTGGACGCGCAGGGTCTCGACGTCCTGCGCCAGATGCTCCGCGCGGCTGGTGGCGTCGCGCAGGGCGGCTTCCAGGCCGCCGACCTTCAGCTCCGACTGCTGCAGGCCGTTGCGCAGGCGGTCGATCTCCAGGGCGCTGTCCTCGAGGGCGACGTCCAGCGACTGACGGCGGGCCTCCGACTCGACCAGCGCCGCCTCGGAGGCGGCCAGCTTGGCCGACAGGTCGCGCTCCTCGGCCTGGGCGGCGGCCAGTTGGCGGGCGGCCTGCTCGTGAGCGGCGCGCAGGGCGATCAGCTCGGCGTGCTCGGCGCGACGGGCTTCGAACTCTTCGGCGACCGGAGCGCGAATTTCCGACAGCAGCGGCTCGATCGCGCGCAGGTGCTCGACCACGCGGCTGATGCTGTCCAGCCCGCCGTGGATGGTCTCGTACCGGACGCCGATGGCCTGGGTAGTTTCGACGAGGCGATCGCTCTCGCCCTCGGGACGGTCGTTCTCGGCGGCCAGCATGACCGGCTTGACGCCGCCCTTGGTGTTGCGATCGCCCTTCGACAGCAGCCTCATTTTGCCCACCTTCTAACGATCCGCGGATTCAACGCCCATCGCGTTGATTCGACCCCTGGCCCCGCAGAATCATTTGCCCATTCGTTAACAGGATAGCCCGCGGTCAAGATTGCTGTCGAGGTCAAGATCGCGCGTTTGGCGAGAGGCGCATTGCCGCATCGCCGGACGCAAGAAAGCCGCCGCGACGGCTGTCACAGCGGCTTTCGAAGGTTTCGACGGATGTGGCTTCGTCAGGCGGCTTCCTGCTCGGCCGGCACGTCGGGATCAAGCCGGATCATGTAATCGAAGGCCGACAGGGCCGCCTTCGAGCCCTCGCCCATGGCGATGATGATCTGCTTGTAGGGCGTGGTCGTCGCGTCGCCCGCGGCGAACACGCCGGGCAGCGAGGTCTCGCCGCGATGGTCGACCTCGATCTCGCCGCGCTGGGTCAGGGCCACGCTGTCCTTCAGCCACTCGGTGTTGGGCACCAGGCCGATCTGCACGAACACGCCTTCGAGGTCGACCGTGTGGACCTGGTCGTGGTTGCGGTCCTTGTAGGTCAGGCCGGTGACCTTGTTCCCGTCGCCCAGAACCTCGGTGGTGAGGGCCGAGGTGACGATGCGGACGTTGGGCAGACTGGCCAGCTTGCGCTGCAGAACGGCGTCGGCGCGCAGTTGGCTGTCGAACTCGATCAGGGTCACGTGGGCCACGATGCCGGCCAGGTCGATGGCCGCCTCGACGCCGCTGTTGCCGCCGCCGATCACCGCCACGCGCTTGCCCTTGAACAGCGGGCCGTCGCAGTGCGGACAGTAGGCCACGCCCCTGTTCTTGTACTCGGCCTCGCCGGGCACGTTGATGTTCCGCCAGCGGGCGCCGGTGGCCAGGATCACGCTGCGCGACTTCAGGCTGGCGCCGTTCTCCAGCTTGACCTCGATCAGGCCGCCGGGGGTCTTGGCCGGAACCAGACCCACGGCCTTCTGCAGGTTCATGATGTCGACGTCATAGTCCCTGACGTGCTGTTCCAGGTTGGCGGCCAGGCGCGGCCCCTCGGTGTGCGACACCGAGATGAAGTTCTCGATGGCCATGGTGTCCAGCACCTGGCCGCCGAAGCGCTCGGCCGCCACGCCGGTGCGGATGCCCTTGCGGGCGGCGTAGATCGCCGCCGCGGCTCCAGCGGGGCCGCCACCCACAACAAGAACGTCGAACGCGTCCTTGGTCTTGATCTTCTCGGCGGCGCGGTCGGCGGCGCCGGTGTCCAGCTTGGCCAGGATCTGTTCCAGGCTCATGCGGCCCTGGCCGAACGGCTGGCCGTTCAGCAGGATGGTCGGCACGGCCATGACCTGACGCTCCTCGACCTCGGCCTGGAACAGGGCGCCGTCGATGGCGACGTGGCTGATGTTGGGGTTCAGAGCGGCCATGGTGTTCAGCGCCTGGACCACGTCCGGGCAGTTCTGGCAGCTCTGCGAGAAATAGGTTTCGAAGCGGAATTCGCCGTCCAGGGCGCGGACCTGGTCCAGCACCTCGGCGTCGAACTTGGGCGGGTGGCCGCCCACGTGCAGCAGGGCCAGCACCAGCGAGGTGAACTCGTGGCCCAGCGGCAGGCCGGCGAAGCGGACATCGGCCGAGCCGTCGGCCCGGGCGATGGCGAACGAGGGCTTGCGGGCGTCGCCGCCGGCCATGTTCAGGCTGACCTTGTCGGAGGTCGAGGCGACGTCCTCGAGCAGAGCCAGCATGTCCTTGGAACCCTGGCCCTCGCCCAGCGAGGCGACCAGCTCGATCGGCTGGCGCAGGTTCTGCAGATAGGCTTTCAGCTGGGTCTTCAGACCATCGTCCAACATGGCGGGGCTCCGACTTTGGCGGCGCGATCTCGAGGGGAGGGGAGCGCGTCGCGGGAATGTCTAGGGGCGGGCGACGCCGCCGGCTTCGTGGGCTGACGAAACCGGCGGCGAGCCCCGTCGCGGCCCCGAGGACCGCGACGAACTTGGGTAGGCTTAGATCTTGCCGACCAGGTCGAGCGACGGGGCCAGGGTCTTTTCACCCTCTTCCCACTTGGCGGGGCAGACTTCGCCCGGGTGCGACGCGACGTACTGGGCGGCCTTGATCTTGCGCAGCAGTTCGATGGCGTTGCGGCCGATGCCTTCGGCGGTCGTCTCGGTGAACTGGATCACGCCTTCCGGGTCGATCAGGAAGGTCCCGCGGTCGGCCAGGCCGACGCCCGGACGCATCACTTCGAAGTTGTTGGTGATCACGCCCGACGGGTCGCCGACCATGAAATAGTCGATCTTGCCGATCGCCGGCGAGCTGTCGTGCCAGGCCTTATGCGAGAAGTGGGTGTCGGTCGACACCGCGTAGATCTCGACGCCCAGGCGCTGGAACGTGGCGTAGTTGTCGGCCAGGTCCTCCAGCTCCGTCGGGCAGACGAAGGTGAAGTCGGCCGGGTAGAAGAACACGACGGACCACTTGCCCTTCAGGTCGGCGTCGCTGACCTCGACGAACTTGCCGCTCTTATAAGCCTGGGCGGTGAAGGGTTTGATCTGGGTGTTGATCAAGGACATGAAGTTCTCCTGCAGGAATTGCAGCGACGGTCTTACGGCGCCGCAGCAAATAGGGCCAATCGATTGTTTCATTGCTCAGGATAGGTTTTTCCTATCGGCCAGACCGCAAGAGCGTCGAAGGCTGCGTCGATGGCGTTTTGAAGATCGATAGATCCGTCCTATCTAGAGACCCATGCTTCCGACCCTCCGCCAGCTGCAGTACCTGAAGCTCCTGTCCGAGCACGGCTCGTTCAGCCGAGCGGCCGAGGCCTGCCACGTCACCCAGCCGACCCTGTCGGCCGGCATCCAGGAGTTGGAGAAGATCCTGGGCGCCCCGGTGGTCGATCGAGCCCGTTCGGGCGTGATCCTGACCGCCGCCGGCCAGGAGGCCGTGCGACGGGCCGAGGCGATCCTCGCCCAGGCCGAGGATCTGGTGCAGGCGGCGCGCGGCGCGGGCCAGCCCCTGGCGGGCCGGTTCCGTCTGGGGGTGATCCCGACCGTCGCGCCCTACCTGCTGCCCCGCGCTCTGCCGGCCCTGCGCGACCAGTTCCCCAAGCTGAAGCTCTATCTGCGCGAGGATCTGACCCATCGGCTGATCGCCGCCTTGAAGGCGGGCTCGCTGGACGCCGCCCTGATCGCCCTGCCCTACGACATGACCGGCCTGGATTGGGCTCACGTCGAGGACGACGAACTATTGGCCGCCGCCCCGGCCAATCACCGCATGGCCGCCTTCGACCGGGTCGATCCCGACACCTTGCGCGGCGACGACATGATTCTGCTCGAGGACGGCCACTGCCTGCGCGACCACGCCCTGGCCGCCTGCGGGCTGGAACCGCCGCGCGGCGCGGGGATCGGCGACGAGGAGAGCTTCGCGGCCACCTCCCTGCCCACCCTGGTGCAGATGATCGGCTCGGGCCTGGGCGTGTCGTTCCTGCCGTCGATGGCGGTGGCGGCGGGTCTGGCCCAGAACGCGCCGGTCACCATCCGTCCGCTGAATTCCGACCACTCCAGCCGGGAGATCGTGGTGGCCTGGCGCGCCGGTTCCAGCCGGGGCGCCGAGGGCCGGCTGCTGGCCCAGACCCTGCGCGATCTGCCGCCCGCCGCGCTTTCGCCACGGCATTAGAGTACCTATTCTCGTATCCGACTTCGGGAGACGACGACGGTGATGGTTCGACGCATATCGGCGCTGCTCGGCGGCGCGGCCCTCGCCCTCACCGCCCTGGCCTTCCCCGCAACGGCCCAGACCCCGCAGCCCCAGACCGTCCAGCTGTTCCCCCAGGACCCCGGCAGCGCCGTCGTCGAGGAACTATGGGTGGTGGCTCGCCCGCCGGGGCCGGCCCTGTGGCTTGTCGAGAAGGGCGGGGCCAAGCTCTACGTCGTCGGGTCGGCCCCGCCCCTGCCGCACCAGCTGAAGTGGGACAGCCCGCGCCTGGACCGGGCCCTGGACCAGGCCAGTCTGGTCCTCGTGCCGCCCGAAGCCTCGGTCGGACCGCTACAGATCACCAAGTTCTTCCTGACGGGCGGCGGCGGGGTGCGCCAGCCGTTCGGCAAGAAGCTGGAGGACCGCCTGCCGCCCGACCTCAAGGCCCGCTTCGTCAGCGCCCGCGAACAGGCTCAGCGCACCGCCGTGCCCTACAAGGACTGGAAGCCGGCCGTGGCGGGCTTTATCCTGCTGTCGGACTTCCGCCAGGCGGCGGGCCTGTCGGAGGCCAAGCCGGTCAGCACCATCGAGCGCATGGCCAAGGCCAAGGGCGTCAAGGTCAAGGCCATGAGCCAGTACCGCCTGGGTCCCATCCTCGCCAGCGCCGGCAAGCTGTCGGACGAGGGCAACCTGGCCTGCCTGAACGACGCCCTGACCGAACTGGAATACGACGCCTCGCACAACACCACGATCGGGACCGACTGGGCCAACGGCGACCTGGCCAGCGTGAGGGCGCGCTATTCGAGCTCGGCGATCCAGCGCTGCGTCATGCGCACGCCCGGCGGCCCCGGCCTCCTGGCTCAGCAGATCGGCCAGTCGGCCGACGCCTTGAACGAAGCCCTGAATCGCCCCGGCGTGACCATCGCCGTCATCGACCTGGCTTTCCTGCTGCCCGCCAACGGCGTGCTCGACCGTCTGAAGGCCTCGGGCGCCACCATCACCTCGCCGACCGATTAGGGCCGACCGACTAGGAAAACGACCATGCGCCTGCTCGGCATCGACCACGTGGTGATCCGCGCCCGCGACCCCGCCCTGATGGAACGCTTCTACACGCAGGTGCTGGGCTGCGCGGTTGAGCGCCGCCAGGACGCCATCGGCCTGGTCCAGCTGCGGGCCGGCGCCCAGCTGATCGACCTGGTCGACGTCGCCGGCCGCCTGGGCCGGATGGGCGGCGCCGCGCCGGGCGTGGACGGCCACAACATGGATCACCTGTGCCTGCGAGTGGTCGACTTCGACGTCGAGGAGGTCCGCGCCCACCTGGAGGCGCACGGCGTGGCGGTGGGCGACATCGGAGAGCGCTACGGCTCGACCGGCGAGGCGACATCGCTCTACCTGTCCGATCCCGAGGGCAACGGGCTGGAGCTGCGGGGCTAAAGCGGCCCGGACCGGGACCGAAGGCCCCGGCCGAAACCAAGCGATCGAAATCAGTAGGTCAGGCGACCGTTGTTGTTGCCGATATTGTTCAGCGGGAGGCTGGTGGCGTTGCTGCCGCCTCCGCTGTTGCGGCACAGGGCCGACAAGGTGGCGCCCTGGGCGTTGGCGGTGATCTGGATGTTGCCGCAGCTCTTCTGGAAGGTGCTGTCGCCGCCGCCTTGCTTGAGCGTGCCGTTCTCGTTGCTGATGCCTGTCAGCACCAGCGACGAGCCGGTCGCCGAGCCGTCCGCGCGCAAGCACATGGCGTTTACCGTGGCTTGGCTGGCGGCGTTATAGCCGAACGAGATGTTGGAGCAGGTGTTCTGGAAGCCGGTGGCGGCGGCGGCCGGCGAAGCCGCGCCCAGCACCAGTGTCGAGCCGACGCCCGCGAGGGCCGTGGCGGCCGCGCCGATGAGATTGAAGATCTTGGACATGGAGTCCTCCCTTTATTGTGACCCGCCGTGACGGGTTGTCCGTCGAGGCAAATGCTCTCTATGGGAGCATATATCTCGTATCACAACTTTTAGGATTCATATCAAGAGCCAAGCAACCTTGACCTTCAACCCCCTGTCCGGCCCAAGCTTTGACTCCCCGCCCCCTTTCGTGCATAAGCGCGCGCTTCCGGCGCTTTATCAGCAGCGCCTCCACCGTCACGACCCCGGCCTGTTAGCGCAGGATCCATCCGGACGAGGACGGCGAGGACCCCCGTCGACGTGATCGTCCACGGGGGCTGATCGCGTTTGGTCACTGGTTTTAACGTGAGTTCCGCATGTTCGACGGCCTTACAGAGCGACTTTCAGGCGTGTTCGACCGCCTCGGCGGTCGCGGCGTGCTGTCCGAAAAGGACATCGACGAGGCGCTGCGCGAGGTTCGCGTCGCCCTGCTGGAAGCCGACGTCGCCCTGCCGGTGGTCAAGGACTTCATCAGCAAGGCCAAGGAAAGCGCTTCTGGCGAAGCGGTGATCCGGTCCGTGAAACCGGCCGACCAGGTGGTCAAGATCGTCTATGACGGCTTGGTCGACATGCTGGGCGGCGAGGTCGCCACCGGCCTGAACCTGGCGCTGAACCCGCCGTCGGTGATCCTGATGGCCGGCCTGCAGGGCTCGGGCAAGACCACCACGACCGGCAAGCTGGCCCTGCGGCTGAACAAGGTCGAGCGCAAGAAGGTGCTGGTCGCCTCGCTCGACACCCGCCGCCCGGCCGCCATGGAACAGCTGGCCATGCTGGCCAAGCAGGTCGAGGTCGAGAGCCTGCCGATCGTCCCCGGCCAGGCCGCCGCCGACATCGCCAAGCGCGCTCTGACCGCCGCCAAGCTGGGCGGCTACGACGTCCTGATCCTCGACACCGCCGGCCGCACCACTCTGGACGAGGCGATGATGAGCGAGGCGGCGGAAATCGCCCGCATCGCCACGCCGACCGAGACCCTGCTGGTCGCCGACAGCCTGACCGGCCAGGACGCCGTACGCACGGCCAAGGCCTTCCACGAGCGCCTGCCGCTGACCGGCCTGATCCTGACCCGCGCCGACGGCGACGGCCGCGGCGGCGCGGCCCTGTCGATGCGCCACGTCACCGGCCTGCCGATCAAGTTCCTCGGCGCGGGCGAGAAGATCGACGCCCTGGACGTGTTCGACGCC
>JAGIBE010000211.1 GCA_017744495.1 Caulobacter sp. | reverse complement strand
GCGTGGAGGCCGTCGACGGCCCGCTCTACACCGAGCAGGTCGAGCCGGTGTTCAACGTGCATCCGCAGGTCCGGCGCACCGCGCTGGTCGGCATCGGCGGGGCCGCGGGCGCGCAGCAACCCGTGCTGTGCGTCGAGCTGGCCGACGGCGTGCCGGCCGCCGCGTTCGAGCGGATCGAGGCCGAGCTGCGCATGATTGGCACGCGCCATCCGCACGCCGCGCGCGTGCACAGGTTTCTGCTCCATCCCGGATTCCCCGTCGACATCCGCCACAACGCCAAGATCGGCCGCGAGAAGCTGGCCGCCTGGGCCGCCACCCAGCTGGGAGCGAATGCATGAAGATCCTGGTCACCGGCGGCGGCGGATTCCTCGGCCAGGCGTTGTGCCGCGGCCTGCGCGAGCGTGGGCACGACGTCATCAGCTTCCAGCGCAGCCATTCGCCGGCGCTGGCGGCGCTGGGCGTGGGCCAGGTGCGGGGCGACCTCGCCGACGCGCATGCCC
>JAGIBE010000210.1 GCA_017744495.1 Caulobacter sp. | reverse complement strand
TCGCTGGGCGACATCCTGGGCGCGGCCCTGCGCGAGCGGGCCACCAAGGACTAAGCTTCGCCGCATAGCGAAGATTAGAGCTTAGAGACGGCGGCCGGAGCGATCCGGCCGCCGTTTTCTTTTGCCCGCCACGGGCGACAACGGAGTTCCCCGACCTCCAGCGCTTTTCCCGCGACAAAACGCCCAAGATCACGGCCGCCGTCACCGCTCCTTAACATCCTGGGCCGCAAGCTGCGGGGATTGGAGTGGAGCGTGCCGTGAAGACCTGTCTCGTCGTCGACGACAGCCGGGTGATCCGCAAAGTCGCCCGGCGCGTCCTGGAAGACATAGGCTTCGAGATCGCCGAGGCCGCCGATGGCGTGGAAGCCCTGGCCTGGTGTCGGGCGGCGATGCCTGACGCCGTGCTCCTGGATTGGAACATGCCGGTGATGAACGGGATCGAGTTCCTGCGCCATCTGCGCCAGGAACCGGGCGGCAAGGGTCCGACCGTGGTCTTCTGCACCGTCGAGAACAGGATCGAGGCCATCCGCGAGGCGCTGGACGCCGGCGCGGACGAGTACATCATGAAGCCGTTCGACGGCGACATCATCGCGGCGAAGTTCGCCGAGGCGGGTCTGCTGTGACGCCCGAGGACATGGACCTGCTGGCCGCCCTGGCCCGCCAGCGCGCCGGCCTGCGCATCGAGAGCGACAAGGCCTATCTGGTCGAGAGCCGGCTCAATCCGCTGGCCCGCCGCGAGGGTTTCGACTCGATCGAGGCGATGATCGCGGCCCTGCGCGCCACCCGGGACGAGCGGCTGATCTGGGCCGTCGTCGAGGCCCTGACCCTGAACGAGACCGCCTTCTTCCGCGACCGCGAGGTCTTCGCCCAGCTGCGCGACGAACTGCTGCCGACCCTGTCCAAACTGGTCCGCAAGCGGCCGATCCGCATCTGGAGCGCGGCCTGCTCGACCGGCCAGGAGGTCTATTCCCTGGCCATGACCGCCGCCGAATCGGTCGATCTGGAACCGGGCGCGCGGTTCGAGTTCTTCGGCTCGGACCTCTCCGACCGCTGCCTGGAAAAGGCCCAGAGCGGCCTCTACACCCAGTTCGAGGTCCAGCGCGGCCTGCCGATCCGCCTGCTGGTCAAGCATTTCGACAATCAGGACGAGATGTGGGCCATCAGCCCGCGCATCCGCCAGGCGGTGCGCTGGCGGCGGATCAATCTGCTTGCCGACCTGTCCTCGATGGGCAAGTTCGACGTCATCCTGCTGCGCAACGTCCTGCCGGGCCTGGACCCCAGCCTGCACGGCCGGGTGATCGACAGCCTGGCCGCCCGGCTGGAGGACGACGGCGTGCTGCTGGTCGGCAGCGGCGAGTCCCTCGAAGGCGTCAGCGGGTCGGTGCGGGCGATCGCCGGCCGCGTGGGACTGTTCACCCGCGCCGCGGCCTGAGGCCGGCCCTCTCAGGTCGTCAGGCCTCGACCATGCCCAGCTTGGCGCCCCGCTCGCGCCAGAAGGCCAGCATCCGCGCCCAGACCGTCTCCGGCTCGCGATCGGGCAGCGCCTTGGCCAGCTTGCGATAGAGGGTCTGGACCGGCCCCGGCGCCGTGATCGCCGCGCTCAGGTCCAGCGCCTCGATCATCTCCACGGCTTCCTTGCGATAGTCGACCGCCAGCTTGCCGGCATGCGGCGGCGGCGTGCGGCAATCGCTGAAATCCAGCTTCACCCCGGTCAGAACCTCGATCGCGGTGGCCATGGTCTTGGCGTACTGCGGGTCGTCGCCCAGGCGGTCAACATCGATGACCAAATCGGCGCGCGGCAGGGCCGACACGTAGGACAGCACGTAGACGGCCAGGAAGGCGGCGAACGAGGTCCGAGCGGGAGCTTGCTTCAAGCGTTTGCGCACGGCCTGGATGCGCTCGAACAGGTCGCCTTTGCCCGCCGTCAGGCCCAGCCGCCGCGCCCCGGCCTCGCCGCCGGCGATCTCGGACAGGATCACGTACTGGCACAGCTCGAAATAGGTCGGCCGGGGCCGTTTGCGCAGCGAATAGAACGACCGCCACTGCTGCACGGGATCGCGGATCAGCACGATGTGGGTGCCGCCGAACCGCCGGCGCAACCAGCCGATCCGCCCCAGGGTCCGGCAGCAGGCCAGCAACGGGGTGCGGCCTTCGCGCCGCGCCGCTTCGATCAAGGTCTCGACATAGGCGGCCTGGCCGGCGTCCTCCTGGTCGGGCGACAGCAGATAGTCGTCTAGGGCCAGGCGCGTCTCAAAGCCGTGGACGCCGCCCCCGGGCTTCAGCAGGTCGGAGAATTCCGACAGATAGGGCAAGCCGTCCGTGGGGTGGCGTAGGCCGCTGGTTTCAGGTCGCTCGCTGGCGATCCGTTCGGGCGTCAGCGTGGCGAGCTGTTCATGCCAGGGCTCGTAATAGGCGGTCACCCCGGGAACGGCGCGGAAGCGGCGCCAAACATAGGTGCTGGAACACCGCCAGCCGCTGTGGACGAAGATCGGCGCTGAGGACGGACGCGGCAAGTTGGAGTCATATCCGTGGAAGGAGGCTCCCAAGGTGAAGTCCCAGCTTGGCTGGCGAATATCGGTTCAACCTCGTTTCCGAAGAGATTTGTAACCGCCGTGGCAACAGTTCGAACCGATTGTCACGAAGCATAGTTCTACGTTGCGAAATCGTCTTGAAGTTGCACTGAAGAAATAAAATCTAGAATAGAAAATCGCGATCGCATCGGCACGGAAAAGCCCGCCGATCACGGGACCGGCGGGCTTCGCCCTGGAGCCGGCCGAACCGACTCCAGCCCTTCCGTCAGAGCGCTACTTGGCGTCCTTGGCGGTGTCGCTGACGGCCTGGCCGGCCGACGAGACGTCCTTGCCGGCGCCTTCCACGGTGTTGCAGGCGGCGACGGTGAGGCTGGCGGCGATCGCGGCCAGAACGATGAACTTACGCATGGGTCTTCTCCGGTGATCGCCCAAAGGGCGTCTGAGCTGTTGCCCCACAAGAACGTAGATGGCCCAGCTAGGTTCCGGGCGTCGCAGGCTCGACCGAAGGGGCCTGCGGCGTCGGGAAAACCAGGCGCACCAGCAGACCGCCGGCCGGCGACTCCTCGAACAGGAGTTTGCCGCGCAGCTGGCGTGCGAAGGCCGTCATCAGGGTTCGGCCCACCCCCTCGACCGGCCCCTTGGGCGCGCCGGGACCGTCATCGCCGATGGCCAGCTCGGCCTCTTCCCCGCGCACGAAGAAGTCGACCGTCAGCGTGCCGCCGCGCTCGGCCAGGGCGTGCTTCTGGGCGTTGGTGATCGCCTCGACCGCGAACAGAGCCAGGGGCGCCAGGCGGTCGGGATCGATGACCAGCGGATCGGCGTGGACCTCGGTGCGGATCGGACCGCCGGTCGACATGTCGCCAGCCAGCAGCAGGGCCGTCAGCTCCTCCAGGAACGGGCGCAGATCCACGCGCTTGAGGTCGGGACCCTGGTAGAGCGCGCGATAGATCTGGGCCAGGGCGGTGATCCGCTGGCGGGTGTCGTTCAGGGCCGTGCGGGCGGCCGGATCGGTCAAGGCTCGCTGCTGCATGTTCAGCAGACTGGAGATGATCTGCAGGTTGTTCTTCACCCGATGATGGATCTCGCGCATCAGCGCGTCCTTCTCGCCCAGGCTGTCGCGCAGAGAGGCGTCGCGAGCCACGATGCCGGCGGCCATGTCGTCGAGGGTGGCCGCCAGTTCGCGGATCTCCGGCGGCGCGCGCTCGGCCTGCAGCGGACGCACGGTGAAGCGACCCCGCGCGTAGATGGCCGCGACCCGGCGCAGATAGACGATCCAGCGGATGACCGCCTGCTCGGTGGCGTAGAGCACGGCCGCCAGGGCCAGGATGAAGGCCAGCAGCGGCGCCAACAGGCGGAGCATCGGATTCAGCCAGGCCCAGGAGGCGATGCCAGGCGCCTTGGCCGACAGGATGACGAACACCTCCTGACCGACCAGGGGCGCGGCCGAAAAGTCGCGCGAGCGATCGTCGGCGTCGCGGCCCGACCACAGGGCCGAGCCGTTCTTGACCGCCTGGTCGCGCCAGGCCGTGGACGGCGTGCCGAACGCCCGCGGATTGGTGGCCGCGAAGACATGGCCCTCGGAGTCGGCCAGGGCCACGTCAGCTCCGCCCGGCAGATAGCGGTTGGCGGTTTCGGGCTGGATGGTCGACAGGGTCAGGACGGCGGCCATCGCGCCGTCGAAACGGCCATCGCGCGTCTCGGCCCGTACGGCCGTCAGGACCGCGGGCTCGTCCGCATAGGTCACGCCCGGGATGCTGGCCACCACCATGTGCGAGCCGGCGGCGAGGCGCTGGAACCAGCGACGGTTGGCGCGGGTGGGGTCGGCCGGCGTGGTGCCGGCCGCGCAGGACACCCGGCCATAGGCGTCGAAACGGATCAGGTTGGCGTAGCCCGGCAGGCGCTCCCTCACCGTGTCCAGCCGCTGGGTGCATTCCAGCCCGACCGAGCCCGGCCCCAGGGTCTGGAGCAGGACGCCGGCGGCCTCGATGCGAGCACGAGCGATGGCGGCGCTGCGCCCGGCCGCCAGTTCCAGGCTCTGACGGCGCGAATCGGCCTCAGCCTTGAAGGCGAACACCGATTGCAGCACGCCTAGGATCAGCACAGGCAGGAGCGCGAGAAACAGCGCGCCGGCCAGACGGACCCGGATGGATCCGACCGCCCCGGCCCCTCGCCCGAGAAGAGGCTTCACCGCAGGGTGCTCAGTCTCTCCGCGTCGGCCAGGATGGCGTACATGGCGTCGCCGGCGGCGGCGCCGTCGCGGTCATAGGCGCCGGCCTCGAGAATGGCCTGCAGGGCGCGCCGCGCGCGGCTGACCCGGCTCTTCACCGTACCCACGGCGCAGCCGCAGATCTCGGCGGCCTCTTCGTAGGCGAAGCCGCCGGCCCCAACCAGGATCAAGGCTTCGCGCTGTTCCGGCGGCAGCATCGCCAGGCTGAGCCGCAGCTCGTCCAGGGCCACCGGCGCCTCGGGGTCATCGACCGCCACCAGAGTGCGTTCGGCCGCTTCCTGGTCGAGCTGGCTCTGGCGCCAGGACCGGCGCTTCTCGGAATAGAACTGGTTGCGCAGGATCATGAAGGTCCACGCCTTCATGTTGGTGCCCAGCTGGAAGCTGGCCCGGGCGTCCCAAGCCTTCATCATGGCGTCCTGCGCCAAGTCGTCAGCGGCGGTGGGATCCCCCGTCAAGGTGCGGGCGAAGGCGCGCAAATGAGGAATGAGCGTGACGAGTTCCTTCTTGAAGGTCCCGTCGCGGGCCGGGTCGAAGGGCGAGCGGCCGACTTGCGCTTCGCTCATGCTCAACGCTCTCCCGAAGGCGTCTCGGCCTTACGCAGGATGTCCAGAAACTCGTCGGGGACCGGCTCGTTCACAACCTCGTCGAACATCTGACGAAGCTTGACGCCGATAGCCTGCTGACGGAGCCGCGCTTCGTCCAGCGCGGCCGCCCCTTTGCGGTGATCTTCCATGGGTACGTGTTCGATCATGTCCTCGACGCCGGCGATGCGCGGCGCCCGCCCCCTTTGGCCGAATGAGAGTACGCTCGATGACAACGTCGGATTCCGTATGGGGTTCCACAAGCTTGAGCGTATGATGGCAAAAATCTTCTGACTTCGGAACCTGCCATGGAACCGGGGTCCGGGGGTTGCGTTTATGTTCGGATGGCCGAACGGCGTAGCTTCACCGCACCCCCGGCTTTTTTGTACCCGAAGACACTCACACGGGAGGGGTCATGAGTCTTCTTGCCCGGCTGGCGCCGCACCTGCCCTACGTTCGTCGCTACGCGCGCGCCCTGACCGGCGACCAGACCACAGGCGACCACTATGTCCGCGTCGCGCTCGAGGCCCTGGCGGCCGGCGAGCGGTCGCTGGACGCCAACCTGTCGCCGCGCGTCGCCTTGTATCGCGTGTTCCACGCCATCTGGCTGTCCTCGGGCGCCCAGCTGGAAGCGCGACGCGACGACCAGTCCAACGCCGCCGACGACGCCTCGCAGCGGCTGATGCGCATCGCCCCGCGTTCACGCCAGGCGTTCCTGCTGACCGCCCTGGAAGGCTTCACGCCAACCGAGGCGTCGCAGATTCTCGATTGCGACTTCGCCGAGGTCGAACGGCTGATCGCCGAGGCCCAGGCCGAGATCGACGCCGAACTGGCCACGGAGGTCCTGATCATCGAGGACGAGCCGGTGATCGCCGCCGACATCGAAGCCCTGGTCCGCGAACTGGGCCATGACGTGATCGATATCGCCGCCACCCGCGGCGAGGCGGTCGACGCGGTGTCCCGCCGCACGCCCGGACTGGTGCTGGCCGATATCCAGTTGGCCGACGGCTCGTCGGGTATCGACGCGGTCAAGGACATCCTGGCTCGCCTGGATGTCCCGGTGATCTTCATCACCGCATTCCCCGAGCGCCTGCTGACCGGCGAGCGTCCGGAGCCGACTTTCCTGATCACCAAGCCCTTCCAACCGGAGACCGTGAAGGCGGCGATCGGCCAAGCGCTGTTCTTCCATCCGCGCCGGACCCAGAAGGCGGCCTGATCCTCGTCAGGCTCCAAACGATCAAGGCCCCGGCTTTCACCGGGGCCTTTTTCTTTGCGGCGCCTCGCGCCACCCGTTCGAAGCAGGTCAGCCGGCCGGCGTCTGCTTCACCGGCGCCTGCTCGGTCGAGTACTGCTGGGCTTCGCCCTGAGTGGTCGCGCCACGCGTATGCTCCACGCTGGCGATGTCACCCGAGCGCATACCCCATGCGCCGAACAGGGCGGCGGCGGCCAGAACGGTCGAAATGATAAGGACCCAGAAGACGTGCTTGCCCCAACGGCCTTGACGAGCGCGGGTGGCGTTGACGGCGGGATGATGTTGTTCGAGGTCGGCGGGCATTGGGAGCCTCCTTATCGGGCGGCGTAATAGGCTCCCGCGCCGGACGTCGCCGGACCGCCTGGAGCCAGGTTGTCATTGAAGTGCTGGAGAAGCCCCGCCGACGCCGCCACCGCGGCGATCACCACCAACGCCGTCAGGCGATTGCGTCGAGCCTTCTGCCGCCGCGTCGGCGCGCTTTCGAAGGCCAGTCCACCATGTTCGGTCTGAAAGGTGCGGATCACGACGTTGCTCCCCAGTTCGAGGCCATACGGCCTCCTGGAAAATCAACGTCTCGTCGCGGGCGACGTTCCGTGCGGGCCCCGCCTGAATGGGCTTCTCAAGAGTCCCGAAAAAATAATCGCGGAAAAGGCGAAAAAAGTTTCGGATGGCGGGAACCCTGTCGGGGGAGCCACGTTTTCGATTTGCGGAGGCGGCGACGCCCCCCCGACTTGAGGCTGGTGAAAGCCAGCCTGTCGCCTCCGCACCCCCTCTTTTGCCCTTCAGGCGGACCCTCGCGGATCCGCCTTTTTTGATGCGCGGAAGGGCGGAGGACCGCGACTAGAGCTTGCCGTCCAGGTCGAACCGGATGTCGGCGCGGCGCCGCAGGGGCCGCGCTTCGCCGTCGCTGGTGGTGGCGCCGGCGTCACCAGCCGCGCCCACGTCGAACTCGACATTGCCGTAACCCATCTTCGCCAGGGCCCGGGTCACGACATCGGCGCGCTGCTTGGAAATCGCCAGGCTGGCCTCGGGCAAGCCCTTGGCGTCCGCCAAGCCGACCACCCGAACCGAGGCGACCTTGCAGCCCGTGGCCAGGGCGTCAGCGCCCTTGAGCACTGAACGCGCCTCGTTGGTCAGCTTGGCCGACTTATCCTCGAAATAGATCTGCACCGCGAAGTCCTCGCAGCTGGGCGCCGTCTTCACGATCTGGGACCTGGACTTGGGCCAGGGATTGCTTGTCGCGCATCCCGCCACGAGACCGCCCAGCACCGCCACGCCGACGATCGCCAATCCGACTTTCTTCATCGTTTGCCCTCTCTGACGTCACGGCGCGCAAAAGGCGGCCGACGCGAGCCGACCGCCTTTCTGAAGATTTCAGGCCAGGCCCGACTTAACGGGGGCTGCCGTCTTCCCAGTAGTAACGACCGCTGCGCGAGTCATAGTAGTAATACCGTCCGGCGCGCTCGTCATAGTACTGACGGCGATTGACGTTGGTGGAACCGCAGCCGCCGTCTTCGCGGCAGCCTTTCACGGCGCCGACGGTGCCGCCCAGCGCCGCGCCGACCAAAGCGCCGGTCGTGGCGCTGCCGCCGCCGACATTGTTGCCGACCACCGCGCCCGCCAGGGCGCCCAGGGCCGCGCCGCCCGCGGCGTTACGTTCCGTGTTGCCCGTGGCGGTGCAAGCGCTGGCCAGCACGCCGACGCCCAAGAGGGCGATCAAAGTCTTGTTCATCGTGGCTCTCCGTTCGAGCTTGTCCCAAGCAGGCAAACGAGCTCGCCGCGACAACGGTTCCGGGAACCGCGCTCAAGCGCCGCCGTTTCTGGTCTCGAACCTCCCCGCGCCCTTAGCGCCAAACGGAATTTCGCATGCGTGTGGAAGTCGTCACCAACATCGCGTCCGGCTCGGTGGGCAAGGACGCCCCCGGCCAAGCCGAGGCCATCCTGGCCGAACACGGGGTCACGGGCCGGGTGCACGCGCCCGGCGAGAAGGACCTGAACACCTGCCTGCGCGAGGCCCTCGACGCCGAGCCCGAGGCCTTGCTGGTGGTGGCCGGCGACGGCACCGCTCGCGCCGCCGCCGAGATGGCCGGGCCTGACGGCCCGATGGTCGCCCCCCTGCCGGGCGGCACGATGAACATGCTGCCCCACGCTCTGTACGGCGTCGTCCCATGGCAGACCGCCATGGCTGACTGCCTGAAGAGCGGTCAGGAGCGGATGATCTCGGGGGGCGAGGTCAATGGCCGTCTATTCTTCGTCGCCGCTATCCTCGGCAGTCCAGCCCTCTGGGCCGAGGCTCGCGAGGCTGCGCGGGCCGGGCGAGCCGACCTGGCCGTGCTACGGGCCCGCCGCGCCCTGCGCCGGGCCTTCTCAAGCCGGCTGCGCTACGTCCTGGACGGTCGCCCCAAGGGCAAGACCGAGGCCTTGACCCTGATGTGCCCTCTGGTCTCGACGGCGCTTCATGAGGACGAACGGGCTCTGGAAGCCGCGGCCCTCGACCCCAGCAGCGCCCTCGACATCTTCCGTCTGGGCGTCAAGACAGTAACGGGCGACTGGCGCGACGACCCTTCGGTCAGTGTCGGCCGGTGTCGGATCGGCAAGGTCTGGGCCGGCGGCCGCATCCCCGCCATCTTCGACGGCGAGCCGGCCCGGCTCGACGACACCGTCAGCATCCGCTTCCGCCCCAAGGCCTTCCGCGCCCTGGTCCCGGCATCCCAATCGTCCACCCCATGAAACCGCTCAAGCTGGTCCAGGTTTCCGACATCCATTTCGGCGGCGAGCACAAGCCCGCCGTCGAGGCGGCCGTCGAACGCATCCATGCCGAAGCGCCCGACCTGGTGATCGCCGCCGGCGACCTGACCAAGGACGGCAAGATTGAGGAATTCGACGCCGCCCTGGCCTGGCTCGACCGGCTGCCCGGACCACGCCTGGTCTCGCCCGGCAACCACGATGTGCCGTTCGCCGGGCCGCGCGAGATCCTGACCCGACTGGTCGCACCCTGGCGGCGGTACGAGGAGCGGTTCGGCGCGCGGATGAACAGCGATTGGGACGATCCCCGCGCCACGGTGGTCACCCTGAACTCGGCCCGCGCCTTCCAGCTGCGAGCCAACTGGTCCAAGGGGGCGGTGTCGCGTCGTCAGGTCCGGGACGTCTGCGCCGACCTGAAGGGCGCGGCGCCCGACGCCCTCAAGATCGTGGTCTGCCACCACCCCCTGATCGAGATGATCGGCGGCCCAATGACGGCCAAGGTGCACGGCGGCACGGCGGCCGCCCAGGCCTTCGCCCATGCGGGCGTCGACCTGGTCCTGACCGGCCACATCCATGCGCCGTTCGTGCATCCCTACCCGTTCTCGGACGGCTGCACCCAGGCAGTGGGATCGGGGACTCTGTCGGTGCGCGAGCGAGGCGTGCCGCCCAGCTTCAACGTGATCGAGGTCGACGACGTCGATATCCGCATCACGGCTCTCGCCTTCGAGCGCACCCAGTTCGTGACCTTCCGGACCTGGTCCGTGCCCCGACGCTGCATTCCGAAAGGCCCAAATGAAAACGGCGCGACCGGAGTCGCGCCGCTCAAGGTCTAGGAGATTCCCGACCGCTTAGGCGGATTGGGGAAAGGTCCAGACGGCCCCATGGCCCTTGGCCGCGGCGAACTGGGCGTCGGCGAACGCCCAGTTGGGCAGGACGTCGAACCAGGCTTCCAGGAAACCTTTCCGGTTGTTCTGATGGTCCAGGTAGTAGGCGTGTTCCCAGACGTCGCAGACCAGCAGCGGGGTGGTGCCGTCCTTGGTCAAGGTGTCGTCGGCGTCGTGGGTGGAGAGCACCACCAGCTTGCCGCCCTGATAGGCCAGCCACACCCAGCCCGAACCGAAGTGGCCGACGCCCTCGGCGACGAACTTCTCCTTCAGGCCGGCCAGGTCGCCGAACGCTTCGGCGATGGCGGCCGACAGCTCGGCGCCCGGACCCGCCTTGTCGGCGCTCATGCACTCCCAGAAGAACTGGTGATTCCAGATCTGGGCGGCGTTGTTGAATACCTTGCCGGGGCCGGCTTCCTTGATGATCGCTTCCAGCGAGCGCGCGTCGCCTTCCGGCAGCAGGCCGTTCAGCGCGTTCACATAGGCCGCGTGATGCTTGTCATGATGGAAATGAAGCGTGTTGGCCGAGATGGTCGGCTCCAGGGCTTCATAGGCGTAGGGGAGGTCGGGGAGTTTGAACATGATCGCTCCAGGGCAAAACGCCCCCGGAAGATGGGCGGGGAGGCCCAGAAAACCAGAGGCGGGGAAAGCTCGTCTTGTCGAAACCAGCTAGCGAGGCGGCGGCTTCTGCGAATCCAGAAGCGCCTTGGCCACCACCGCGGCCAACGCCGGGTTACGGAAGGCGATGATCCCCGCCGCCAAGCCTGCGCTGACTGTCAGGATGGGACGCTCCTTGACCATCTCGATGGCCTTCTCGGCGAAGGCGAAACCGTCAGGTCCGGCGGTCTGATGGTGATGCACCCTATCCTCGGCCTTGAGCGCGGCAACTAAGCCGGCGATCCCGACGATCGCCGCGGCCACGGCCGCGACCACGGCGGCCGCGCCGGCGGAGCCGAGATGCGGCGCCAGCACCGCGAACAGCGCGAAGGCGGCGGAGACCACGCTCACAGCAGCGGCCGCGGCGATCGCCGCGGCCGCTGCCAGGGTCGTCAGAGTCTTTCCAAAAATCACTTGTCGCGGCCGCTACGGTTTCCGGCCAGCAGCAGGCCCAGCAGGACGCCGACGCCGAGCCCGGCCAGGGTGGCGGTGATCGGGCGCTCGCGAACGCGCTCGCTGACATAGCGGCTGGCTTCATCGACCTGTTGGCTGGCCGTGTCGGTGTAGGTGCGGGTCTGGGCCCGCAGGGTCTCCAGGCCCTGGGTCAGCGACGCCTCGATGCGCTTGGCGGCGTCGGACAGATTGGCCTTGGCCGAGGCCGCGGCCTCGCTCAGATTGGCGCGAGCGGCGCTGGCGGCTTCACCGAAGCTGCGCTCGGCGTGATCGAAGGCCGCGCCGGCGTTCGACGACGCCTTGCTTGCTTCATTCAGTGCGGGGTTCAGGCTGTTGTCGGGCATGAGAATCTCCGGTTCGCGGCTCGGGTTCTTGTTCGGGGCGGGCAGCGCGAAGCTGCGCCCGCACAACGCGAAGCCGAGGCGACAAGTTCCATTGTAGCCTCAAGGTTGGAGCTTCACCACAGGCGATCTCCGAAGCCTCGCCTTTATCGATCTCGCGCCCTGCGCGAACCCGGTCTATGGTCGAATCATGGACGATGCGGGCGGAACGCTGGCGGACGATCAGGAGGCGCGGCGCCTGCGCGCGCTCGACGCCCTTCGCGCCTTCGACGGCGCTCCCGACGATCCGCGATTCGATCGTATCGTGCGCTTGGCCTCGCGACTGTTCGGCGCGCCCCGCGCGGCGATCCGCCTGATCGGCAAGGACCGGGTCTTCCTGAAGGCCAAGGTCGGTTTCGACCACACCGAGGAGCCCCGCCCCGCCGGTCTTTCCGAACGGTTGCGCGAGACCGGCGTAGTCTCCAGCCACGATCTGACGGACGATCCCGACCAGCCGCTGCGTCCCTGGTGCGCCGACAGCCGCTTCTTCGCCTGCGCGCCGCTGAAGACCCCGGCGGGCGAGATCGTCGGCCTGCTCACCGTCGAGGACTCCGCCCCGCGCGCGGCCGTCGATCCCGGCCTCGCCGACGCCCTGGCCGACCTCGCGGCTCTGGCCATGGAAGAGCTGCTGCACGACGCCGAGACCGCCCGCAATGTCGCCGAGCGCGC
Source organism: Caulobacter sp. (assembly GCA_017744495.1). Classification (GTDB taxonomy): domain Bacteria; phylum Pseudomonadota; class Alphaproteobacteria; order Caulobacterales; family Caulobacteraceae; genus Caulobacter. The sequence continues at coordinate 26,040 of JAGIBE010000210.1, read as the reverse complement.
CCTGGACAGCGAACGCATCGCCCTGGCCCTGCACGCCGCCCACCTCGGCGAGTTCGTGTGGGACATTGCGGCCGACACGGTCCGGGTCAGCGCGCGGATGGCCGGCATCACCGAGCTGCCTGAAGGCGTCACGCCCGCCGAGGGCGGCGAGGCCCTGTACGAATTCGTCCATCCCGACGAGCGCGAGGAGATCCGCGGCGAGGTCGAGGCGCAGCTGCGAGCCCAGGGCCGTTACGAGGTCGAGTTCCGACGCGTGTCGTCGGACCCCAACCGGGTGGTCTGGAACCGCGTGGCCGGCCTGCTGGTGCGGGACGGGGCCGGCAAGCCGCTGCGACTGATCGGCGTGGTCCAGGACGTCACCGAACGGCGCGACGCCGACGAGCAGCGCGAGAACCTGGTGATCGAGCTGGATCACCGGATCAAGAACATCTTGGCCGCCGTCCAGTCGGTGGCTGGTCAGTCGGCCCGCAAGGCCTCGTCTCTGGACGGCTTCCTCAAGGCTTTCAACGGCCGGCTCAAGGCGATGAGTTCGGCCCATGACCTGCTCAGCGCCGCCCGCTGGCGCGGCGCCACCCTGGCCCGGATCGCGGCGGCCGAGCTGGGGGGCCTCGCCCCCAACCAGACCCGCTGGGACGGACCGGAGCTCTTCCTGACGCCCCGTGCGGCGGCGGCCCTGTCGCTGACCCTACACGAACTGGCCGTCAACGCGGTCAAGTACGGCTCGCTGTCGGTGGAAAGCGGCCGGGTCGAGGTAGTGTGGCGCGCGGCGCCGGGCGGCGGCTTCAATCTGGAATGGCTGGAAACCGGCGGGCCGATGACGACCCCGCCGGAGGTGCGCGGCTTCGGCATGACCCTGATCGAGGACGTGGTCGGCCGCGAACTGGGCGGTCGGGCGACCGTCGAATACAAGCGCAGCGGCGTCACCGCCCGCATCCACGCCGCCGCTGACGCCCTGGTCGACGAACCCGAGCCCGACCTGCCCGAGGCCGCGCCCGACGAACGGATCGTCGAGACGGTGGGCGGCGGCGACGACAGCTTCAAGGCCGGCGACATCGCGGGCCTGAAAGTGCTGATCGTCGAGGACTCCCTGCTGCTGGCCATGGAGCTGGAGGCGGGGCTCGAGGACTCCGGCGTCGAGGTGGTCGGCTGCGCCGCCGAATTGCCCGAAGCGCTGTCGATGCTGGAGCTGTCCTTCGACGCCGCCGTGCTGGACGCCGACCTCAACGGCCAGTCGGTGGCTCCGGTCGCGGAGGTCCTGCGCCGCGAGGGCCGGCCCTTCGTGTTCGCCACGGGCTACGCCGACAAGGCCGCCCCGATGGGCTTCGACGCCCCGATCGTGAGGAAGCCTTACAACGTCCACCAGATCGCCCGGGCGCTGGCGTCGGTGACCGGGCGGTAGGTCGAGCATCATTACTCCCCACCGGCCTTGGACTACCTTCTCTAGTGGGGGCTTGGCAGACACGACCTCTTGTCCTCACGCGATCTCTCGCTGAGCTGGTGGAAAGGGCTGCGGAGCGCCGGACGACGTCCGGAGTTCTGAATGTTGTTACCGTTTCGACGAAGCCCGATCGCTCCGCGCGGTCGTTATCCGCCAGCGACCCGGTAGGCGGCCCTATTGAGGCCTAGCCGGGAAACCGGTTCGCCGTTTCCGGCGAGGTCCGGCGATGGGGGACGCGGATCATAAAGACGCACACGCCGATCCCCACCGACGCCGACGGCGGGCGGGCTTCCCAACGATGGAAGTCCCCGGACACGCTGAAGTAACCCTCTCCAGCCCAGTCCCGCTCGATCGCCCCCCGCCGCCGCATCGGTCGCTGGCCATGCGCCCTTTCCCCGCGACGAGGTGAGATGACTATGGGGCCACCGCGAATGGGTGCGGGGAATAAAGATTTAGCGTCAGGATTTCAGCGACTTGTCCGCCGCAGTGACGGGGACGCACACTCATTCCACCGCTTTGCGGGCTGATCCGCGGAGTTGGCGGTGAGTGTGTGTCCCCTGCTTCACCCACAGCGCCACAGAACTAGCCCCGAACTCAGCGGCCGAAACGGGGGACACGCACTCACCCTGAACTCAGCGCGAAGCCGCCAATACAGGGGGATGAGTGCATGTCCCCGCCGCTACCCCGGCAGCCCCTCGAACTGCTCCAGCCCTTCCGGAACCACCGCCCAGTCCGGCCTGCCCTTGACGAAGATCGCCACGGTCGGCCGGAACGTCGTCGCATCGTCCAGCGAGCCGGCATAGATCGTGTGGGAGTCGGTCTCGCCCACCGGCCCGCCGAACACCAGGCTGGCGCAGACCGGGCAGGTGTTGCGGATGGCGGGCGTGCCGCGCGCCGAGACGGACTCGAAGGTCCGAGTCGGACCACTGAAGGTCAGGTCGCTGGCGGCGAAGGCCATGAACGGAATGAAGCCCGAGCCCGAGGCCTTGCGGCAGTCGCCGCAATAGCAGTGGCCCATGTACAGCGGCGCGCCCCGCGCCTCATAGCGAAGACCGCCGCACAGGCAGCCGCCAGTGTAGGTCGCCATCAGATCACCCCTTTGGCCCGCAGGCCGGCGATCGCCTCGTCCGACAGCTTGGCCACGTCGCGCAACACCGCCTCGGTGTGCTCGCCCAGGGCCGGGCCCGGCCAGCGGACGCCGCCCGGCGTCTCGGACAGCCTCGGGAAGGCATTCTGCATCTTCACCTTGCCGAACACCGGGTGGGCGACCTCGACGATCGACTCGCGGGCGGCGAACTGCGGATCCTTCAGCATGTCCGGCGCGCGATAGACCCGGCCGACGGCCAGGCCCGCGTCCTCCAGCAAAGGCAGGAGTTCCTCGATGTCGTGTTCTACGGTCCAGCCGCCGATCGTGGCGTCCAGCTGGGCCTGGTTGACACCCCGGGCCGCATGGTCTCGGTAGCGTTCGTCAGTGGCCAGTTCGGGCCGGCCCATGGCGTCGCACAGGCGCTTGAACAGGGTGTCCTGGTTGGCGCCGATCAGGATCAGCTCGCCGCCGCGGGTGGGATAGACGTTGGACGGGGCGATGCCGGGCAGGATCGCGCCTGACCGCTCGCGGACATAACCCGACAGGTCGTATTCGGTGATCAGGTTCTCCATCACCGTCAGCACGCTCTCATAGATCGCCGCATCGACCACCTGGCCCTTGCCGGTGCGCTCGCGAGCGTGCAGGGCCATCATCACCCCGAGCGCGGCGTTGAGGCCGGCCAGGCTGTCGCCGATCGAGATCCCCGCCCGGGCCGGCGGCCGGTCGGCCTCGCCGGTGATGTGGCGAAGGCCGCCCATGGCCTCGCCGATCAGGGCGTAGCCGGCGCGATGCGAATAGGGACCGGTCTGGCCGAAGCCGGAGACCCGGGCCATCACCAGGCCGGGATTGGTCTTGGCGAGTTCGTCATAGCCCATGCCCCATTTCTCGAGCGTCCCGGGGCGGAAGTTCTCGACCACCACGTCGGCCGTGTCGATCAGGGCGCGGGCGATGTCGCGGCCCTCCTGGGTGCGCAGGTCCAAGGTCACCGAGGTCTTGTTGCGGCCGATCACCGGCCACCAGGGCGAGTGACCCTTGGGTTTGGTGCGGCCCCATTGGCGCATCGGGTCGCCGACCTTGGGGTCCTCCAGCTTGATCACCTCGGCGCCGAAATCGCCCAGCACCTGACCGCAGAAGGGCCCGGCGATCAGGGAGCCCATCTCGATGACCCGCAGGTCCTTCAGCGGCGCTTGGCCCATGCCTACCCTCTCCATTTCGCCCCTCCGTGCTCACGGAACCATCACGGCGACGTGAAGTTTTCTAGACCTCGGGCGCGAGCGCGGCGCCTCGGACGATCAACGTTCTAGAAAAACGCGCAGGGAAAGAAAGCCATGACCCGCAAGCTTCTCATCATCGGCGCAGCGTTCGCCGCCCTCAGCGTCGCGGCCTGCAACCAAAAACCCGACGAGACCAAGGGCGCCGCCACCCCGGCCGAACAGGCCGCCACGCCGGACGCCAACCCCGCCGCCACCGTCCCGACCCCGTCGGACGAGACCAAGGCCGACGTGTTCGTCGCCAAGGCCGCCGCCAGCGACATGTTCGAGATCGAGGCCGCCAAGCTGGCCGCCAAGCGCTCGACCAATCCCGAGATCAAGGCGTTCGCCGCCAAGATGGAAAAGGCCCACACCAAGACCACCGAGGACCTGAAGGCCGCCATCGCCGCCTCGGGCGCGGCCATCACCCCGCCGACCGCCCTGCCCGCCGACCTGCAGGACAAGCTGGATGACCTGACCAAGGCCGACGCCAAGGACTTCGACAAGAAGTACGCCGACGACCAGGTCGACGCCCACCAGGCCGCCCTGAACCTGCTGCAGCGCTACGCCCAGGACGGCGACACCGCCGCCATCAAGGCCTTCGCCGCCGCCACGGCCCCGGCCGTGCAGGAGCACCTGAACATGGCGGAAGGCCTGAAGAACGGCTTCGACAGCGGCAAGGACACCGCCAAGGCCAACGAAAAGGCCGCCGAGAAGCACTAAGCTTGGTCTAAGGGATCGCGTAGGCGACCGTCGCCCTGGCGGCGGCTCGCTCGCGCGATTCCGACCAGATCAGCACATCGACCGTGGCGATCCGCCGGCCCAGCTTGAGCAGGGTCGCCTCGGCGTAGAGGTCGCCCGGCTTGGCCCCGCGCAGGAAGTGGATGGTCAGGGACGAGGTCACCGCCATGGCCACCTCGCCGATATGGGCCAGAATCACCGCATAGGCCCCCGAGTCGGCCATGCCCATCTGGGTGGGCCCCGAGATCAGACCGCCTGGCCGCAGGCCCCGGCTGGCGAAAGCCTGGCGCATCAGCACCCGTCCCGGCTCGGCCTCCAGCACCTCTGGGAGATACGGACCGGCCTCCGGGAAGGCCTTGGCCAGGAAGGCGTTCAGCGCCGCGGCGTCCAGCCTCAAGCCTTCAGCAGCTGGTGCATCCCCGCTCACCGCATCTCGACCTTGGCGACGTTGTCGTCGCCGTTGCGGTCGATGACGAAGTTGTAAGGGTCGATCCCGGCGTTACGGGGCGCGGTCTTGGTGACGAAGGTCAGGGTCTGGGTCCCCGACTTGATCCGGCGGCGCTCGAAGGCCAGCACCTTGTCCGGGCCGAAGCCCTTCTTGCCCGGCTCCATCGCGAACAGGCCGACGTCCATCACCTCGTCCAGCGGCGCGGCGGTCTCCTGGCCCCGACCCTGGGCATAGAGCTTCTTGGCCTCGATGGTCAGGGTGGTCTCGAAGCGGCCGTCGGGCAGCTTGCGCGTCGTCGCGGTCTTGGTCTTGAGATCGTAGAGCGTGATCTTCTCGAACAGGTCGGTGATCAGGGCCTGCTTGTCGGCGGGGACTTCGGCGCGCAGGGCGGCCAGGAAGTCCAGGGTGGTGGGATAGGGCGCGCCCTTGAAGGCGTGGTCGGCGATCAGCTTGCGCAGGGCGCGGTTGACCGTTTCCTCGCCCACCTCGTGCTGCAGCCGGTACATGACCAGCGAGCCCTTGCGGTAGTGGATGTACGGTTGGTTCTCGACGCGGGCCAGGGGCTGCTCCTCCAGAGGATCGCCGCCGCGGGCCCGCAGATAGCTGTTCAGCTCGAACTTCAGGAACTTGCGGATCTGGGCCTCGCCGTACATCCGCTTCATCACCATCAGGGCAGAGTACTGGGCGAAGGTCTCGCTCAGCATGGTGCCGCCCTGCTGATCGGCGCCGATCACCTGGTGGGCCCACCACTGGTGGCCGATCTCGTGGGCGCCGACATAGGTGACCATGTCGATCTTCTCGGGATCGTCGTACTTGGCGATGAAGAACAGGTTCTCCGACCACGGGATCGTATTGGCGAACGACTGGGCGAAGTCGGCGTAGCCGGGGAACTCCTGGAACCGCAGCTGGCGGAACTGGTAGGGGCTGAAATTGGCCTGGTAGTAGTCGAGCGAGGCCTTCATCCCCGTCTTCATTCGCGCGATGTTCCACGGATGGTGCGGATCGTAATAGATCGCCAGGTCCACGCCCTTGTAGCGGTCGCGGGCCACGGCGTAGCGGGCCGACTGGATCGACATGTAGGGCAGGATCGGCGCCTCGGTGACGAAGCGGGCCGTGCGACGGCCGCCGTGCACCTGATCAGAAACCTGGTAGCCCGGCGCGATCGGCGTCTGGTCAGCCTCGGTGGTCACCGTGATGTCGGAGGACACGAAGTCGGCGTCGTGGCGCAGGCCGTTGAACTGCTGGCTCGCGATGTCGCCCAGCTTGGGGATGCGGCGTTCGGGCGGCAGGCCGTACTTGCGGCGCTTGGCGCGGTCCTGCAGCAGGCCGTCGCGGCTCATGCCCAGCATCGGCGCGATCTCGGTGTTGTCGATGAAGGTCCCATTATCGACCACGCGGGTGTCGTCGCCCCGGTTCCGGAAACCCCTCTGGGCGCGCTCGGTGATGAAGCTCATCATCCGCCGCTCGCCCGGCTTCATCGGCGTGTCGAAGGCGAAGATCCGATAGTTGAAGCGGTCGAAGGTCTGCTTGGAGCGGGCGCCCTCGATCGACAAGCCCTTGACCTTCAGGTCGCGGTCGAAGCGGACGTGGATTTCCTTGAGGATCTGGCCGGTGCGGTTCTCCAGCGTGTAGACGCCCTTGGTGTCGATGCGCGGATCGTGAGGATAGAGATCCACGTCCAGCTTCATCGCCACGATCTTCGGCTGGGGCGTGCTCTCAAAGCCCAGCAGGGTCTTCTCGTAGTCGGCCTGCCACTTCTCGTTGTCGATCCGGGTCCGGTAGGGGTTCCAGACGTTGGTGTTGACGTAGATGAAGACGCCGGCGGCCACGAAGACCACGGCGGCGAGCGTGAAGGTCAGGCCCGCCTTGCCGGTCAGGCGCGAGGGCAGGCGACGCAGGCGCGGCCACAGCCGGGTCTCCGTCCCGCGCCGCCAGAGGGCGTAGGCCAGCACCACCAACCCCGTGGCGAAGGCGCTCCAGTAGAGCCGCACCCACCAGGCGCCGATCCAGAACTTGCCCAGGCGGTTGATGTCGGACGTCGGAACCATCGGCCCCACCAGTCCGCCGCCGCCATAATTGTAGAGGCGGTGCTCGAAGCCAAGATTGGAGAACGTCATGCCGGCGACGATGTAGAGCACCATCAGGCCCCAGCCGACGAACTTGTGCGGGGCCAGCACCTGCAGGAACACTGCCAGCACCGCTGTCAGCACCAGGTTCACCGACATCGGCATGACGTACCACAAGAGGTACTTGTCGAACTCGAAGCCGAGATAGCCGTGGGCCATCTGGCTGATCACGGCCGCCAGTACGCTGACCAGCAGGGTCGAGATCAGCACCAGCGAGATCGCCGCCACCTTGGGCGCCACGAACGCCCAGTCGGCGACAGGCGTGGAGTCGATGATCTCGTGGGTCTTGCGGTCGCGCTCGCGCCAGACCAGCTCGCCGGCGTAGTAGATCGAGATGATCACCGGGATCAGGGTGAAAGAGCCGATCAGCGGGTTCAGCAGCATCCGGGTCAGCGGATAGATCGAGCCGCCGTAGCCGGTGTCGTCGGTGGCGAACCACAACGAGCCGGCGGCATTGAACAGGCCCAGGGCCAGCAGCACGAAATAGGCCGGGCTCTTGAACACCTGGCCCATGTCCAGCCGGGTGCGGGCGACGAGCTGGGCCCAGGCCCAGCCTCCGTCGAAGCGGGGTTCGACCGGAGCCGCCAGGATGGCCGGAGGGGCTTCAGCCGCCGCTTCCGCTCGCTTCTGCCGACGACGGGCCTTGCGCGCCTTGCCCGACAACGCAGGAGACTGCAGGCGGAAACCGAAATGAGCCGCCACCAGGAAGGCGGCCGACAGGGCCAGGACGAAGACGCGATTGAACAGCAGCACCCCGCTCAGGGGCGGGACGATCGTGTTGCGCTCGCTGACGGTCCAGTACTTGCTGACCAGGCCGTAGGCCGAGCCGCCCAGCGGCTCCCAAAGGGCCACAGTATGCTCGAACTCCGGCTTGCCCAGGGCGATGTTCGCCACCACCCAGATCACCAGGAAGGCGATCACCCCGACATAGGTCCACATCATCGACCGGGTGACCGTGGCCAGGGCGAAGAACATGGTCGAGGTCAGGATCAGGGTGGGCAGGGCGACCACGACGTAGGCGAAGAGGTAGGCGTCCCAGCGGTTGGGGCCCAGCAGCTCGCTGTCGACCCAGGGCATGTGCGAGCCGATCCAGATGGCGGCCGGCACGACCAGGAACGAGATCGCCGCCGCCAGCAGCGCGCCGGTGAAGCGGCCGTACAGATAGTCGAACTTGGTCAGGCGCGTGGCCCGCAGGATAGGGCCAAAGCCCGTTTCGTCGTCGCGCACCACCACGTTCGACACGAAGGCCGTGGTCACGAACATGTAGAACAGGGAGAAGACGATGCTCGCCTGGGCCAGGGCGAACGGGCCGTTGCGATGATCGGTAGGGCCAAGGCCGATCGAGATGTTGCTGACCGTCGTGATGGCGAAGGCCAGCAGGAAGAAGATGACCGCCACCACCCAGAAGACCGGCGACTTCAGCTGGTAGCGGAGTTCGAAACCCGCGATCTTGCCGAACATTCGATCGCCCTCAGGCCGCGCGACGGGTGTTGGAGAGGGTGGAGAAGTAGACGTCCTCCAACCCGCCCTCGACCGGCGTGAAGCCGGTCCCCGGATCCTGATCGGCCAGGACATGGATCACCGTGCGGCCGCCCAGCAGGCGTGTCGAGATCACCTGGTGGCGATCCTTGGCCGCCTCGAGCTCGGCCTTGTCGATGACCTTCTTCCAGATGCGGCCGTCCAGCTGGCGCACCAGGTCGGCGGGCGCGCCTTCCTTGACGATCTTGCCGTTGCAGATGATCGCCATGGCCGGGCACAGGTCCGAGACGTCCTCGACGATGTGGGTCGACAGGATCACCACCACGTTCTCGCCGATCTCGGCCAGCAGGTTGAGGAAACGGTTGCGCTCCTCGGGGTCGAGGCCGGCGGTGGGTTCATCGACGATGATCAGGCGCGGGTCGCCGATCAGGGCCTGGGCGATGCCGAACCGCTGGCGCATGCCGCCCGAGAAGCCGGCGATGGCCTTCTTGCGCACGTCCCACAGATTGACCTGGGTGAGCAGGCTCTCGACCACCGCCTTGCGGTCCTTGGCGTCGGCGATCCCCTTCAGCACGGCCATGTGGTCGAGCATGTCGTAGGCCGACACGCGCGGATAGACGCCGAAGTCCTGCGGCAGGTAGCCCAGGGTGCGCCGTAAGAGGTCGGGCGACTTGAGCACGTCGATGTCGCCGAAGCGGATATGGCCCGAGGTCGGGGCCTGCAGGGTGGCGATGGTGCGCATCAGGGTCGACTTGCCGGCCCCGTTCGGGCCCAGCAGGCCGTACATGCCGGCGGGTATGGTCAGGCTGACCTCGTCGAGCGCCTTCACGCCGTTGGCGTAGACGTGAGTCAGGTTCTCGATGATCAGCATCGTCGGTCCTAGGCCCCTTCGACGTCGACGTGGCGGGTTTTCGCCACAATTACCTTCCCGTCATGCCTTGTCGTCGCAGGTCGGGGCAAGTGAAAGAACGTTTAGACGCGCCGCGTGGCCGACGTGTTGCAGGATCATGTCCTGACGAAGGTGACTTTTGGCGGCGCGGATTTGGGTCTAATCAGGCGGCATGACGCACTTCGCCTTCCCCCCGCCCGCCCAATCCACGGTTCCGGTCGAAGGGGGCGACTCGGTCTTCCCCGTCCGCCGGATCCTCTGTGTCGGCCGCAACTACGCCGCCCACGCCCGCGAGATGGGGGCCGACACCCGCGACCCGCCGTTCTTCTTCGCCAAGCCGGCCGACGCCGTGGTCCTGGGCGACAAGGTCCCCTACCCGGTCGCCACCCACGACCTGCACCACGAGATCGAGCTGGTGGTCGCCCTGAAATCGGGCGGCGCCAACATCGCCGTCGAGGAGGCCCTGTCCCACGTGTTCGGCTATGCCGTCGGGGTCGATCTGACGCGCCGCGACCTCCAGGCCGTCGCCAAGGCCAAGAGCCATCCCTGGGACGCGGCCAAGGGATTCGACGCCAGCGCCCCGATCAGCGCCATCGTCCCGGCCGACCGCGCCAAGCCGGACGGCGCGATCACCCTGACCGTCAACGGCCGGCCGCGCCAGGCCGGCCAGATCGCCGACATGATCTGGACCATCCCCGAGATCATCGCCGAGGCCTCCAAGCTTTGGACCCTGGCGGCGGGCGACCTGATCTTCACCGGCACGCCCGAGGGCGTCGGCGCCATTGGCCGGGGCGACCGCGTCGAGGGCGCCGTCGAGGGCGTGGGCACGCTGGCCTTCACCCTGGCCTAGGAGCGCGGCGATGACGCTCGTCCTGCACGGCGCCTGGCGCTCCAGCGCCGCCTATCGGGTGCGGATCGGCCTGAACCTGAAGGGCCTGGCCTACGAGACCGCGCCGGTGAGCCTTATCGACAACCAACACCAGGCGCCGACCTTCGCCGCCCTGAATCCGCAGAAACTGGTGCCGGCCCTGGAGGTCGACGGCCGGGTGCTGACCCAGAGCCTGGCGATCCTGGAATGGGTGGACGAGGCCTACCCCGAGCCCGCCCTGCTGCCGGCCGATCCGCTCCCGCGCGCCCACGCGCGGGCCATGGCCCAGATCATCGCCTGCGACATCCACCCGGTGAACAACCTGCGCATCCTGAGGGCGCTGACCGGCCTGGGCGTCGACGAGCCCGGCCGCGAGGCCTGGATTCAGCGCTGGATCACCGACGGCTTCGAGGCCTTGGAAGCGATGGTCATCGCCCACGGCGGCGACTACGCCTTCGGCGACACGCCCGGCCTGGTGGATTGCTGCCTGGTCCCACAGGTCTATAACGCCGAGCGTTTCAAGACCGACCTGTCGCCGTTCCCCGCCCTGCGCGCGGCAGCCGCCCGCGCCCTGGCGCACCCGGCCTTCGCCGCGGCCCATCCCAACCAACAACCGGACGCCATCCATGCTTGAAGACCTGAAGAGCAACAATCTGGCCTGGTCGATTCGCAAGACCGAGGCCGACCCCCAGTTCTTCAAGCGCCTGGAAGGCCAGCAGAGCCCCGAATATCTGTGGATCGGCTGCAGCGACAGCCGCGTGCCGGCCAACGAGATCGTCGGCCTGGACCCGGGCGAGCTGTTCGTCCACCGCAACGTCGCCAACCTGGCCCCGCCGCAGGACGCCAACTACCTCAGCGTGCTCCAGTTCGCGGTCGACGTGCTGAAGGTCAAGCATGTCATGGTCGTCGGCCACTACGGCTGCGGCGGCGTGGCGGCGGCCATCGACGGCAAGCGGCGTGGGCTGGTCGATCACTGGCTGCACCCGATCCGTGAGGTCCATGCCGAGCACAAGCACGAGCTCGAGGCGATCGGCGACGAGAAGGCGATGCTCAATCGCCTGTGCGAGCTGAACGTGGCCCGCCAAGTGCGCAACGTCGCCGCCGACGTCTTCGTCCAGGACGCCTGGGCGCGCGGCCAAAGCCTGTCGGTGCACGGCTGGGTCTATTCGCTGTCCAACGGCCTGGTGACGGACCTGGAGGTCGGGATTTCGAGCCTCGAGGACTATCAGAAGGCGCTCGCCGGGCCTTGCTGAGGCCGCGGACCGCCAAACAGACAAAGGCCCAGATGCATGCCCAGACTTCCTGGGCGCATCTGGGCCTTCGCGTCACGCTCAGATCGCGCCGGCCGGGGTGACGGCCGGGAAGTCCTGCTCGGGATCGAACACGTTGTTGAAGAAGTTCGTCAGCGAGTACATGGCCACCAGCGCGACGATCTCCATGATGTTCGCGTCCGTATAGCCGAGATCGCGAACGGCCTTTAGATCGGCGTCGCTGACCTTTCCTCGGGTCACGATGACCTTGCGCGCGAACTGGACGGCTGCGTCGCGCTTGGGGTCGCTGGCGTGGCCCTTCCGCGCCAGGATGATTTCGTCGGCGGGCAGCTTGGCCATGTGCTCGGCCGTGAAGCTGTGAACGGTCAGGCAGTAGTCGCAGCCGTTCACCTCGGAAACCGCCAGGCCGATGCTGTCGCGGGTCTTCACGTCCAGCGCCTTGCTGAGGCCGCCGAGCAGCGTCGCCCACGCGTTGAAGGCGATCGGGCTCTGCGCGAAGGCCGTCATCATGTTGGGGGTGAACCCGATGTTCTTGGTGAAGGCTCCGAGCGTCGGCTGCGAAGCGGCCGGCACGGTTTCCGGCGTCACGGCGATGGTTCTCGACATGGATCGTCTCCTTTGGGGGATTGAGCGTTGGGGTGGTCAGGCGAAGTGCAGGACGTCGGCGATCGGCAGGCGCGGCTTCTGCGGCCAGTTGCCGGGACGTTCGGGGCCGACCGACAGCAGCATCACCGGGACCTCGTCCTCGGCCAGGCCGAACTCGCGGTGCACCGCGTCGGCGTCGAAGCCGATCATCGGAGTCGATCCCAGGCCCAGGGAGCGGGCGGCATAGATGATCGCCGCGGTTCCAAAGGTGGCCGAGCGCACCGCCTCGTCCCGCTGGCGCTGCGGCTGGCCGTCATACAGACCGCGCGCCGGCGTTTCCCACTCGGGCACTAGGTGCGCCGGCATGATGCCCGCCTCCACCACCGGCGCCAGACGGGCCGGGATCGTGCTGGCGTCGGCCAATTGGCCCACCATGACGAAGGTGACGGCCGCGTCGGTGATCGCGGGCTGATCCCAGGCGATCGGGCGCAGGCGAGCCTTGGCTTCCGGCGTGCGGACGGCGATGAACCGCCAGTTCTGCAGGTGGAAGGACGTCGGCGCGCTGGCGCCGATCCGCACCAGTTCGCGGATCTGGTCGTCGCTCAGGCGGGCGGACGGGTCGTAATACTTGGCCGCGCTGCGGCTCAGGATGGTTTCAATAACGGGGTTGGTCATGACGTCCCTCATCAGGTGGTTGCGAGCCCACTTTTGGGCGCGCGCTCTGATGATTTCGAGACGCGATTGTCGCTAATAAATGCTCGAAAGGATCACCTTGCGATTGGCGCGGCTGGTGGCTCCTATCCAGCTTCGCGCGCCAGGCGGCGCCACTGCCCCGGCGTCATTCCCATCCGCTCGGTGAACACGCGGCGGAACGCCGAGACGGACTGATACCCGACCGTCTCGGCCACGACCTCCGTGCCGGCCTCCGGCTTCCTCAGTGCGTTGGCGGCCAGGCTCATCCGAATATCGGTCAGGAGGTCGGCGGCCGACCGGCCCAGCGTGTCCTGGAAGCGCCGCATGAAGGTGGCCCGGGACATGCCGCACAGACCGGCCAGATCGGCCAGGGTCCAGATCCGCGCCGGATCGGCGAACATGGCCGAGATGGCCGGGGCCAACCGGGGATGGCCGGCCAAGGCCAGCAAGCCTTCGGGCGCCTGGTCGACTTCGCTCGCGGCGCGCAGCACCACGGTGAAGAGCGCCGAGGAGAGCGCGTTGAGCATGGCCGCGCCGCCCAACTTGTCGTTGGCGGACTCCATCCGCATCAGCCCCACGAGGCTCGCCAGCTGGTTCGAGGCGGACCCCGCGCCCTCGTCGCCGTCCATGGCCCGGACCACCAGGTTCGTGGGCAGGTAGCCGCGCATCAGCCGATCATGGGGCGGCCCGATGGAAAAACGGCCGCACAACATGTCCAGGCGCTCGCCCGGACCGTCATTCGCGCTGAGCAGCCATCCGGCCGAGCCCATGCGGTTATGGGTCGGCCCGGGCGCGATCCCGCTGCCGTCGTGAAGCACGTGCGCCGATCCGTGCGGCAACAGCACGATGTCTCCGCCCACCAACTCCCTGGTCGTCTTCGTTTCCGGGTCCTCGAGGATGGCGCGCCCCCGGAGCACGACGTGGTAGGGGATCTCGTGCGTCGCGGACCGGGGCCAGGCCACGCGCCACGGCGCGCCGTAGGCGCAGCGGACCTCCAGCTGGCCCGTGACAGCGATCATTCTCAGGAGATGGCTCAGCCAATCGATTTCGGACATCAGGTCGCCTCGTCGCCGATCGTCGGCGTCGCCACCCGGAACACCTTGCCCGTGGCCGGCTCGCGGATCAGGTCCACGCGGTCGCCGTCCCAGTGATAGTCCAGATGCCGGCCCTGGACGAGGTTCGAGGCCAGGTCGGGATAGAACAGCCCCACGCACTGGCCGCCGGGGTGGCGCTGGCTGGGATAGACCACGCCTTCCGACCCGGCCGCGCGCAGTCTAGCCCCTAGGGCCTGGCCGGGACCGTAGTCATCGGGACCGAGCGCCGGCGCAAAGCCCGCGTCGCCGCCGCGCAGGTCGTGCAGCGCGCCCCGCACGTCCAGAACTAGCTCGCGGAACTGCGAGGTCCAGCCCGGCGCCTGGGCGGTGGCGGCCATGAACAGTCCGTGGTGGTGGATCGTCTCCGACAGGGCGACCTCGAACCGATCGGCGACATAGAGCACCCCGTAGGCCCCAGCGCTGAACCGGCTGGGACGATCGGGGCTAACGTGGGTGAACGGCGCCATCAGGTAGCTGGCGCCCGCCCCCGCCACCCAGCGGTCCTGGGGTACGAGATCCAGCGCGCCGATGGTCTCCATCAGGCGCGGATTGGTCTTCTGCTCGGCGGCGATCAGCAGCGGCCAGTCGGCCGGGTCGGCGATGTCCTCGAACAGGTCGATCGGCGGCCAGGCGCTGCGGATGATCCGGACCGCGCCGCGCCAGCTGATCGGCGCGCGCGGAACTGAGGCCGGGTCAATCACCAGGCCCCGCGCTCGGCGTCCAGATAGCGGCGCACGCGCATCAGGTCGGTCAGCTCGCCGCCCAGCATCACCTGCAATGCCGACCGCCCCCCGAACGCGGCGTTCGGGGCCTGGATCCAGGCATAGCCGCGCTGGGGCTCCTGAAAGATCAGCCGTAGGGCCTTGTGGATGCCCATCAGGTTCGACAGCCGCGCCTTGCCGTCGCGATTGATCCGCCCGATGTCGCCGGCCTTCCAGCGGCGATAGGTCCGCACCGGCTGGTCCAGCAGCACGGCGGCCTCGTCGTCGGTCACGCCCCACAGCTTCAGCAGATTGACCGCGGCGCGGAACATCGCGACGGCCTCCGCGTCCGAGATCGGCTCGGGGGCAAAGGCTTTCGGCTCTGTATCGACCAGAGTGACGAGGGTCACAGGCTGCACTCCTATATGGCCGAATATATGAGAAAAGATGCCAAATGGCAACTTCAGCCGACCGGAGCCTTGATCCGCACCCTCGCCGAGGCCGCGCGCCCCTGACTGTCCACGACCTTCAGCCGGTAGAAGCCCGGCGCGGCCGGGCGCCAGATCACCTTGCCGCTGACCGGGTCGGCCGACAGGGGCGCGCCGGCCACGTACCAGGTCAGGTTCTCGCCGCCGGCCGCCATGACCAGACCGCGCGAGGCGGGGCCGACGCTGTCGACCTGAACCGTGGCGCCGTCGGGCGGGAAGATCAGGCGGGGGCCTTCGGTCGCCTGTTGCAGACGCTGCAGGGCGTCGGGGGCGGCCTTGGGGGCGATAGGCCTCGGCGCGATGGTCGGGGCGTCGATCACGTCGGCGACGTCGAACAGCAGGGGCAGGGCCGCCTCGCGTCCCGTCAGACCGCCCCGCGCGCCGCCGTCGGCCCGGCCGGTCCAGACGATGATCGCGTAGCCGCCGACCACCCCCGCCGCCACGGCGTCGCGGAAGCCGTACGAGGTGCCGGTCTTGAAGGCCATGGTCGGCCCGCCCTTGGTCAGGGCCGAAGGGGCGCGGCCGCGCGGGCCCGGCGCCTCGCGCAGGATGTCCAGCACCTGGGCGGCGGCCTCGGGCCGGACGATGCGGGTCCCGATCATGTGCTCACGCTGCCTGGCCTCGACCTCTGTGAAGGCCAGGGGCTTGGCCACGCCGCCGTCGCCGAGCGCCGCGTAGAGCACGGCCATGTCGCGCGGGGTGATCCCGGCCCCGCCCAGGGCCAGGGCCAGGCCCGAGCCCTCCCGACGCGCCGTGACAGGCCGCAGCAGCTTCACCCCGCCGCTCTCCAGCCGGGCGGCGAAGGCGTCGGGGCCGATCTTCTCCAAGGTGGCCACGGCCGGCACGTTCAGGGAGTAGGCCAGGGCCTCGCGGGCCGTGACCTTGTCGTGGAAGACGTGGTCGAAGTTCTCGGGCTGGTAGTCGGCGAAGCGGGTGGCGGCGTCGTCGATCTGGGTGTCGGGCGCCAGCGCACCATCGTCGAAGGCGAAGGCGTAGATGAACGGCTTCAGGGCCGAACCGGGCGAGCGCACCGCGCGGGTCAGGTCGATCCAGCCGCCGGGCCGGTCGCGTCCGGCCGAGCCGACCAGGGCCCGCACCGCCCGGCCCTTGATCTCGACCACCAGGATGGCGGCGGTGACGTCCGGTCCCTGCGAGGTGGCGACGGCGGCGGCCATCGGCTCCAGCCGGGTCTGGAGGTCGGCGTCGATGGTCGAGACCACGCTGGGCTGGCCGGCCGGCGCGGCCAGGGCCAGCTCGCCGGCCGCGTGCCAAGCCAGGGTCGGGAACGGCGAACGCTTGGGCAGGGGCTCGGCGTCGGCCTCCGACGCGGCGGCTTCGGTCAGGACATGGGCGCGGACCATCTTGTCCAGCACCGCGCGGCGGGCGGCGCGGGCGGCCTCGGGATGACGGTCGGGGCGGCGGGCCTCGGGCGACTGCGGCAGGGCGATCAGCAGGGCCTGCTCGCCGTCGGTCAGGCTGGTCGGCTCGTGGCCGAAATAGGCGAGGCTGGCGGCCCGCACCCCCTCCAGATTGCCGCCGTAGGGGGCCAGGGTCAGGTAGAGGGCCAAGGTCTCGTCCTTGGTCAGCCGGGCCTCCAGCTGCACCGCACGGACCATCTCAATCGCCTTGGAAGCAAGGTTACGTGGCCTAGGCTCCAGCAAGCGGGCGGTCTGCATGGTCAGGGTCGAGGCGCCCGAGGTCGCGTGGCCATGCACCACCGCCGAACCGATCGCCCGGACCAGGGCCAGAGGATCGACGCCCAGGTGCCGCCGGAAGCGGGCGTCCTCGACGGCGATCAGGCGCTTTTGAAAGGTCTTGTCGGTGCGCTGGAGGTCGGCCCGCACCCGCCAGCGCCCGTCCTCGACCGGCAGGGCGCGCAGCCAAGCGCCGCGATGGTCCAGCACCACGGGCGACGAACGCTTGGCGCGGGCCATGTCGGGCGGGAACACGGCGCTCAGCGCGAAGAGCACGACCTGCACGGCGAGGAAGCCGACCAGGAAGCGGGTGAGGCGGGGGATGGTGATCATCGGAAGCGCTTTACGGCGAACACTTGCCCCCACCTGGCGACTTCGTCGCCTGTCCGCCCCCATAGGGGGCGGAGGACGGAAACGTCGGCGCGCCTCTTCCCCCTATGGGGAAGACGATCGCGAAGCGATCCGTAGGGGGCAAGTCTCGATCCTATCCTCCCGGTGAGATCGACACGCGCCCCGCCCCCGATCGGGCGTTCAGGCTGGGCCGGTACATGTCCTTGGCCACGGCTCCAGGCAGGAAGAACTCGCCCGGCGTCACCGCCCGCGCCACATAGGCCATGGCGAACGGCTTCTCGCCGGCCAGGTCCAGCGCGGCGATGTAGCGGTCGTCGCGGCTTTCCTGGACGTCGGGATTGGTCAGCTCGCCCAGGAACTTGAACGGCCCGTTCTGGGCGTCGTCGGCGCCGAGCGTGGTCTCGATCTCGAAGCCGGCCGGCAGGGCGTCGTCGACCACCAGGGCCGTCGAGCGGGCCTGCATCGAGCGGCCCGACACCAGCACGATCACCCGGTCGCCCTGGTGGATCTGGCTAGTATCGATCGCTCCACCGTTCATCGAGAACAGCCGCTTGCTGACCGAGATGCCGTTGGCCTCCGCCCCGGGCGCGGCGACCGGCGTGCCGCGCACGCTGACCGTCCGCCACAGGGCGCCCTTGCCCTTGTTGGTGAAGTGGGCGTCCGACAGCTTGCCCACCGCCCAGCGCGGGGTCCCGCCGGCCGGCGGAAGCGCGTTGGCGCCCTGCACGTCGATGGTGATCGGACCGGCCGCCTTCAGCAACTGATAGGCCGCCGACAGCACCGCCGCCTGCTCCTGGGTGTTCAGGGCGTCGGGATCCTTGACCACGTTCTCCAGGCGGCCCTGCAGCTGGCGGGCGACATCCCCCTGACCGGCCTGGACGGCGAGAGCGGTCACGGCCGCGACGTCGCGCAGCGGGCTCTGGTACCAGTCGCTGTCGTCGCGCCAGCCCAGCGACTTGACCGCCTGGCGCATGGCCGAGCGGGCCCGGGCCTGGTCGCCCATCAGGGCCAGGCCGGCGGCGACCTGGGCCTTGGCCAGGGGCTGGTCCTCGTCCTTCATCTGCACGTCGTGCCACCAGCGCAGGCGGGCCAGATCGCCGCGACCGGCCTTGGCCATCACATAGAGGGCGTAGGCCGAGGCCCGCCGGCGCATGCGCTCGGTGGCCTTCTTGGAGTCGTCGGGCGTGCGGCCCCACCACTCCGGATATTCCAGGCGGTAGGACACCGAGCTCCAGCCGTCGGGACGGCTGATCTGGCGCATGGCGTTCAAGGCCTTGTCCATGGCCTCGTCCGGCACGGCGATCCCCTGCGCCTTGGCCTCGACCAGGAAGTCGGTGGCGTAGGCGCCGAGCCAGGCGTCGGCCTCGCCGTCGCCCACTCGCCACAGGCCGAAGGCGCCGTCGAGGGTCTGGCGATCCAGCAGCTTGCCCACGGCCCCGGCCAGAACGGCTGGATTGCGCTTGAGCTTGGGATCGCCGGAGACGCTTTGGGCGTACAGCAGCGGATAGGCGGTCGAGACCAGCTGCTCGGTGCAGCCGTACGGGTAGCGCTGCAGGGCCACCGCGACCGCCGAGGGGTCGAAGCCCCGGAACGGCGAGTAGCTGACCTGCAGGGTCACGTCGCCCGCCGCCAGGCCCGACAGCAGCTGGGCGTTCGGCGTGTAGCTCATGCCCGGCTGCTGCAGTTCGGTGGTCGTGCGCACCACGTCGCCCCAGCCCAGGCGTGTCTGGATCGGATAGTCCTTGGCCGTCTGGAAGCCGGGTCCGGCGACCTTGAAGCCTACCTTGCCGATCCCGGTCACGGTCGGGGCCAGGAACGGGATCTTCTCGGCGATCCGCTGGCCCAGCACCAGGGTGATGACCTTCTTGAAGGCCACGGCGATGCCGTTGCTGGCGTTGGCCTCCACCGTATAGGCCCCGGCCTTGCCCTCGACATTGTGCAGCTCGAGCGTCGCCATCGGCTTGTCACCTGGGGCGAGGAAGCGCGGCAGGTTCAGGTCGGCCACCACCGGCTGGCGTACGGTCAACGGCTTGGAGCCGGAGCCGACGGCGTTGTCGGTCCAGGCCACGGCCATGATCCGCAGCTCGCCGTTGAAGTCGGCCGCCGGGAGCTTGACCACGGCCTTGCCGTCCAGACCCGTTTCGACCACGCCGGACCACAGGGCCACGGTCTTGATCGGCGTCACCGTCAGTCCCTCGCCGCCCAGCTCGTCGGCGCCGAAGTTGACGTTGGCCGGCGCGCCCATGTTCGGGTCGAGCAGGCGACCGTAGTCGTCGCGATAGTTCAGGGTCAGGGCCCGCTTGCCGAAGTACCACTTGGCCGGGTCGGGGCTGTCCTGGCGGGTCAGGCGCAGGATGCCCTCGTCCACCGCCGCGATCGTCACCTTGGCCTTCTGGCCGAAGCCCAGGCCCTGGACCTTGATCGGCACCTCGACCGGGGCCTTGGAGTCCAGCTTCTGCGGCGTGCCGATGTCGACCGTCAGCTTGCGGCCCTTGGGGTCCAGGGGGACATAGGTCAGGCCCAGCGCCCGCTTGGGCTTGGGCGAGCTGACCGGGTCGCGCGGCTGGATGACCGTGACCATCACATAGGCCCCGCCGCCCCAGGCGGCCGAGGTCTTCAGGCGCACGGTCGTGCCGTTCTCGCCGACGCTGAGGGTCTTGAAGTCGATCAGCCGGTCGGTGGCCACCGCCACCTGGGCTTGGCCGGCATAGGGCGACTTCAGGGTGATCTCCACCGTGTCGCCCTGGGCGTAGGCCTTGGTCCCGGCGCTGACCCGGACGAAGTCGGGGGCCTCCCCTTCCTTGGCCGGCGAACCCCAGCCCGACGAGAACTTGGTCACCGTCTTGGCGCCGTCCGGCCCCTCGACGACCAGACGATAGTCGCCCCAGCCCAGGCGCCGGTTGAAGCGCGCGGGCGTCCCAGCGCCGATGTTCACGGTGGCCTTGGCCACCACCGCGTCACGGCTGGTGCGCCGCCATTGCCAGCGGCCGTCCTGCTGGAACCAGTCGTAGTTCCAGTTCTCGCTGATCAGGGTGTAGGTCGCCGTCGAGGCGATGCGGGTCCCGGCGGCGTTGACCGCGATCATCTCCAGGCTGACCGGCGGATCGCCGCGCCCGGCGTCGCCCTGCTCGACCTTGACGCCATAATAGACTGGCTTCCCGCGCACCTTCAGCTCCAGCCCCTCGCGGACCGGACGACCGCCGGGCTCGAACACCGAGGCGGTCACCGCCGCCACCAGCGGCTGGACGGTGTCGCCGGCTTCGGTGGTGCCGAGATTGAGGATCGCGTGGCCATCGCCGTCGGTGACGGTGGTGCCCAGCTC
This sequence comes from Caulobacter sp., assembly GCA_017744495.1. Classification (GTDB taxonomy): domain Bacteria; phylum Pseudomonadota; class Alphaproteobacteria; order Caulobacterales; family Caulobacteraceae; genus Caulobacter. Next base: position 5,515 of record JAGIBE010000210.1, on the reverse strand, counting down.
GATGAACTTCTCGTCGAAGGGCGTCAGGTCGTCGCCCCACTGGTAGTCCTTGAACTGCGGGAAGGGATCGGTGTCGAGCCGCAGCCGCGCCTCGCCCTGGGTCTGCAGGCCCGCGCCCGGCGCGCCGTAGAGGAAGCGGGCCGAGACGTCGATCTTGCGCTCCTGGCCGGCCGCGACCGGCACGGACTCCTGGCCCGTCGCCGTTACCGCCAGCCTTTGCGGCGCGAAGTCCTCGACGCTGAAGCTCAGCGAACCGGAATCGGCCTCGACGCCCTCCATCTTCAGCACCGCCGTCCAGCGACCGCGCGGGGCGCTGCGGGGCAGGGCGATGTCGGCCAGCACGGCGCCGGCGTCGGCGCGGCTGAAGGCGTAGCGCTTGAACTCCACGCCCGACGGCCGCTTCACGAGGATGTAGCCCTTGCGGTCATTGACCGCCTTGGCCAGCCGGTCGCGGACCATGGCCGTCAAGTGCACGGTCTCGCCCGGACGATAGATGCCGCGGTCGGCGTAGAGATAGCCGTCGATGTCGGTGCTGAGCGCCCGGCCGCCGTCGGACTCGGTGCGGCCGCCGACGCCCTGCTTGGACAGGTCGACCGGCGAGCGGTCCAGGTCCAGCACCGCCAGGTCGCCCTGGTCGCCATAGGCCATGACCATCTTGGCCCGGGCCGCGCCGTCGCCCTCGAGCAAGGCGTGGGCGAAGCGGGCACGGCCGTCGGCGTCGGTCTTGGCCACGGCCAGGTCTTCGCCGTCCTTGGCCACCAGGGCCACGCGCACGCCGGCGATCGTCTTGGCGGTCTTCAGCGAGCGGACCACCACGTCCAGTGACTCCGCGCCGTCGTAGCCGATCAGAGCCATGTCGGTGAACATGATCCACCGCCGAGCCTGAGCCGGGCTCGGCTCGCCTTCGCCGTCCGGATCGCGGCCGCCCGAGGCGTCGCGCGCCTTGATCACATAGCCGCCCGGCTTCATCTCCTTGAGCACCGCGCCCAGCGGGAAGACGGTCGTGGCCTTCTGGCCGGCCGCGCCGTCCACGTTGATCACGCCCTTCCAGACTTGGCGGCCCTCGTCATTGGGGCTGTCGTCGCCATAGTCGCTGTTCCAGTCGCCCTCGCCGGTCGGGTCGGGGGCGCTGATCGATTTGCGCACCAGGTTGCGGTCCGAGACACGCCAGACCTCTACGGCCAGCTTGGAGACGTTCAGGGTCTCGATCGCCACACCGTCGGACTCCTCGCGCGGCAGGATCACGCCGTCGCCGGCGAAGCCGACATACGGCGGCTTCTCGCCGAACGTGAAGTCGACGTCGGCGTTGGCGGCTAGGGTCTCGCCGTTCTTGCCGGGCAGGCCCTTGAGCAGGGTCACGCGATGGTCGGTGAAGCCGATCCCGCCGACGCACAGCTCGTCGTCCTTGACCCGCACGGCCGGCTGGCGACCCAGGTCCGGCGAGATCAGCACGAAGTCGGCATAGGCCTTAGACGGGTCCAGCGGCTTGCTCATCCGCACGCAGGCCATGGGCTCGGCGCCGGAACTGTCGATGCGGCTCTGCCAGACGGCGAAACCCTCGGGCTTAGGGATCCCGCGACGGGGCGCGTTCGCGGAGCGCGGCTTGCCGAACAGCGACCAGGCCTGACCCTTGGGCGCCTCGGCGGTGACCGCCGACTTGTGGCCGAACCAGCCGAGGTCGGCGACCTTGCCCACGGCGAAGCCGCCGCCGAAGCCGACGACCAGGGCCGCCGCGCCCACGGCGACGAGCGGTGATTTCAGCTGGGGCGGGATCCGGTCTCTGAAACCCTGCCAGGCCGAGGCCAGACGGTCGCCGAGAGTCCCCCGCCCGCCTTCCGGCGGCGTCTCGTCCGTCGACATCCCGTGCCTCCCAACCTTAGCGTGTCGGGAGACATGAACCTAAGCCGGGCAAGGGGTCAACGGGATCGGCGGAACAAGTTACGCGTCGAACGCCACTAGGCCGGTGGTCAGGTCGTAGGTGGCCGAGACGATCTTCAGGCTCCCCTCCGACAGCCTCTCGGCCAGGGTGCCGTCGGCCACCTTCAGGCGAGCGGCGACGTCGCGGACGTTCTGGCGGATGGCGGCGTCCTGCAGGTCGGCCGGATGCTTGTCCTGGGCCTCGCTCACGGCCGGCAGGATCGGCAGCACCATGTTCAGCAGGGCCCCGTGCAGGTCGGCGTGCTTGGTGACCACGTCCACCGCCGCGCCCACGGCGCCGCACTTGGTATGGCCCAGCACCACCACCAGCGGCGCGCCCAGGTGCTCGACGGCGTAGACGATCGAGCCCAGGCCTTCCTGGCTGACGGTCGAGCCGGCCACGCGGACCACGAACAGTTCGCCCAGATTGCAGTCGAAGATCAGCTCGGGACCAACGCGGCTGTCGCTGCAGCCGACGATCACCGCGAACGGCCGCTGGCCGGCGGCCAGTTCGGCGATCCGGGCCGTGGTCGGCAGCGCGATGCTGGCGTTGCCCCGCGCGAAGATCGCGTTGCCTTGCTTCAGACGGCCCAGGGCCTCATCCGGGCTGACGGCGGGCGGGTGGACCTCGGCCGGCTCGACGGCGTTGGGGTCTTCCAGCGGCTTGACCTGGGCCAGGGTCTTGTCGAGCGCGGCCTTGTCGACAGCCTGGGTCTTGAGGGCGCGGCGCGTGCGGCGGCCCTTGCGGGTCAGCACCGACGGCGTGGCGACGGGATTGTCGCCCTCGGCCCAGGCGAGGGCGGGCGCGGCCAGGCCGACACCCAGGGCGCCCAGCAGCAGACGTCTCGAAACCATCTCATCCCCCGACGAGCAAAGCGGCAGTCGCCTATACCTGTGCCAGGGGAAGGTTAACCATGCGGCAACGCTGATCGGCTCTCAGAGCGGCAATTCGACACGTTTGACCACCGTGCGCATGGCGATCGACGAGGAAACCCGCACCACGCCGGGGATGCGCGTCAGCTCCCGGGCGTGCACCCGCTCCAGGTCGTCGACGTCGGCCACCACCAGCCGCAGCAGATAGTCCGAGCCGCCGGTCATCAGATAGCACTCGGCCACCTCGCGGACATGAGAGATGGCCTTCTCGAACGCGCTGAGCGTCGCCTCGGCCTGAGAAGACAGGGTGACCGTCACGAAAACGCTGAGCGGCAGGCCCACCGCCCGCTCGTCGATCACGGCGGCGTAGCGGCCGATGACGCCAGCCTCCTCCAGCGCCTTTACACGGCGAAGACAGGCGGACTCGGAAAGATTCACCGCCTCGGCCATTTCCACATAGCTGGCCCGGCCGCGAGCCTGCAGCAGGGTCAGCAGCTTTCGGTCGAAAGCATCGAGGTTGGCCGCAGGTTTCTTCACGGGAGGCGCTCCATGGCGATGGATTCCTGCATATCACGGTTACGGCTGAACGAAATCCCCCGGGAACCTGCGTTCAGTCAGGCGTAAACCAGCGTCGAACGTCTTTTGGAGGAGACAATCATGCGCGTTGGAGTGCCTTCCGAGATCAAACCGGGCGAACACCGGGTCGGCCTCACCCCTACCGCCGTTCGCGAGTATGTGGGTCACGGTCACTCGGTGCTGGTCCAGACCGGCGCGGGCCTCGGGGCCGGCTACGGCGACGACCTCTACGTCAAGGCCGGCGCGACGATCGCGCCAGACGCCGATGCGGTGTTCGCGGGCAGCGAGCTGATCATCAAGGTCAAGGAACCGCAGAAGGTCGAATGGGAGCGCCTGACGCCCCGCCACATCCTCTTCACCTATCTCCATCTCGCGCCCGATCCGGCCCAGACCGAGGGCCTGCTGGCCTCGGGCTGCGCGGCCATCGCCTATGAGACCGTGACCGACGCCAAGGGCGGCCTGCCGTTGCTGGCCCCGATGTCGGAAGTGGCCGGCCGCATCGCCGTCTTCTCCGCCGCGGAGACCCTGCTCAAGCACAACGGCGGCATGGGCCTCCTGCTCTGCGGCGTGCCCGGCGTTCCCCCGGCCCGCGTGGCCGTGCTGGGCGGCGGCGTGGTCGGCTCCAACGCCGCCCGCATGGCCGCCGGCCTCGGCGCCGAGGTCGTGGTGCTGGAGCGCTCGATCCCCCGCATGCGCGAGCTGGACGACCTTTACCAGGGCCGCATCCTGACCCGCTATTCGACCATCGCCGCCGTCGAGGAGGAGATCCTCAAGGCCGACGTGATCATCGGCGCCGTCCTGACCGCCGGGGCCGCCGCGCCCAAGCTGGTCAAGCGCGAGCACCTGTCGAAGATGAAGCCGGGTTCGGTGCTGGTCGACGTGTCGATTGACCAGGGCGGCTGTTTCGAGACCAGCCACCCGACCACCCACGCCGAGCCGACCTACACGGTCGACGGCGTCGTCCACTACTGCGTGGCCAACATGCCGGGCGCCGCCCCGCGCACCTCGTCCGAAGCCCTCGGCAACGCCACCCTGCCCTTCGGCCTGGCCCTGGCCGACCACGGCCTGGACGCGCTGAAGACCAACGTCCATCTGGCTCGGGGCCTGAACGTCCTGGGCGGCCAGCTCACGCACCCGGCCGTGGCCGAGGCGCTGGGGAAGGCGTCGGTGGATCCTTACGGGGTGTGGAAGTAGGTCAGGCCACCCTCTCCCTCTGGGAGAGGGTTTCTTTTTAAGCCGCGAACCGACCCAAATCCTGGTGGCTCTCCACCAGGTCCAGCACGTCGTGCATCGAGAAGCCCGGGTCGGCCGGATAGAGCGCGTCATAGATCGACCGCGCGAAGGCGAGGTCCGCCGGGGTCTTCACCCGCCAGTCATAGTGCGACCAGTCGCGGTGCGCCTTCAGCTGCGCTTGGCGGAAGCGGTCCGGCCGGTCGCGGATGGCGGCGGTCGGCGAGATCATGGCCAGCGGGTCGCGGGCCTCGGCGGCGGTGATGCGCAGGGCCTCGACCGTGACCACCTCGACCTCGAGACCGGCCGGATAGCTGCGTTCGACGCGGTTGGAGGTGTAGGCCGCGCCGGTGGCCTGAGCCAGGCGAACGGCCTCGTCGACCACGGCCGGATCGACGAACGGCGCGTCGCCCTTGATGCGGACAATGTGGCTGACCGGGCCGGCGGCCTCGGCGCAGCGGGCGATGCGGTCCAGGATGTCGCTGCCCGAGCCGCGATGGACGGCGTAGCCTCGCGAGACGACCAGGCCGGCCAGGCCGTCGTCGGCCTCGTCGCTGCTGGTGGCCACGATGATCTTGTTGAGGCGGCGGGCGGCGCGCAGCCGCTCCAGCTGGCGCAGGATCATCGGCTGACCCTGGAGGGTGGCGACGGCCTTGCCGGGCAGGCGCTTGGAGCCCATGCGGGCCTGGACGACGGCGAGGATCATGGCGTTCGGCTCCCTCTTTGTGTCTCAGCTCATTTCTTGAGGCTGAGCTTCGATTCGCCCGGTCGTCAGGCGACCCAACGTCGCGGGTCCAGGGCCACCGGATCGTCGATGGCCATGTCGTCCCAGTCGAGGTCCGGGGGCGGGCTGGAGGCGGCGGCGACCACGGCTGACAGCTCGGCGGCCGAGGTGACGCCCACGAGGACGGCGCTGGCC
>JAGIBE010000209.1 GCA_017744495.1 Caulobacter sp. | reverse complement strand
CCTGACGGGGGCCTATCTTTGTCTGGCTCTGATCGTCTCCCTCTTCCTCTGGAGGATGGGCGCGACTCCGGCTGTCGGCGTCTCGGCCTTCATCGGCACGCTGGGCCTGTGCTTTGCCTTCCACGGCCTGCTGGGCCAGACCTTCCTGGCCGCCGCCCTGCGCGGCGACATCGACACCGTGCGTGAAGCCCACGCCATCCTGCTGGACCAGATCGAGAAGGTCGACGCCCGTGTCTCTGACCTGGTCGAGACCGTCGCCGCCGACGCCCAGCGCCGCACCGAAGAGCTGTCGACCGAGGTCCACCAGCTGGAAGACCTGATCTCGCAGATGAGCGAGCGGATGGAGCAGCAGCTCAGCCACCAGGTCGCCGCCGCCTCGGCCCGCAGCTACAGCCTGGGCAATGCCCGCGCGCCGCAAGCCAGCCACATGCTGGAAGTGGTGCAGGACGCCCTGGCCGAGAACCGCGTCGACCTCTACCTGCAGCCGATCGTCAGCCTGCCCCAGCGCCGGACCGTCT
>JAGIBE010000208.1 GCA_017744495.1 Caulobacter sp. | reverse complement strand
GTCTACGACGACGAGGTGGCGATCTATGACGCCAAGCTGGGCGAGATCTCCGATCCCAAGGAGCGCCTGCTGGCTTTTCCCGAGATCGTCTGGGAGGTGCTGAGCCGTCCCTCGGGCGTGGCCGTGCTCGAAATCCTGCAGGGATCGCGCAGCGACCCGGCCCTGGCCGAACGCCTGGCGCCGCTGCAGGCCCAGATCGAAAAGAACGCCCTGGAGCGCCTGGACCGCTGGTACGGGGCGGAAGGCGGCGGCTCCAAAACGGCCATGCGCCTGGTGGTATGGGCCGTGCGGGGCTTGTCGATCGCCCAGGTCCTGGCGCCGGACCCTGACGAGATCCCCAAGTCGGTGGCCCTGTTGCGTCGCTTGTTCGAGGCCTATGTCGATCGACCCCGGAACCCAGATTAGTCGGTAGGGCGCAGGAAAGGCGCTCCCCGCAGCCGGGGAGCGCCCCTCGGTCAGAACGATCTAGGCCTTGAAGAAGGCCAGCAGGTCCTTGTTGATCACGTCGGCGTGGGTGGTGGCC
>JAGIBE010000207.1 GCA_017744495.1 Caulobacter sp. | reverse complement strand
CACCAGGATTTTCAACGACTTAGGCCGCCTTTTCAGGCGGCCTTTCTCGTTGTGCAGAACGCCCGACAGGAGGCATGGCGCGCCTGCGTCATCCCGCTTCCGCAGGTTCCGGCGGGAAATCGGTCGAGGTACTGAGCGCCTGCCAGCGTTCGAGCTCGGCCAGGCGCGATCTGTCCGCGGTTGCGATCGCCCGGACCGCATCGCTGCCCAGCGCCAGTCGCAAGGGCGGCTGTGCCATCGCGGCCACGGCGAGGATCGCCTGCGCGGCGCGCGCGGGATCGCCCGGCTGCCGGCCGTCGTAGGCGCGCTGCCGTCGCGCCGTTGCGCCCACGACCTCGTCGTACTCGGCCCGGCCTTCGCTGAGCGAGGTCGAGGCCCCGGCGAAGTCGGTGCGGAAACCGCCCGGCTCGAGGATCGTGACGTGGACGCCGACCAGGGCCATTTCCAGCGCCAGCGATTCGGAGAATCCCTCCACGCCCCACTTGGCGGCGGAGTAGGGCGCGCGGCCCGGCGCACCGATGCGG
>JAGIBE010000206.1 GCA_017744495.1 Caulobacter sp. | reverse complement strand
CCACCAGATGGGGGCCTTCAAATGGGCGAGGCTCGGGCTGGACTACGATCTGGAAGCGACCCAGCCGCCATCGGCCCAGCAGGTCGAGGCGGCGATCGGCGTCTTCCGCGCGGCGGGATTGAACGCCTGCTAGGGCGTGGCGGCGGGCTTCGAGGCCGGCTTTTCGCGTTCCACGGCGCAGGGGCCGCTGGTCTGCTTCAGGCCCGAGGCGCCGACCGTCTTCCACGATCCTCGGCCGCTAGCCCGGTCGACGCTGAGCGTCAGGATCAGCGAGGCCGAGGCGATGACGCCTTCCAGCTTGGCGCGGTCCGCCGTGCAGCTGAAGATCTCGCACAGATTGGGTCCGAAGCTCTTTTCGGCCGGCTTCCATTCCTGCAGCAGCTTGGGCGCGACGCGGAAGGTCCGCGTGGCCTGGGTCGCGCCGTCGATCCGACACCGCAGGATCAGGGCGTCGTTCGTCGGAGGTTCGGCCAGACCGAGGGCCAGGAGGATCATGAGCAGGGCGGTCGACGGCACGTGGGGGCC
>JAGIBE010000205.1 GCA_017744495.1 Caulobacter sp. | reverse complement strand
AGCGGTACGCCAGCTCATGCCTGGCGCCCGTCGCGTGCATGCGCCACTCCGGCGAGGATCGCCGGCACGTGGCCCTGCGCGGCCAGCAGCACGTCGCAGACCTCGCGCACCGCACCTTCGCCGGCGCGCCCGCGGGTGCGCCAGTGCACGATCTCGGCGATCCACGGATGGGCATTGGCCGGCGCCACGGACAGGCCGGCCACGCGCAGGCAGTCCAGGTCGGGCAGGTCGCCGCCGACGGCAACCTGGTCAGGCTGAAGGGCAACGTGGCCGGCGACAGCGCCGAGGGCCATCCGCTGCCGACCACCTTCCGCACCAGCACGCTGGAACTGCTGCCGGACCAGCACCTGGCCCGCACCGACGACCAGGTCACCCTGACCCAGCCGGGTATCATGCAGACCGGCGTCGGCTTCAGGGCCAACCTGCAGGCCCGCCAGTACCAGTTCCTCTCACAGGTCAAGACCCGCTATGAACCGTCTGCGCGCCATTAGCCTCCACGCCCTGCTGGTCCTGGCAGCGCTAGCG
>JAGIBE010000204.1 GCA_017744495.1 Caulobacter sp. | reverse complement strand
GCGCCGCGCGCCGTGGCGCCCATCAGGCCCACGCCGCCGCCGCCATAGATCAGCTTCAGGCCCGCCCGGGCGAAGCTCTGGCCGATCGCGAAGGCGTCGCTGATGTAGCTGGGATTGGCGTTATTGGACGAGCCGCAATAGACGCAGACGGAGCCCAGGCGGCTAGACTCGTTGGGCATCGTCGTCCACTCCACAAAAAAGGCGCGCGGTTTCGCGCGCCCGTTCCTATCTGAGGCCGCATGATCAGGATTCGTTTCCAGGCTTTCAAGTCGCCGATCCTCGCCCAGATTCTTATTGGGGGCCTCGTTGCCGGTCTGGCCGCCTGCGGACCGGGCGCGCCGATCGCGCCGGCCAAGGTCGACAAGCCCGACAGCGCCGAAGCGGGCTACGTGGCCCCGCCGGTCGTGGAGGCCGTGCGCAAGGCGGCGAACGGCATCTCGCTTTCGGGCCGAGGGGCGCCGGATTCGGACCTGCGTTTGGGTTCGCCGACCGGCGAGGTGGTGATGGGCCGGGTCGACGCCGTCGGTCAGTGG
>JAGIBE010000203.1 GCA_017744495.1 Caulobacter sp. | reverse complement strand
GGCCAAGGACGCCGGCCACGACGCCAAGGACGCGGCGCACTAGTCAGCGCCGCTCCGCGTTCAAAACGCTCGTCATCCCGGGCCTTGTGCCCGGGATGACGGTTGTTTGGGGGACGGTGGAGCGAGAGACGAGGGCGGCGCGTTCCCCCTTCATGTCCAAGCGCCGCACCCGAAAACCCCGCCGCAAGGCGACCCCCGCCGACGCCTTCGCCCTGGCGACCACCGGCGCCGAGCTGGCCCTGGCCTCGCTGCGCGTCGTGAACGCCCGCACGCCTATGATCGTCCAGGCGGTCCATGACCCGGCGCGCGGGAACTACGCCGAGCTGACCCGCATGGTCTCGGAAAAGCCCCTGGCCTTCGCGCGCGGCGCCCACGCCGCCGGACCGGCCTGGCTGGCCATGGCGGCGGAGTCCAACCGCTACCTGAGCCAGGCCTGGACAACGCCGACCTGGAGCCTGGCGCCGGCCATGAGCGCCTCGCTGGACGCCATGGCCTTCTGGGGGCGGATGATGTCGCTGGGCGTGGCCTGGCAGTCG
>JAGIBE010000202.1 GCA_017744495.1 Caulobacter sp. | reverse complement strand
GTCCTGTCGGATCCGGAAGCACAGGCATCGCTCGCCGAGCCTGGTGACCCGGCGATATTCGAAGCGCGGGCCCTTTCCTGGACGGCGGCGCGCGGCATCCGGCTCCAAGCCGACGATTTCCGCAGCATACCGGCGGCTGGGCGCACGCCATCGATCCGCGAAACCTGGCCGGCGCGCGAATGGCTGCCGGTGCGCTTCTCGTCCGAAGCCGGGCCGATGCTGGAATGGCTCCATTTTTCGGATATCTCGCCGAACGCGCCCTTTTTCGACGATGCCGTGCAGGAGGCCGGGTTTCGCCCCTTCAACCGCCTGATGCGCATCGCCACGCCGCTCGAAGCGTTCCCTGGGGACACACGTCTGCGCGCGCCAACCGGCCTGGTCTTCCACATGTCGCGCTGCGGCTCGACGCTGGTCTCGCAGATGCTCGGAGCGGCCCCCGGCCATGTCTCGATCGCCGAGGCCTCGCCCTTCGACGCGGTGCTGCGGCACGACTTCGCCGATCCCGATGCGCACATCCAGGC
>JAGIBE010000201.1 GCA_017744495.1 Caulobacter sp. | reverse complement strand
GTACGTGCCGGGCAACCACGACCGCAGCATCCGCCGGTTCTGCGGCCTGATGCTGCCGGGCATGCAGCTCCGGCGCCGCGCCATCCACGTCACCGCCGATGGCCGCCGCCTGCTGGTGATCCACGGCGACGACTACGACAACATCACCCACTTCGGCAGCGTGCAGGAAAAGCTGGGCGACTGGCTCTACTACCGCATCCTGCTGGCGAACGGCCTGGTCAACCGGCTGCGGCGCAAATGCGGCCTGCGCTACTGGTCGCTGGCCGAATATCTGAAGAAGCAGAGCGTGGCCGCCGAACGCTACATCGGCCGCTTCGTCCAGGCCGGCTTCGACGATGCGCGCCGGCGCGGGCTCGACGGGATCGTCTGCGGCCACATCCATCGTGCCGACCTGTTCGAGCGCGACGGCCTGGTCTACGCGAACGACGGCGACTGGGTGGAAAGCCTGACCGCCCTGGCCGAGGAGGCCGACGGCACGCTGCGCCTGCTCTCGCACCGCGGCGAGGTGCTGGCGGAGATACCGCCGCGTTCGGGCAAGGTCACCG
>JAGIBE010000200.1 GCA_017744495.1 Caulobacter sp. | reverse complement strand
GCCGCTGACCTGGTCGGGCGCGCGCATGAACCGCTGGCTGCAACGGCCGGGCCTGCGCATGGCGCTCGGCGGCATGGTCCTGGCCGCGGGCCTGCTGACCGTGTCGGCGCCCTGGCTGATGCAGGTGCCGGCGCTGCACGGGCCGCTGGCCGCGCTCGGCTGCCGGCCCTACGCCGGATAGGGGCGCTGCGGGTCAGTCACGGACGCAATCGCGTCCGTCGCCCTTGGCCCGGTACAGCGCTTCGTCCGCCGCGCCGGTCCAGTCCTCGATCGTTTCCATGCCCCGCGCAAGTTCGGCCACGCCGATGCTCAGCGTAACCGGGACCCCACCCGCGGCGACCACGGCGGCCGCCACGGTCGAGCAGGCGCAACGCGACCAGGATCAGCGCCAGGCCGGCAGCCATGCGCACGCCGACAGCGAGCGCTTCGATCCGCAGTACCCGCAACAGGCCGCCGCCGAGGCCGCCGGCCAGCGTGCCGGCGATGACATAGCCGCTGATGCGGCCGAGGTTGGCCTGCCAGGCGACTGCAAGCGGGCGGCCCGGCGC
>JAGIBE010000199.1:38273-38523 GCA_017744495.1 Caulobacter sp. | reverse complement strand
TGATGGTGGCGCGCGGCCTGCCGACCCCATTCGCCTTCCTGGTCTCGACCCTGTTCAACCTGGGCGGAGCCGGTGGCGGGGTGGCGTTCGGCGCGGTGGTGGATCGGCGCGGCCCGCGCTGGCCGCTGCTGGCGGGTTTCGCGGGACTGGCCCTGGCCCTGGTGCTGCTGGCGGGCGCCGAGGGCGAGACGCCGATCGCCATCCTGGCCTTCGCCGCCGGCCTGCTGCTGGGCGTCGGCCAGGTCACGCT
>JAGIBE010000199.1:0-38263 GCA_017744495.1 Caulobacter sp. | reverse complement strand
GTTCACGCTCTACGGCCTGACCCCGCCCTACTACCCTGTCGCCGTGCGGGCCACGGGCGTGGGAACGGCGGTGGCCGCCGGCCGGGTGGGCTCGATCTTCGGGCCTCTGGCGGCCGCTGAGCTGATCGGCGGCGGCGCGTCGGGCGCGGCGGTGGTCGGGGCTCTGGTCCCGGTGGTGATCGTGGCGGGTGCGGTGGCGGCAGGGCTCACTTTTTTCCCTCTCCCTCTGGGAGAGGGTTTACCCCAGCTCCACCACCTCCTCGAACGTCCTAAGCCCCGGACGCTGGGCGCAGACCAGCACCGCCATGTTCCCCGGCAGGTGCTGGTTAGCCAGCATCTTCTCGTGGGCGGCGGGGATCTGGTCCCAGGGGAAGACCTCCGACAGGCAGGGGTCCACGCGGCGGTCGATGACCAGCTGATTGGCGGCGCTGGCCTGCATCAGATTGGCGAAGTGGCTGCCCTGGACGCGCTTCTGGCGCATCCACAGGAAGCGGGCGTCCAGGGTCAGGTTGAAGCCGCTGGTGCCGGCGCAGATGGCGACCATACCGCCGCGCTTCACGACGAACACCGAGACCGGGAAGGTCGACTCGCCCGGGTGCTCGAACACCAGGTCGACGTCCTTGTTGCCGGTGATCTGCCAAATGGCTTTGCCGAACTTGCGGCTCTCCTTCATGTAGTCGGCGAACTCGGGGCCGTTGACCTTGGGCAGCTGTCCCCAGCAGTTGAATTCCTTGCGGTTCAGCACCGCCTTGGCGCCCATGCTGCGCACGAAGTCGATCTTGTCGTCGTCGCTGACCACGCCGATCGCATTCGCGCCGGCCACGGCGGCCAGCTGCACGGCGAAGACGCCCAGGCCACCCGAGGCCCCCCAGACCAGCACGTTCTGGCCGGGTTTCAGCTCATGCGGCTTGTGGCCGAACAGCATGCGGTAGGCGGTGGCCAGGGTCAGGGTGTAGCAGGCGGCCTCTTCCCAGGTCAGGTGCCGGGGACACGGCATCAGCTGGCGCGACTGCACCCGGCAGAACTGGGCGAAGCTGCCATCTGGCGTCTCGTAGCCCCAGATGCGCTGGCTGGGCGAATACATCGGGTCGCCGCCGTTGCACTCCTCGTCGTCGCCATCGTCCTGATTGCAGTGAATGACGACTTCGTCGCCCAGCTTCCAGCGTTTGACCTTGGCCCCCACCTTCCAGACGATGCCGGAGGCGTCGGAGCCGGCGATATGGAAGGGCTGCTTGTGGCCGTCCAGCGGGCTGATCGGCTCGCCCAGCGCGGCCCAGATCCCGTTGTAGTTGACGCCCGCGGCCATCACGAGCACCAGCACCTCGTCCTCGCCGATCTCCCAGGTGGGAACCACCTCGACCTGCATGGCCTCGGACGGCTTGCCGTGGCGCTCCTTGCGGATGGCCCAGGCGTACATGGTTTTCGGCACGTGAAAGGCCGGCGGGATCTCGCCGATCTCGTAGAGGTCCTTCAGCTCGGGCTCGGGCTTGTCTGCGACGGCGGTGCTCATCTCACTCCCCAGTCTCTCGACCTGTCTTCGGCGCTGCAACACAACGCGCGATCGGCTCTCTACGCTCCGTGGACCGTATCGCCCGGGGCGCCGCTCCATCATTTCTGGGCTTGGCAGGGAGATTTCCCACGCCGGGCCGGTTCAAGCTGTGACAAGTGTTTGACTCTGGCAAGCGGAAACTTGTTGCGTCGCAGCATGGTTGCGCGCGAAACGACCTGCGATCGAGCGAAACCTCAAGCTGCGGCTCAGCTTTCCAAACCGGCGCGCATCGGCCACGGTCCTCCGATGAGCGCGATGATCCACGTCACCCGCCCCACCGGCTCGATCCTGCTGCTGGAGCTGGACGCCCCGCCGGCAAACGCCTTGGGGCTGGCCGTGCGGGCCCAGCTGGTGAAGATCCTCGAGGAGATCACCGCCGACCGCGAGACCCGCGCCTTGGTGCTGACCGGCCGGGGCGGGGTGTTCTGCGCCGGCGACGACCTGCGCGAGGCCCATGGGCGCAGCGCGCCGGACGCCCTGGCGGCGGTCGAGAACTTCAACCGACTGATGGACTGGATCGAAGGCCTGCGCGTGCCGACCATCGCGGCGATCGACGGTTGGTGCTTCGGCGGCGGGCTGGAGCGGGCCCTGGCCTGCGACATCCGCCTGGCCAGCGACCGGGCGGCGTTCGCCGCATCGGGGGTCAATATCGGGCTGATGGCCTCGGTCACACGCCTGCCCCGACTGATCGGCGTGGCGCGCGCCAAGGCTCACCTCCTGACCGGCGCCCAGTTCGGACCCGAGCGCGCCCTGGCCGACGGGATCGTCACCGCCGTTCATCCGCCCGAACGGCTCCTGCCCGAGGCCTTCCACCTGGCCGAATGGATCGCCTCCCGCGCGCCGCTGGCCGTGGAGGCCACCAAGCGCGTGGTCGACGGGCGCTCGTACGTCGAGGAAGAGCTGCCGGCCCTGGTGGCCAGCGCCGATCACCGCGAGGCGATCGCGGCGTTCATGGCCAAGCGGGCGGCGCTGTTCAAAAGGGGCTAGGACGCGGTCAGCATCCGTAGCGCCGCCGCCGCGGCTGGCGTCGCCGCCAACGGTATCACCAGGACGTTGCTGAGCACGATCACCGTCACGCCCCAGGCATAGGCCGGATGAACGCGCCGGCGCGCGATCAGGTCGGCGACGGGACCGGCCAGGGCGAAGGCGAAGATGCAGCCGACCATCACCAGCGGCGCGGCCGCGCCCATGGCGGGCATCGGCAGCAACCGGCCCAGACCCGGTCCCAGGATCGAGACGGTGGCGCACAGCATCAGGCGCTTGTGCCATTCGGGCTTGCGCCTCAGGGCCACGCCCCCGGCGACCAGGCCGCCGAACGCCAGGATCCCGATGACGTTCATCACCAGGAACCCGGTCGGCGGGAAGAACGCCGGGACGAAGTGGTTGCGGATCGCGAAGATCGTGGCGGCCAGGCCCATGATCACCATCAACCCGGCCAGGGCCGCGCCGAACATGCCGATCTGCCGATGCAGCTTCAGAGAGCCGCGGGCGATGAAGGCCGGCTGGGCCACGAAGACGAAAATCCAGAGGGTGAAGACCGCCCCGTGCACGTGAAGCAGCAGCGGCAGACCCGGCACGTGGGTGAAGTCCTCGGGCACGGTGGTCGAGAAGCCGCCGATGATCACAGCCGCCATCAACAGCGACATGATCAGGTAAAAGCGCCGCCCCACGTGCGCCGCAGGCCTTTGGCCCAGTTCCATCGTCGCCATTTCGCCCCTCCGTCGTGGCCGCAGCATGCGGGCGGTTGAGGGATTTGACAACGACCCGTGTTATGCGAGAGCAGTGTCGTTTGCGTTCATACACAACGCTGCGGCGGTTTGCGGCGCCGCCGGCTCACCCCACCTTCGCCAGCAGCCCCAGCTCCCCGGCCTTCATCACCGCTTCCTGCCGCTTCACCACCCCCAGTCGCTTCTTGGCCGCCTCGATGTGGTGGTGCACCGTCCGGGGCGAGAGGGTGAGGATCGCGCCGATCTCCCAGTCGGTCTTGCCCCGGCTGGCCCAGTACAGGCACTGGGCCTGGCGTTCAGAGATCACCCCGTAGTCCGGGTTGTCGTCCTGCAGCTCCCAGTGCTTGAGCATGATCGTGCCGAACACCGTGGCCAGGCTCTCGATCACGGCGCGGGCGGTGGGATCGGTGTCGGGGGCCTGGGTGGCCATGCGGATCAGCACCAGGTGGCCGGCCGGGCCGAACACGCGGACGACATAGCCGTCGTTCATGCCGAACTCCGACGCCTCGCCCCACATGGCCCGGGCGCGGTTGTCGCCCAGCGGCTTGGCGTCGGTCCAGGCGAACGACCGGGTCGATTTCTGCAGCAGCTTGATGCACGGGTCGTGGACCACGTGCCGCTCGCCCCAGTAGCGGGCGTCCCAGGCGTCGAAGTCCCGGCGGCTCAAGGTGGGCGGCTCGCGGCCCAGCTGCTCGGCGTTGATCAGGGTGGCGCAGAAGCGGTCGTAGCCGAAGGCCGCGATCGCCCGCCCGAAATGCGCCTCGACCTCGTCCGGTCCCGCATAGTGCGGGGCCTTGCTGAGGAAGCTCCAGGCTTCCTGTTCGGCGGTGTTCAACACGTGAGGATACTCGCCCCTGACCCTGGGGAGAGTAGGGGAAGGCGGAGGGGGTGCAAAGACCCCAGTCCCTCCCCCTTGTGGGGAGGGTGTCGGCGAAGCCGACGGGTGGGGGATCGGTGCAGGGGGTTGGACGGGGTTGCCTGCTGACTCAGCAGCCCCCACCCGACCCTGGCTCCGCCAGGGCCACCCTCCCCACGAGGGGGAGGGACTGGCGTCATCTACGCCGCCGGCTTCCTGCGCAGCCGCGCCAGCCGCCGCAGCCGCCGCCAGAACCGGGTCTTCTCCGGCTCGGGATAGGGCTGCAGGTTCTTGTAGAACTCCTCGGCGCAGGCCCGCCACGAGAAGCCCTCGGCGAACTTGCGGACCGACGCGTGGTCGATGTCCAGGCAGGCCAGGCAAGCTTCGCGCAGGCCGTCGGTCTGGCCCGGCGCCAGGACGCCGGCGCCCGAGCCGGGGATGATGTCGATCGGCCCCGGAGCCGAGAACGCCGCCACCGGCACGCCGGCGGCCATGGCCTCCAGGATCACCAGGCCGAAGGTGTCGGTCAGGGACGGGAAGCAGAAGACGTCGGCGCAGGCGAAGTAGCGGCCCAGCTCCTCGCCGAACTTGGCGCCGGTGAAGACCACGTCCGGATACTTCTCGGCCAGTTCCTCGCGTTGCGGGCCGTCGCCGACGATCACCTTGGTGCCGGGCAGGTCCAGGCTGGCGAAGGCCTCGATGTTCTTCTCGACGGCCACGCGGCCGACATTGAGGAAGATCGGCCGGGCCAGGCCCTCGAACACGTCCGGCTCGCCCTCCTGGCGGGGGCGGAAGACGTCGGTGTCGACGCCGCGCGTCCAGGGCGAGATGTTGCGGAAGCCGTGGCGGATCAGCTCGTCGCGCATGGTGGGCGTGGCCACCATCAGGCGGCCCGACGGCTTGTGGAACCAGCGCATGTAGGTGTAGCCGGCCGACAGCGGCAGCGGCAGGCGGGCCGAGACGTATTCCGGAAACCGCGTGTGGTAGCTGGTCGTGAACGGCAGCTTCCACTCCAGGCAAATGCGGCGGGCGGCCAGGCCGATCGGACCTTCGGTGGCGATGTGGATCGCCTCGGGCTCGAACGACTTGAAGCGCTCCATCACCGGCTCGTAGGCGCCGATGGCCAGCTTGATCTCCGGATAGGTCGGCAGCGGGAAGGTGGGGAACTGGTCGGGGCTGACGACGTCGACCTCATGGCCCATGGCCTTCAGCTCGGCCATCACCTTGGTGAGGGTCCGAACCACGCCATTGACTTGGGGTTCCCAGGCATCTGTAGCGAGTAGTATCCGCATCAGGCGGCGGCAGGCTCCGGTATCGGGGGCTCGGAAACGAACGCCCGCGCCCGGTCGATGACCGACCAGGACCTAAGCTTTGACCATTCCAGTATTTCGAGCCGTCCGTCCAGATGCTCGACGAGCGCGGTGCAGCTTTCCACCCAATCGCCGTCGTTCACGTAGAGCACGCCGTCGATCTCGCGCATCTCGGCCTTGTGGATGTGGCCGCAGATGACGCCGTCCACGCCGCGGCGCCGGGCCTCGTCGGCGACGGCCGCCTCGAAGTTCTCGATAAACTGCAGGGCGTTCTTGACCTTGACCTTCAGGAAGGCCGACAGGCTCCAGTAGCCGAACCCCAGCTTGCGGCGGGCGCGGTTCAAGACGGTGTTGAGCATCAGGATCGTGCGGTACGACCAGTCGCCGAGGAAGGCCAGCCACTTGGCGTGCTGGACGACGCCGTCGAACTCGTCGCCGTGCACCACCAGGTAGCGCTTGCCGTCGGCCGCCTCGTGGATCACGTCGCGGGCCACCACCACCCCGCCGAAGTGGACGCCGCAGAAGTCGCGGACCCGGTCGTCGTGGTTGCCGGGCACGTAGATCACCTCCACGCCCTTGCGGGCCAGGCGGAGGATCTTCTGCACCACGTCGTTGTGGCTCTGGGGCCAGTGCCAGCCGCTGCGCAGCTTCCAGCCGTCGATGATGTCGCCCACCAGAAAAAGCTTGTCGCACTCGATGTGGCGGATGAAGTCCAGCAGCAGCTCGGCCTGGCAACCCCGGGTGCCCAGGTGGATGTCGCTGATGAAGACCGAGCGGTAGCGGCGGATCTCGATGTCGGTGTCGGTGACCATGTGCCCCTCCAGCGGTTCAGGTCGGCGGTCGGCCTCCGGTCCCCCCGGACCAGCCGCGCCCCGATCGTCCCTGGGGCGTCTTGGTCCGGCGATAAGCTGATTGCATGTCGCTTTCGTGAAATGCCCGGTGGCGGCGGGCGTGACGCTGCGCCGCACCAACGCCCGAAATTTCACCATTGGATAAATCTTATCGGACAAGGCAAAGCTTTACCGGCCCTAGGCTGTTGCAGCGCAACATCGCTTTCACTAGATCAAGGTCATGGACGCCGCCCGCCTCGCCAAGGATACGCCCAAGTCGCTCAAGACCCGGGCGCGGATTCTCGACCAGGCGATGCGTCTGATCGCCGAGATCGGCTATCACGCCGCCACCAACCCCGTGATCGCCGACGCCGCGGGCCTGACGCGCGGCGCGATGCTGTACCACTTCCCCACCCGCGAGGCCCTGGTCGAGGCGGCCGTGGCCCACGTCCAGGCCGAGCGCTCGGCCCTGTTCCGCGCCGCCGCCGAGAACCTGCCCGTGGGCGCCGACGTCACCGAGCACGCGATCGACAGCTACTGGGACCTGCTGCACACCGTGCCGTTCCTGGCCTTCGCCGAACTGGAGGCCGCCGGCCGCACCGACCCCGCCGTCCAGGCCCTGCTGGCCCCGGCCCAGGCCGAATTCGACCGCGCCCAGGCGGGCGACCACTTCCTGAAGATCCTCCACGCCGGGGCGGGGCCGAGGTTCCAGGCCTCGCGGGACCTGGCGCGGTTCATGCTGGAGGGGCTGGCGCGGGCGTCGCTGACTTACGACACCGACGGCCGGCGGGAGCGCCTGCTGATGCTGATCAAGCGGGCGACGCACATGCTGAACCGCAAGGGGGATGTGCAGGATCTTTGGCCGGACTGAGGGTCAATATTCCGCGCGAGTATATGGACCATACCCGTAGTGAGTGATCACGCCGTCGATTAGTGACTGGTGCCAAGCGTAGCCGAGATTTACCGCGTCAAGTGCACGACTTTGCAGTCGTCCTGCGTATACACCGATCAGGTTGAAGCTCGCGAATTCGCGAAGCACGCCCGCGTCCTTATCTTGTGCGGCGAAAGTAACGATCCGGCGTAGGACAGGCGATCCGGACATGGAACTGGTAACCGCAGCATCAATCAAGAACATGGGCCGATCATCCACGCCCAGCAAAGGTTCGCTGGCGATCGATCCGCGCTTCCAAATTGGCGGAATAAAGCCGGCGTAATTTGCCAGTGGATAACCGAGCAAAAGGCAATCGCTGCCCACCTCGGTCGCGATGGGTGGGCCAAGATAGTCGTCAATCACGCAGGATAAGCTGGCAGCTTGGTCGAAGCCGGTGCGCGTCGAATCTTTTTCGAAGATCGAACCGGGAACAACAGGGACTGCCCATACGTCCACTGGGGCACCGTCAACGAGCGGTGGCTTGGTCAATTGCTCCTGCAAGGCGTCATCGAATTCCATAATACAATGAAAGCGTTCGAAGCGCACATTAGGCGGTTCTTGGACTATCCTAGCGCCATGGTACCGAAGCCGCTTTGGGAAATATCCCATGGATGAAAGGGGTTCTCCCGTAAGCGCATTGCGTCCGGATGCCACATGGTAATTCGTGACTAGGAATAATCTCCCATTCCGGCGACAGAAGAACCCACTTCCTCGACTAATTATTTCGTCTTTTCCGTCATTGCTGAGTAACTCTATCGGCGTCGTGCAAAACGAAAATCCATGTAATGCGGGGGCTGCAAAGTTGATGCTGGCGGCTACCGCAGTCGCTGTGCCGCCTATGCCGTATCGAAGAACGCCGTCGGAGTTCGACATGGTGTCTTTCCTCGCGATTTCCTGGAACGCCAACTTGTTGAGACCTCATCCGCCCGCGCGGATGAAGCCTCACCTTAAACCCTTGGTGGATCGGAGCTCTGGCGTCCGGCCGTGTCAAGGACGACGCTCCGCGTCGCCGCGGCGCGGCCGGCTGGAGGCCGGTCCTTGACACGGCCGGACGCCAGAGCAGGCTCGCCATCAAGGATTTAAGGCGAGGCACCGCCGCCGCGGCGATGACGTCAGGGGCGGGGTCCGAAAGGTCCCTGTCCCTCCCCGTTGTGGGGAGGGTGGCGGCGAAGCCGACGGGTGGGGGATCGGTGCAGAGCGGTTGGTGGAGTTGGTTCTGCTGAGTCAGCAGGCCCCACCCGACCCTGGCGCCGCCAGGCCACCCTCCCCGCAAGGGGGAGGGACGGTCTATTGGAGGATAAGCCGCGACGAACCTGAGGGAAATCAACGCCCTAAATTATCTCGACCAAACTTATCCTCACCCTCCCAGACGCCCGTATCCTGTTCCCACCTGAAGGCACGGGGAGGGCGCATGGCCAGCGACCGATGCGGTCTTCGGGGGTGGACGAGCGGGGTCCTCTTCGGTTTCGACTGGGGAGCGACTGAAACAGAGGGCGAGGGACGTAAGCTCGCCCATCGGGGGCTTTCATGCTGGGAAGGTCCCGCCCGCCGTGGGGTTCGCTCCGGTCCTCTCAAGGCTCACTCCCGCCTCTGACCTCAAGCGGTGCACAGATCCAAAGAGGAACAACCGGGTGGGGTGAAGGGCGGAAAAGGCCCGCGCGCCCCGGCCTTGCGGATAACGGCTCCACGCGAAGCGCCTGTCTTCGTCGAAACGGTGTTCAAAACCTGCAAATCCTCCGGGCGAGGCCCGGGCGCTTCGCACCCTTCCCATCAGATCGCAGCTTCGGCGCGGGAGCGCACCCACTTGCCCCCACCTGACGGCTTCGCGGTCTGTCCGCCCCCGTAGGGGGCGGATGTCGCACAGCAAAACGGGCGCTTGCGCGCCCGTTTCTCGAAGGTCCGAAAGTCCGACGCCCCTACACCCGCAGCGGCATCAGCACGTACTTCACGCCCGGATCGACCGGATCGACCACCAGGGTCGGGCTGGCCGGGTCGGCGAAGCGGAATTCGGCGATCGGGCCGCCGATCTGGCCGCAGACGTCCAGCAGGTAGCGGGCGTTGAAGCCGATCTCGAAGGCCTCGCCGTCGTAATCGACCTCGACCTCTTCCACGGCCTGGCCGGCTTCCATGTTGCGCACGGTCAGAGTGATGCGGCCCGGCTCGACGGCCAGTTTCACCGAGCGGCTCTTCTCGGCCGAGATGGTGGCCACGCGGTCGACGGCTTTGGCGAACAGATCGTTGTCCAGGGTCAGGATCTTGGCGTTGTCGCGCGGGATGACGCGCAGATAGTCCGGGAAGGCGCCGTCGATGACCTTGGAGGTCAGGGCGGCGCGGCCGAACTCGAAGCGGATCTTCTGGGCGCTGATCTGCAGGTCGACCTGCTCGCCGGCCGATTCCATCAGGCGGCGGGCCTCCTGGATGGTCTTGCGGGGCACGATCACGCCGGGCAGGCCCGCCGAGCCCTCGGGGGCGTCCATCTCGGCCAGGGCCAGGCGGTGGCCGTCGGTGGCCACGGCGCGCAGCTTGGTCCGGCCGCCGTCGTCGACGGTGTGCAGATAGAGGCCGTTCAGATAGTAGCGGGTCTCTTCGGTCGAGATCGCGAAGCGGGTCTTGTCGATCAACCGGATCAGCTCGTTGGTGTCGACCGAGATGCGGCCCGACAGGCCGTCGCTGCTCATGACCGGAAAGTCGCCGGCCGGCAGGACCGGCAGGTTGAAGCGCGAGCGACCGGCCTGGATCACCAGGCGGGGGTCGTCGCCGCTGAAGCTGAGCGAGACGTCCGAGCCGTCGGGCAGCTTGCGGACGATTTCATAGAGCGTGTGGGCCGGAGCGGTGATCTGGCCGGGCTGATCGATCTGGGCCAGGCCCTCGTCGATGATCTCCATGTCCAGGTCGGTGGCCGAGAACGACAGGGTGTCGCGGTCGGCCGACAGCAGGATGTTCGACAGGATCGGGATGGTGTTGCGGCGTTCGACGACGCTCTGCACGTGACCCAGCGCCTTCAGCAGCGCCGCCCGCTCGATGGTAAGCTTCATATCTCGGTCCAGGTCCCGGGGCCGCCGCCGTCAGAGAGAATCCCCCCGTGGCCCCGTCATGAATGGACTTGCGACATTAGCGCAAACCGCGACCGGGGGAAGGCCCGGCCGCGGCGAAATGCACACCTAGGCGAGCGCTCAGCCCGCGACGGCTCGGTCGGCCTTGGTCGGCAGCTTCCAGCCCGGCCGTATGAAGTGGCAGGTGTAGCCGTTGGGGATGCGCTCCAGATAGTCCTGATGCTCAGGTTCGGCCTCCCAGAACGGGCCGGCGGCGGTGACCTCGGTCACCACCTTGCCCGGCCACAGGCCCGAGGCGTCGACGTCCTCGATCGTCTCCTCGGCGACGCGCTTCTGTTCGTCGGAGAGGTAGAAGATCGCCGAGCGGTAGCTGGTCCCCCGGTCGTTGCCCTGACGGTTCAGGGTGGTCGGGTCGTGGATCTGGAAGAAGAACTCCAGGATCTGGCGATAGCTGATGACGGCCGGGTCGAAGACGATCTCGATCGCCTCGGCGTGGGTCCCGTGGTTGCGGTAGGTGGCGTTGGGCACGTCGCCGCCGGAATAGCCGACGCGGGTCTTCAGCACGCCGGGATAGCGGCGCAGCAGGTCCTGGACGCCCCAGAAGCAGCCGCCGGCCAGGATGGCGGTTTCGGTGGTCATGGCGCGTGGTCCTTTGTTGTGGTGGATAGTCGGGCACAGATGTTGGGCTTGCGGGGTCTCCGCGCAAGCCGACCCCTTGCTCAGGGAAGGATCACGCTTGCCGCGTCCCGCCGTCTTGTTCGTTTGCCTCGGAAACATCTGCCGCTCGCCCCTGGCCGAGGCGGCCTTCCGCCAGGAGGCGCAGCGGCGCGGCCTGGAGGTCGAGATCGATTCGGCCGGCACGGGCTCGTGGCATGTGGGCCATCCGCCGGACCGCCGAGCGCAGGCCGTGGCCCTGCGCAACGGGATCGACATCGCCCACTATCGGGGCCGGCAAGTGAAGCCGGACGACTTCCGCCGCTTCACGTACATCGTGGCGCTGGACCGCTCCAACCTGGCGGACCTTAAGCGCCTTCGGCCGTCCGACGGGACGGCGGAACTGCTGTTGTTGCTGGACGTCGTGGAGGGCCGCCAAGGCAAGTCGGTGGCCGATCCGTACTACGGCGAGGACAAGGACTTCGACACGACCTGGGCCGACGCGGTGGCCGGGGCGAAGGGGTTGGCGGATTTGATCGGGGGAAAAGAGTAGGGCCCTCTATCCGCTCCCAAAGTTGTCATCCCGGAAAGCGCGCAGCGCTTGTCCGGGACCCAGGTGAACCGCAAAGCATCTGCCCAGTCCCCTGGGTCCCGGAAAGCCCCTGCGGGGCTTCCGGGATGACAACGAAATGGAGGCTGGGCCTACGCCTTCGTATCGAACGCCCCGCCGGTATCCGCGCCGTTGCTGGCGTACGGATTGGCGCCCGCCGTCGGTTCTGCCGGGGCCTCGGCGCCGGTCGAGCCCTTGGCGGCCACGGCCACCATGGCCGGGCGGACCAGGCGGCCCATCAGCTCGTAGCCGGCCTGCAGCACCTGGATGACGCCGCCGGCGGCGACCTCGTCCGAGGGCTGCTCCATCACCGCCTGGTGCAGGTGGGGATCGAACTTCTCGCCCTTGGCCGGGTCGATCTTCTTCAGGCCGTTGCGTTCGAAGGCGCCCTGAAGCTCCTTCTCGGTCATCTCGACGCCGATGATGAAGTTGGTCACCGCCGCGTCCTGCGATTCGCGCGGGCTGTGGGCCGTGGCGCGCGACAGGTTGTCGGCCACGCCCAACAGGTCGCGGGCGAACTTCTGGATCGCGTAGGCCCGGGCGTCGTTCATCTCGCGCTCGGCCCGGCGCTTGGTGTTCTCGGCCTCGGCGGCGAAGCGCAGCGCCTGGTCCTTCAGGGCCGCCACTTCCAGCTTCAGCGCCTCGATCTCTTGCGAAGCGTCGTCGGCCTCGAAGGCCACGTCCTCGGCCGGCGTTTGTTCGTCGGTCATCTTCAGTCCTTATCCGTCCATCATCCGCCCGAGCACCCGGGCGGTATAGTCCACCAGCGGGATCACCCGAGCGTAGTTCAAGCGGGTGGGGCCGATCACGCCGATCGCCCCCAGCACCTTCTGTCGGCCCGTCATATAGGGCGCCGCGATCACGGAGGAACCCGAAAGCGAAAAGAGTCGCGTTTCGGCCCCGATGAAAATGCGCACGCCCTCGGCGGTCCTCACATCGTCCAGCAGGCCGATCAACTGGCCCTTCTGTTCCAGGTCGTCGAACAGCCGGCGCACGCGCTCCAGGTCCTCCCGGGCGCTGGCGTCGGCCAGAAGATTGGCGCGGCCCCGGACGATCAGGGCGCGGTCGGGCTCCTCGCCGCCGCTCCAGGCGGCCAGGCCGTCCTCGACCAAACGCGCCGCCGCGGCGTCCAGTTCACGCCGAGCGGTGGCCAGCTCGGCCGCCATCTCGGCCTTGGCCTCGTTCAGGGTGCGGCCCAGCAGGCGGGCGTTGAGGAAATTGGAGGCCTCCTGCAGGGCGGCGGGCGTGACGCCGGCGGCGCGGCGCATCAGCCGGTTCTCCACCGTGCCGTCGTCGAACACCATGATCGCCAGGGCCTGGTCGGCGCCCAGGGCCACGAACTCCACGTGCTTGACCCCACCCTCGCGGACGGGGGCGACCACCACGCCCGCCCCGCCGGCCAGGCCCGACAGGATGGCGCTGGCCTCGCCCATGGCCTCCTCGAACGAGCGGCCGTGGGCGAACAGCCGCGACTCGATGGTCCGCCGCTCCTCCTCGCCGATGTCGCCCACCTCCAGGAGGCCGTCGACGAACATCCTAAGGCCCGCGTGGGTGGGGATGCGGCCGGCGCTGGTGTGGGGGGCGTCCAACAGGCCCAGCTGCGCCAAGTCCTGCATGGTGTTGCGGATCGAGGCCGGCGACAGCTGCACCCCGCCGCGCGAGATTGTCCGCGATCCCACCGGTTCGCCGGTCTCCAGATAGGCTTCGACCACCCGCCGGAAGATGTCGCGAGCCCGCGCATCCAGGTCCATGAGGCTGGGAGTCTGAGCGGAAAACCCCGAAAACAGCTGTGTCATTTCGCCTTCGAACGCGCCCTCAAACGACCCTGGCAGGCTTCCTCGGGTTTCGACGGGATTGGACGACCGTCTTAACTAGGATAATCGGCCCCATCCTATCACGCCAAGCCCCGGAGTTTCCCATGCGTCCGTCCGAACGCGCCCCTGACCAAACGCGAGACGTCACGCTGGAAACCGGCGTCAACCGTTACGCCGAAGGCTCGTGCCTGGTCAGCTTCGGCCACACCAAGGTGCTGGTCACCGCCACGGTCGAGGAAAGCGTCCCCGGCTGGCTGCGCAACAAGGGCTCGGGCTGGGTCACGGCCGAGTACGGCATGCTGCCCCGCGCCACCCATACCCGCGGCCGCCGTGAAGCCGCCCAGGGCAAGCAGAGCGGTCGCACCCAGGAGATCCAGCGCCTGATCGGCCGCTCCCTGCGCGCCGTCGTGGACCTGAAGGCCCTGGGCGAGCGCCAGATCAGCCTGGACTGCGACGTCATCCAGGCCGACGGCGGCACCCGCACCGCCGCCATCACCGGCGCCTGGGTCGCCCTGCGCATCGCGGTCAACTACCTGCTGGAGGAGGGCGTGTTGAAGGCCGACCCGATACTGGGCCAGGTGGCGGCCGTCTCGTGCGGCGTGTTCAAGGACACCCCGGTGCTCGACCTCGACTACGAGGAAGACAGCAGCGCCGAGGCCGACAGCAACTTCGTGCTGACCGACGCCGGCGACATCGTCGAGATCCAGGCCACCGGCGAGAAGCGCGGCTTCACCCGCGCCGAATTCGAGCAGCTGTTCGCCCTGGCCGAGAAGGGCATTGGCGAGCTGTTCGTGAAGCAGCGCGAAGCGGTTTCGGGGAAGTAAGGCCGAGGGCGGGCGAGGCCGGGGAGGATCAATCCTCCTCGTGCGCCTCGCCCGGCCCCGGCTCGTAAGTCATCAGGTCGCCCGGCTGGCAGTTCAGCTCGCGGCACAGGGCGTCCAGCGTCGTGAAGCGCACCGCGCGGGCCTTGCCGGTCTTGAGGATCGACAGGTTGGCGATGGTCACGCCGACCCGGTCCGACAGCTCGGTCAGCGACATCCGCCGTTCCAGGAGGATGCGGTCCAGTTGCACGCGGATGGCCATGGGATTCAGAAACTCCGCGGAATCAGATGGTCAGTTCGGCTTCCCGGCGAAGGCGCGCGCCCTCGCGGAAGACCTCGGCCAAGACGAACACCACCAGGACCGGGAACCAGGCGCTCAGGCTGAACGAGCCGTCGACGATCTTGGTGTCCGGCGCCAGCCACTTGGCCAGGGCGGCGAAGATGTAATGACCGATCTCGAGGGCGGCCAGGACCAGCCCCACCACCCGCAGTCGGCGGACATTGTCCGGATGGAACGGGTCGCCGGCGGTCAGGGTGGAGAACACCCGGCGCAGGCGCTCGACGATCACCATCCATCCACCGGACAGCAGGGCCCAGGCCCCCAAGGCGCCGGCGAACAGCGGCCCTTTGCTGATCAGCTCGTCGATCGAGCTGCCGATATGCAGTTTCGAGGTGATCAGTTCGGGATTGAAGCTGAGCAGCAACACCGCGACCGTGAAGATCGCCAGCAGGCTGACCCAAACCCACAGACCCACATAGATCACATCGAGAATAATCTTCAGGAAGCTCGACACCGAGCCAGGCCCCAAGGCGCGCATCCGCTCTTCCCCTTCCCCTCAAACAGAAACGCCGACCATGCCCCGGCGGATCGGGAGCGGTCAAAGGCGAGCCCTTCGTCGGGGTCAGAAGGTCTTGATCGCGAAGGTCACGGCGGCGAGCGGCAGACCGGCGATCAGCGTCAGCGTGGCCAGGCGGGTGGCGACGGCGTCGACGATGCGGAACAGTCTGGCGGCGGACATGGCGGGCCTTCGGAACAAGGGGGCGGGACAGCGCCGGGATGACGCTTCTCCCATGACGCGAAGATAAGGAGCGATTTTGACAGCGCCAATGTCGCTTATCGATAAACGATATTAAACCTCTGTAATGATCGCGCTCACCGAACGGATTATCCGAGGTGTGGCGCCGGAGACACCATGTGCGGACGCACGTGAACCTTCCGGCGGGCGAGCGGGCGGCGTAAAGAGGCCGCCGGATCGGTTGCGACGACGGGAGAGACGCGATGACGCTGAAGCTGGAAGCGGGAACGAAGCTCGTCGCGGCGACCCACAATCCCGGCAAGGCCAAGGAGCTGCACGCTCTGCTGGACGGCCGGTTCGAGGTGCTGACGGCCGGGTCGCTGAACATCCCCGAGCCGGACGAGACCGAGACGACCTTCGTCGGCAACGCCCTGCTCAAGGCCCGCCACGCCGCCGACTTGTCGGGCCAGATCGCCCTGGCCGACGACTCCGGCCTGTCGGTGACGGTGCTGGACGGCGCGCCGGGCATCTATTCGGCGCGCTGGGCCGGCCCCGAGAAGGACTTCCGCATGGCCATGGACAAGGTCGCCGAGCGGATCGAGGAAACCGGCTCGGAGGATCGCTCCGCGTGGTTCACCTGCGCCCTGGCCGTGGCCTGGCCGAACGGCGGGCCGGCGGTGGTGGTGCAGGGCGAGGTCCACGGGACCCTGATCTTCCCGCCGCGCGGCGACCGGGGCTTCGGCTACGACCCGATCTTCATCCCCGACGGCT
This sequence comes from Caulobacter sp., assembly GCA_017744495.1. GTDB lineage: Bacteria > Pseudomonadota > Alphaproteobacteria > Caulobacterales > Caulobacteraceae > Caulobacter. The sequence goes on along the minus strand of JAGIBE010000199.1, from coordinate 22,321 downwards.
ATGACCAGACCTTCGGCGAGATGGACCCGGCCGCCAAGGACGCCATGAGCCACCGCGCCGTGGCGTTCGAGAAGCTGAAGGCGGCGCTGTTTGACTGATCTTCCCGCGCTGGGGGTCTATGTCCACTGGCCCTACTGCTCGCGCATCTGCCCCTATTGCGACTTCAACGTGGTGCGCGACCGGGGGCGGAGCGACGAGCAGGCGGCTCTGCCCGACGCCATCGTCGCCGACCTGAAGGCCCAGCGAGACCTGACCGGCCCGCGCCGGCTGCTGTCGATCTTCTTCGGCGGCGGCACGCCCTCGCTGATGGACCCGGCCCAGGTGGCGCGGGTGATCGAGACCGTCAAGGCGCTGTGGGCCCCGGTCGACGACCTGGAGATCAGCCTCGAGGCCAATCCGACCGACGCCGAGACCGACCGCTTCGAGGCCCTGGCCGCCGCCGGGGTGGCGCGGCTGTCGCTGGGCGTCCAGGCGCTGGACGACGCGGCGCTGAAGCTCCTGGGCCGCAACCACGACGCCGGTTCGGCCCGGCGGGCCCTGGCCGTGGCGGCGAAGGCCTTCCCGCGCCTGTCAGCCGACCTGATCTACGCCCGGCCCGGCCAGACGGTGGACGCCTGGGCCGCCGAGCTTTCCGAACTGCTGGCCATGGGCCCAGAGCACATCTCGCCCTACCAACTGACCATCGAGAGCGGCACCGCCTTCGACCGCGCGGTGGGCCGGGGTAAGCTGGTCCCGCCCGACGAAGATCTGGCGGCCGGCCTGTTCGAGACCACCCAGGACGTGCTGGAGGCCGCCGGTTTCGACGCCTACGAGGTCTCCAACCACGCCCGGGGCGAGGGCGCCCGCTCGCGCCACAACCTGGTCTACTGGCGCGGACACGACTATGTCGGCGTCGGTCCCGGGGCCCATGGCCGCCTGACCTCGCCGGACGAAAAGCTCGCCACCACGGCCCATCGGGGCATCGCCGACTATATCCGTGCGGTCGCCGAAACCGGCGTCGGCTTTGAGCGCGAGGTCCTGACGCCGCTGGAGGCTGCCGAGGAACGGCTGCTGCTGGGCCTGCGTATCGACGAGGGCGTGGCCTTCGCCGAAGTCGCGCCCCTGGGCCTGTCGCCGGACACGTCTAAGGTGAAGTCCCTGGTTGAAGCCGATCTTCTCGTGGACGATAGGGTCAGGCTTCGCGCCACCCGTTCGGGTCGTCTTGTCCTGGACCGGCTGACAGGAATGCTCGCGACCTGATAACCGTGTCGCCACAGTCTTGCGTAACCGCGTCGTCGGCGCTCAGTTCGTGTCGGCCCCTAGTCTGTCGGAAAGTCCGCCCTTGAGCCGTCAGCTTGCTCCGCCCGCCCTGTCAGATGCGCCGCTGGCGCCGGGGCTCTACTTGGTGGCGACGCCGATCGGGAATCTGCGCGACATCACTCTGCGGGCCTTGGATGTGCTCAACGGCTGCGACGTGCTGCTGGCCGAGGACACCCGGGTGTCGGGCAAGCTGTTGTCGGCCTACGCCATCTCCAAGAAGCTGCAGCGCTATGACGAGCACGTGGCCGACCGTGAGACGCCGCGTATCCTGGAGCGGCTGGAGGCCGGCGAGCGGATCGCCCTGGTTTCGGACGCCGGCACGCCGATGGTCTCCGACCCCGGTTCGCGCCTGGCCCAGGCGGCCATCGCCGCCGGCCACCCGGTGTTCCCGATCCCAGGCGCCTCGGCGGCCCTGGCGGCCCTGACCCTGGCGGGTCTGCCCACCGACCGGTTCCTGTTCGCCGGCTTCCCGCCGACCAAGACCGCCGCGCGCAAGGCGTTCTTCGAGGAACTGGCCAATGTCCGCGCGACGCTGATCTTCTACGAGGGCGCCTCGCGGGTGGCCGACAGCCTGGCCGACATGGCCGCCGTTTTCGGCCCGCGCCCCGGCGCCGTGGCCCGCGAGCTGACCAAGCTTTACGAGACCTGCGTCCGTGGTCCGCTCGACGCGTTGGCCGCCGATCCTCGTTTCGAAGCCCCCAAGGGCGAGATCGTCATCCTGGTCGGCCCCGGCGAGGAGAAGGTCGCCAGCGTCGACGACGCCGAGGCCGCCCTGCGCGAGGCCATGACCCGCCTGCCGCTGGGCGAGGCCGCCTCCGAGGTGGCCAAGGCCTTGGGTCTGTCGCGCAAGGATCTCTACCGTCAGGCCTTGGCCATGAAGGAGGCCGGATGAGCCTGGCCCGGCCCCGCTTGGAGCGACCCGCCAAACCCGCCCGTCCTGTCCGGCCGGAACGGCAGGCGCGCGGCGCCGCCGCGCGGCTGTCGGGGCGTCGCGCCGAGGTGGTGGCTGCCCTGTGGCTGATGGCCAAGGGCTATCGCATTCTGGGCTTCCGTCTGGCCACGCCTTTGGGCGAGATCGACCTTCTGGCGCAACGCGGCGGCGTGCTGGCCGTTGTCGAAGTCAAGAGCCGGACCAGCCTGGAGGCCGCCCTGGACGCGGTGACCTATGAGCAGAGAGCTCGCCTGCGCCGCGCCGGCGCCCATATCGCCGCCCACCGGACCGGGCTGCGCGGGGCGGTGGTGCGCCTAGACTTGATCGCCCTGGCGCCCGGCCGTCGTCCACGCCATGTCCCCAACGCCTGGGCGGAGGACCAATGACCCGGGAAGAAGCCGAAGCCCTGCTGACCGAGGCCGGCCAGCGCTCGGACAAGGCCTTCCCGCTGTTCGAGGCCGCCCTGGCCTGCGCCGTCCACGACGATCCCGACCGCGACCTGGCCCCCGTGCTGGACATGGCCAAGGCCTCGATCGCCCGCCTGACCGAGCGACTGAAGGGCGAGTCGCCCGAGGAGGCCCTGGCCGAGACCATGGCCGGCGACCTGCGGCTGTCGGGCGACCTGATCACCTACGACCATCCCGACAACGCCGACGTCATCGCCGTGGCCGAGCGCCGCAAGGGTCTACCGGTCACCCTGGGCGTCTTCTACCTGCACGCCGGCCGGGCCTGCGGGCTGGACCTGCACGGCGTCGACTTCCCAGGCCACTTCCTGCTGCGCATCGAGACCGAGGAGGGGCCGCTGGCCCTGGACCCGTTCAGCGAGGGGCGGGTGGTGCTGCCGTCCGAGCTGTCGCGCCGGGCCCTGCGCACCGGCCTGATGCCCGACGTCGCCGCCAAGCTGGACGTGCTGATGAGCCCGATCTCGGATCGGGCGGTGTTGATCCGTCTACAGAACAACATCTTCGCCCGCGCCCAGCAGGCCCGCGATTGGCACCGGGCCGAGCGTTCGGCCCTGCGCCGCGCCCTGCTGGACCCTACCGACCACCACCCCTGGCTGGACGTCGCCGCCGCCCGCGAAGGCCAAGGCGCCCTAGCCGGGGCGCTTCAGGCCCTATCCCGCGCCCAGGTGCTGGACGGCGGTGCGACCATCGCGGCGCGTGCAGCGCGGGAGCGGGTTAGGTTGCGGCTGAACTAGGATCGGGGAACATGCCCTCGGCGTGTCGCAAGTCAAAAGCGCCGCGCCCGGACTCGGGAACACGCCGCAAGGCATGTCCCCGACTTCAGCCCTGTTCCGCCACGAACCGCGCCACCGAGTCGCGGAAGGCCTGCACCTCCTTGTTCAACTGGATCAGCCGCTCGACGCTCATCCCCGCCGAAGTGAACAGGGTCTGGCCTAGGCAGGCGCTGCGGGCCTGCATGTCGCGTCCGTGGTCGGTCAGGCTGACGACCACCTGGCGCTCGTCGTCAGGATTGCGCCGGCGCGCCAGCAGACCGGCCGCCTCCATGCGCTTGACCAGGGGGGTGACGTTGCTGGAGTCCAGGCCCAGGCGGTCGGCGATCGCGCCGACGCTCTGGCCGTCGACCTCCCACAGCGCGCTCAGCACCAGATACTGCGGGTAGGTGATCTCCAGCGCGTCAAGCAACGGCTTGTAGGCGCGGTTGATCGCCAGGCTGGCGCCGTAAAGCGAGAAGCAGAGCTGATCGTCGAGGGTGATGGCGCGGTCTGTCACGGAAAACTCCTACGGCGCGTTCTTACCGCGAAATTAGATGTCGTGACAAATAATGACTCGACAAGGGCGCGGCCGATCGCTAGGCGTACAAATATGTCGCGACATTAAATGTCGCAGCAGTAATCGGAACCAAAACCAGGAGGTTTCCATGGCCGACGATACGAACGGCGCCGACGCGCTGAAGCGCTACTATTTCCTGCGGGCCTTCGTGTCCGCCGTCTGGGTGGCGGCGGCGTTCACGGTGGGCGCGGCCAATCCGCTGGTGGGCGGCGCGCTGCTGGTGCTCTATCCGGCCTGGGACGCCTTCGCCAACGCCCGTGACGCCGCGGCCAACGGCGGCCTTCGCGCCAATCTCCCGCAGGCCTTCAACACCGCCGTCAGTAGCCTGGTGGCGGCGGGGGTTCTGGCCGCGTTGAACCTCGATCCGCGCCTGGTGCTGGTGCTGTTTGGGGTCTGGGCGATCCTGGCGGGCGTGCTGCAGCTGGCCGCCGGCGTGCGCCGCTGGCGAACCTTCGGCGCGCAATGGGCGATGGTGCTGAGCGGCGCGCAGTCGGCCCTAGCCGGCGGGCACTTCCTAAGCAAGGCGGCTGGACCGCTTCCCGCCTCGCTGGCCCCGGTCATCGCGCCCTACGCCGCGTTCGGGGCCTTCTACTTCCTGGTCTCGGCCATCGCCCTGACGGTGAAGGCCCGGCGCGCGGCCGGGCCCGCCTAGAAGTCTCAGTAAGCCGCCGTGAACCGACCGCGCGGATAGCGGTGCTGCTCCAGCTCGTCGACCATGGCGATGGCGTAGTCGGCGAAGCTGATCTTGCTCTCGCCGGCTTCGTCGGTGACCAGCTGGTCGCCGCCCAGGCGGAACGTCTCCGTGCGTGGGCCCTCGAAGATGAAGGCGGCGGGCGAGAAAAAGGTCCAGTCGATCGCCGTCTCGTCGCGCAGGGCGTCCAGGAACGCGATGCCGCCTTGGGCGAACGTCTTCCATTCCTCGGGGAACTCCGGGGTGTCGATCAGGCGCTTGCCGGGCGCGACCTCCAGGCTGGCCGCGCCGCCGGTCACCAGCAGGCGGCCGACACCGGCCTGGCGCAGGGCCGACAGCAGGGTCTGGGCCGGCACGTCGAAGTGCAGGGCGCTGATCACCGCGTCAGCGCCCTTGATCAGGTCGGCCAGGGCGGCTGGGTCGGACGCGTCGCCCGCCACGGCGGTGACGCCCGGCGCGGCGGAAATGGCTTCGGGCTTGCGGGCGACGGCAATCACCGAATGACCGCGCGCGGCCAATTCCCTAGTGATTTCCGAGCCGGCGCGACCGCTGGCGCCCAGAACCGCGACCTTCATGATGTGCTCCTTGGTTTCCAAGAGTGACCAAGTGCGCTAGGGAAACTCACCATGCAAGACGGCACCTTCCCCTCACCTGGTCACCTCCAGGAAACCACCCTCCCGATCAACGCCAAGCAAGTTCGCGTCGCGGCGATCTCGGCGCGAGGCGACGCGTTCGCCGCCGATTGTCCCACCCGCAAGCTGCTGGACCGTATCGGCGACAAGTGGAGCGTGCTGATCTTGCTGCTGCTGGGCGACGCCGACATGCGCTTCAGTGATTTGAAGCGCCGCATCGGCGGGGTGTCGCAGAAGATGCTGACCCAGACCCTGCGCTCGCTGGAGCGCGACGGCTTGGTGACGCGCCGAGTCGAGGCCACGGTGCCGGTGACGGTGACCTACGGCGCCACGCCCCTGGCGCGCGACCTGCTGGCGGCCCTGCGCCTCATGATCGACTGGGCCGAGACTCGCATGCCCGAGGTGGCGACGGCCCAGGCGCGCTACGACGCCCGAGATGCTGTGAAATGACCTCTCGCAATCGCGCCGTTCGAACCTAACTAGACAATCGCCGCCCAGGACCGTCTAGGTCGGCGCGCACAAAGCCCCGGAGTCCCCATGTCGCTGAGAGTCGCCGTCCAGATGGACCCCGTCCTGGGGATCAACATCGAAACCGACACCACCTTCCTGATGATGTGGGAGGCCCAACAGCGGGGCCACAGGCTGTGGTTCTACACGCCGGACAAGCTGTCGATGGAGGATGGCCGGGTGTTCGCCCGCGCCCAGCCGTTGAAACTGACCAAGACGCAAGGCGCCCACGCCGAGTTGGGTGAGACCGTGGTCCTGGACATGAAGGACGACGTCGACGTGGTGCTGATGCGCCAGGACCCGCCGTTCGACATGGCCTACATCACCGCGACGCATTTCCTGGAGAAGGTCCATCCGCACACCTTGGTGGTCAATAATCCGGCCGAAGTGCGCAACGCGCCGGAGAAGCTGTTCGTCACCGACTTCCCGGGCGTCCAGCCGCCGACCCTGATCACCAGCGACCACGAGGCGATCTACGACTTCCGGGCCCGGCACGGCGACATCGTGCTCAAGCCCCTCTACGGCGGCGGCGGTTCGGGCGTGGCGCGGCTGCTGGCCGACGACCCCAATCTGGACGCCTTGCTCGAGCTGCACGCCATGATCGGCCGCGAGCAGGTGATCGCCCAGAAATTCGTCCCGGCCGTGAGCAAGGGCGACAAGCGCATCCTGCTGGTCCACGGCGAACCGGTGGGCGCGGTCAACCGCGTGCCGGCCGCCGGTCAGGTGCGGTCCAACCTGCGGGTGGGCGGCCGCGCCGAGGCGGTCGAGCTGACCCAGCGCGACCTGGAGCTCTGCGCGATCATCGGTCCGGAACTGAAGAAGCGTGGCCTGCTGTTCGTCGGCATCGACGTGATCGGAGAGTACCTGACCGAGATCAACGTCACCTCGCCGACCGGCGCCCAGCAGCTGAAGCGGTTCGGCGGAGCCGACGCCGCGGCGATCCTCTGGGATCGGATCGCCGAGCTCAGCTCCACCTGAGGATGAAGAGCGTCGGCTAGACGACTGAATCGTCACACTTTCCTGAAACGTTCATTTTTCGTTCTTGCTCCGCTCCAACAGCCATGCTTGGCTTGTGGATAAAAGGGTGGACAAGGGGACGGAATCCCAATGGCCGCAAAGGTCGTCACGGTGGCGTTCGAGGGCGTGGAGGCGCGGCGTGTCGACGTCGAGGTCCAGCTGACGGGCGGCGAAAAGGTCATGGTCATCGTCGGTCTCGGCGACAAGGCCGTGGCCGAGAGCAAGGAGCGGGTGCGCGGAGCATTCGCCGGCATGGGCTTGGCCCTCCCGGCCAAGCGCATCGTCGCCAACCTGGCCCCGGCCGACATGCGCAAGGAAGGTTCGCACTACGACCTGCCCATCGCGCTGGCCGTGATGGCCGCCATGGGCGTGATTCCGATCGACGCGCTGGACGGCTGGGCGGCGATGGGCGAACTGTCCTTGGACGGACGGATCGCGCCCTGCGCCGGGGCGCTGCCCGCCGCCATGGCCGCCGGGGCGATGGACCTGGGACTGATCTGTCCCGAGGCCTGCGGGCCCGAGGCGGCCTGGGCCGGCGGCACGCGCATCCTGGCCCCGCGCTCGCTGGTGGCCCTGATCAACCACTTCCGGGGCGGCCAGATCCTGTCGGCCCCATCGCCCGGTCCCGTGGTCGAGGGCGAGACGGCGCGCGATCTGCGTGACGTGAAGGGCCAGGAGCACGCCAAGCGGGCCCTGGAGATCGCCGCGGCCGGCTCGCACAACCTGCTGTTCTGCGGCCCGCCGGGCTCGGGCAAGTCGATGCTGGCCCAACGGCTGCCGGGGCTGCTGCCGCCCTTGAGCTCGCACGAACTGCTGGAGACCTCGATGGTCCATTCAGTGGCCGGGCTGATCGCCAAGGGGACCCTAACCCGGGCGCGGCCCTACCGGGCTCCGCACCACAGCGCCTCGATGGCGGCTCTCACGGGCGGCGGGCTGAGGGCCAAGCCGGGCGAGGTGTCGCTGGCCCATAACGGCGTGCTGTTCCTGGACGAGCTGCCCGAGTTCGGGGTCCAGGCGCTGGACAGCCTGCGCGGACCGCTTGAAACGGGCGAGGTGATGGTGGCGCGAGCCAACGCCCATGTCCGCTATCCCGCCCGGGTCCAGCTGGTGGCGGCCATGAACCCCTGCCGCTGCGGCCATGGCGGAGCTGGGCGCGGGGCGTGCGGCAAGGCCCCGCGCTGCCAGCGCGACTATCAGGGGCGGGTGTCCGGACCGCTGATGGACCGCATCGACCTGGCCGTCGACATGCCGGCTGTCACCGCCGCCGACCTGGCCCTGCCGCCGCCGCCGGAGGGCACGGCCGAGGCCGCCGCCCGCGTGGCTCGGGCCAGGCGGCTGCAGCAGGAACGGGCGGAAACCATTGAGGGCGCGCCCACCGGCGCCGACGTCCTGAACGGCCGGGCCGAAGGGCGCTTCCTGGAGAAGATCGCCGATCTCGACGAGGCCGGCCGCGCCCTGCTGGCCCGCGCCGCCGAGGCCGGCCAGATCAGCGCCCGCGGCTGGACCCGCGTCCTGCGCCTGGCGCGGACCATCGCCGATCTGGAGGGGGCGACCAGCGTCAAGCGAGTGCATGTAGCCGAGGCGCTGGCGCACCGGCGGACCAATGCGCTGAGCATGGGGGAAGGGGTGTTTTAGGCTGGTGGCGCACCCCACTTGCCCCCACCTGACGGCTTCGCCGTCTATCCGCCCCCATAGGGGGCGGAGGACGTTGAGCACTACTTCGTTAACGGCCGCAGGATGATCTCCACCCGGCGATTCTGGGCCCGGCCCTCGGCGGTGTCGTTCGAGGCGATCGGCTGGCGCTCGCCCTGGCCGGCGACGAAGACGCGGTCGGGCAGGACCTTGCCGGGGCCGGTCAGATAGCCGGCCACGGCGCTGGCGCGGCGTTCCGACAGGGTCTGGTTGTAGTCGTCCGGGCCGCTGGAGTCGGCGTGGCCGACCACGTCGATGGTGGTCTGCGGATAGGCGTTCAGCGTGCGGGCCACATCGTCGAGCACGCGGGTGAACTGGGGCTGGACGTCGGACTTGTCGACCGCGAAGGTCACGTCGCTGGGCATGATCAGCACGATCTGGTCGCCGTTGCGGCGGATCATCACCCCCGAGCCTTCCAGGCTGCGGCGGAAGTCGGCCTGCTGGCGGTCCATGTAGTTGCCGACCGCGCCGCCGGCCAGTGCGCCGATGCCGGCGCCGATCAGGGCGTTCTTGCGACCCTGCTCGCCCTTGTTGGTGTTGGTCAAATAACCCAGGACCGCGCCGACCCCGGCCCCCGCCAGGGCTCCCGTGCCCGTGTTGTTGCGCACGGGCATGCCGGTATAGGGATCGGTGGTGGTGCAGGCGGCGGTCAGCGCGGCCACGCCGACCAGGGCGATCCACGGTGCGGTCTTCTTCATCATCACGCTCTAATTTCCCTCTTGCGGCCTTGATCCCGGACTACCGCCCATGGTCCTTCGCGTCTTGAATGTATTGAGAGGCGAAAACGCCTTTCTCATGGTCAAGTTCCGCTATCGGACCTGACGCCAGCATGAACGGGACTTCGCTCCGGGGCGTTGCCGGTGTAGTAAGTGCCGTCTTACTAAATATCGAGGCCCACGCCCGTGTCCGCATCCGCCATCGAACCCGTCTCGTTCACCCTGTATTCGAAGGATTTCGACAGGTTCGCCCAGGAACTGGGCGCGTCGTTCCAACGATACGGCTTCGCGGTGATCTCGGACCATGACCTGGACCAGGCCCGCATCGACGCGGCCATCGCCGACGCCAAGGCCTTCTTCGCCCTGCCCGAGCCGACCAAGAAGCAGTACGCCGGCGCGACCGGCGGCTCGCGCGGCTACATCCCGTTCGGCATCGAGACCGCCAAGGGCGCCACCCACCACGACCTGAAGGAATTCTGGCACGTGGGCCGCGACCTGCCGCCGGGCCACCCGTTCCGCGCCACCATGGCCGACAACGTCTGGCCGGCCGAGATCCCCAGCTTCCACCACAATGTCGGCTGGCTGTACGGCGCGCTCGACAGCCTGGGCGTGCGGGTGCTGAAAGCCATCGCCACCTATCTGAACCTGGGCCGCGACTTCTTCGACCCGACGGTCAAGGACGGCAACAGCGTGCTGCGCCTGCTGCACTATCCGCCGATCCCCAAGGACGCCACCGGCGTACGGGCCGGCGCCCACGGCGACATCAACACCATCACCCTGCTGATGGGCGCGGAGGAGGGCGGCCTGGAACTGCTGGACCGCGACGGCCAGTGGCTGCCGATCAATCCGCCCCCGGGCTGCATCGTCATCAATATCGGCGACATGCTGGAGCGCCTGACCAACCACGTCCTGCCCTCGACGATCCACCGCGTGCAGAACCCTCCGCCCGAGCGCCGCGGCGTGCCGCGCTACTCGACGCCGTTCTTCCTGCACTTCGCGTCGGACTATCTGATCAAGACCCTGCCCAGCTGCGTCACGGAAGAGAACCCGGATCGCTATCCCGAGCCGATCACCGCCGACGCCTTCCTCCAGCAGCGCCTGCGCGAGATCAAGCTGGCGTAGGAGTCTCCGGCGCGACCGCTTCCCCAGACCTCCATCTGTCCGGGGACGAGCCGGAGGCGAGTAGCCGCAAAGAGAAAAGCCCCGGAGCAGCGCTCCGGGGCTTTCGTCTATTGGGTGATCCGAAGGTTCTGGATCGAGCCGGCGATGGTGTTGAACACCGAGGTCAGCTGGTCGGCGTCGGTCACGTCGTAATACATGTCCAGCTTGGTGGCGCAGGTCTGCAGGATGGACCTGGAGTGGTCGGAAACGCCCACGCCGATAGCGTAGATCACCACGCCCTTGGCCTTGGCGTTGGCGCACAGCAGCTTCTCGCGGCTGTCGATCGCGTCGCGGCGGTCGGTGGCCGTCGAGCTGGTGGTCAGGGCCACGTTGCTGGCGTTCTTCAGGCGGCCCTGGCCGATATAGCCGTAGCCCGTATAGATCGACTTGTTGGGGTTGTTGTAGACGTCGTTGGTGTTGTCGCCGTCGGTGAGCAGCACGATGACCTTGGTGGTCTTCTTGCCGTTGGCGGTCGCCGGATCGACGCCGTCGGCGAACGGCGCGTTCTTCGACAGGGTGTGCCAGCCCCAGGCCAGGCCCATGGCGACGTTGGTGTTGCCGTTGGCGATCATCTGGCCGAGCTTGGCCTTGACGGCGTCCCGCTGGGTGGTGGTGCGCACATTGGTCAGGCGCATCAGGCTGGTCAGGCCGCAGCCGGCGTTGGGGCCGTAGTCGGTCCCGGTCTTGGCCACGCCGAGGACGTTGTTCTTGTTGCTGGTCCCGTACTTGGCGGTCGGCGTCGAGCGGGTGTTCCACGCGGTCGCCAGGGTGCCGCTGGGCGAGACCCCGTCGGGCAGCCAGTTGTTCTGGATCGGATACGAGGTGTTTTGGGTGCGGACGTCGCGATAGCGCGTCGTGCTGGACTGGTTGACGCCCACGGTATTGTCGTCCGGCTCGTCGGGCGCGAAGAACGGGATGAACATCGAGGCCGGCGTCGAGCTGCTGGGCGGGTCGTCGGTGACGTCGTAGGGGGCGGGACGGCTTTCGACGCAGCCCTTCCAGGTCAGGCCCAGGTTCGACAGCAGGGTGAAGCGGTTCTGGTTGCTGGCGAAGACGTCCGTGCCATAGCCGGTGCTCGGCATCGTTCCCGCCAGCCAGCTGGTTTGGCTCTGATAGGTCGAGCCGACGTTCACGGTCATCGAGAAGGGCACGACGCTGATCTTCACCGCGTCGGTCTCGCTGGCCCGCGCCGCGGCGGCGGCCAGGACGTCGACCAGCGACTTGGACGCGGTGATCAGGGCGTCGATCTTCTTGGTCCCCGAATTCAGCGTGCTGCCCATCGAGCCGGTGTTGTCCAGCACCAGGGCCACTTCCAGCTTGTTGACCGAGCGCATGACGGTCGAGCCGGCCGAGACGTTGGCGTCGCCGGTGCTCCAGAGATTGGAGATGATCGGCTTGATCGTGATGTTCTGGACCGAGCCCACCACGGTGTTGTTCGGACCCAGGGCGAAGGTCGAGTTGGCGTTGCTCAGCGGCACCCCCAGTCCGGCCATCTCGGTCTGGAAGGCGGCGTCGCCGACCGCGTCCAGGGCGGCGTCGGTGGTGGCGTTCGAGCGGGCGGCCATCAGGGTCGCGGCGTCCAGCGCGTCCTGTAGCTGGCGCTTCTGGACGCTGGTCCGGCTCAGGTCGATCAGGCCGAAGGTCAGGATAGCGATGGGGATCAGCAGCAGCGCGAACTGCACGGCGATGGCCCCGCGTTCGTCGACGCGAAGACGCGTCAGGGGACGCGCCAAAAGGCGCGTCGCAAGCCGTTTCCACATGGTCATGAGCAAGGCCCGACTCCCCAGAGATCGGGCATTATCCCCGAGGACGGTGAACGGGCCGCAAACGACGATGGTGAATCGGCGACCCGCGGGAAGGGCCCCCGCGACGCCGCGCCCCTTTTGGAAAACCGGTCGAGAGCTGCTATATCCCCGCCTCGATCCTGAAAATCTCCTGCCCCGGACCTCCCCTTGAGCGTCACCCTCGATCTGTCGCGCATGGCGCCTTCTTCCGCGAAAGAAGGGATTGGTGCGCCCAAGCCCCTGATCAACCTGTCGGGCCTGACCCGTCCGCAAATGATCGCCGCCCTGACCGAGAGCGGTGTGGTCGAGCACGGCAAGGCCAAGATGCGCGCCACCCAGATCTTCCGCTGGGTGCACCATCGCGGCGTGACCGACTTCGCCCAGATGAGCGATGTCGCCAAGGAGACCCGCGCCCGCCTGGCCGAGCAGTTCACCGTGGCCCGTCCCGAGGTGGTCGAACGCCAGGTCAGCAAGGACGGCACCCGCAAGTGGCTGATCCGCATGGCGCCGGGCGTCGAGGTCGAGACCGTCTACATCCCGTCGGTCGGCCGAAGCGGGGCGCTGTGCGTGTCGAGCCAGGTCGGCTGCACGCTTAACTGCAGCTTCTGCCATACGGGCACCCAGCCGCTGGTGCGCAACCTGACGGCGGCCGAGATCGTCGCCCAGGTGCAGATCGCTAAGGACGACCTGGCCGAATGGCCGTCCGACAAGGACGACCGCCTGCTGAGCAACATCGTGTTCATGGGCATGGGCGAGCCGCTCTACAATCTGGGCCAGGTGGCCGACGCCATCGAGATCATCAGCGACAACGAGGGCATCGCCATCTCGCGTCGCCGGATCACGGTCTCGACCTCGGGCGTCGTGCCGATGCTGAACAAGCTGGGCGAGACGACCCAGGCCATGCTCGCCATCAGCCTGCACGCCACCAACGACGCCCTGCGCGACGTGCTGGTGCCGCTGAACAAGAAGTACCCGATCGCCGAGCTGATGGCCGGAATCCGCGCCTATCCGGGCCTGAGCAACGCCCGCCGGGTGACGTTCGAATACGTGATGCTCAAGGGCGTCAACGACAGCCCCGACGAGGCCCGGGCCCTGGTCAAGCTGATCAAGGGCATCCCCGCCAAGATCAACCTGATCCCGTTCAACCCCTGGCCGGGCACGGACTACCAGTGTTCGGACTGGGCGGCGATCGAGGCCTTCGCGGCGATCCTCAATCGCGCCGGCTATTCCTCGCCGATCCGCACCCCGCGCGGTCGCGACATCCTGGCCGCCTGCGGCCAGCTGAAGAGCGAGAGCGAGAAGGTCCGCGCCTCGGCGATGCGCAAGCTGTCCATGGCGGCCATGGCCGGCGTGCTCGACGACGAGGACGAGGCGGCCGCCTGATGTCGGGAGCGGCCGGGCCCGACGCCGCCATGATGGCGGGGCCGGAGGCGCTGGCCGCGTTCCTGGAAACGGCCGACAAGGGCGTCCTGGACGGCGTGTTCTCGGCCGGCGATCTAGTCATCCTCGAGAACTTTCCGCCGCATGTCTTCACCGGCCAGGCGGGGCTGGCCCGTTGGCGGGATCTTATGGTCCGCCACGTCGGCGCCATCGCTGACCTGCGCCACACCTTCGGCGCGCCGCAGGACTTCGGCCGCACCGGCGACACCGTCTATTTCAGCCTGCCCACCCGTTGGACCGCCGTGCGTGACGGCAAGTCGTTCGACGAGCACGGCGGCTGGTCGTTCGTCCTGGTGCTGGAGGACGCCGCCTGGCGCATCCGCGCCTACGGCTGGTCGGTGGTGAGCTTTGAGGGGTAGCGTTCATCCCGCCGCGATCGGCAGGGCCGTGGTGAACTTGATCTGCTCCATAGCGAAGCTGGACGAGACGTCGGTCAGCGGGGCGGTGGCGATCAGGCGGCGGTAGAAGCGGTCGTAGGCGGCGATGTCGCGCACCACGACCTTGAGCAGGTAATCGACGTCGCCGCTCATCCGGTAGAACTCGACCACCTCGGGCAGGGCCTTGGCGCCGGCCGCGAAGGTCGCCAGCCATTCCTCGTCGTGGCGACCGGTTTTCACGGCCACGAACACGGTCAGGGGCAGGTCCAGGGCGTCGCGGTCGATCAGGGCGACGCGGGCGGTGATCACGCCGGAGTCCTGCAGCCGCTTGACGCGCTTCCAGCACGGCGTCTGGGACAGGCCCACCCGCTCGGCCAGCTCGGCGATGGGGACAGTGGCGTCCTGCTGCAGGATGGCCAGCAGGCGGCGGTCGATTTGGTCGAGTTGGATCATTCTCTTCGTAGGCAAAAATGGAGAATGGAGTTCTCTCTAGTTACCGTAAATCCGCAACTTCGACCATGTCATTCTCGCGAACCGAGCCATCATGGAACCCTGTTCCCTGGGAGCCGGACCATGCTCGACGTCTTCACCCGCCATCCACGCTCGGTCGACGAGACCTATGCCGAGCACATGGCTGTGGCCTGGAGCTTCGCGTTGCCGATGCTGCTGGGCGGCGCGGCCTGCTTCGTCCACGGCATCTTCCCGTTCCTGTTCGAGACCACGGGCAGCCGCTGCGTGAAGACGCTCTACACGCGCATAGCCAACCGCGGCCGGAAGTCGGCGGGGACCGAGGTTCCGAACTGGGCGGCGTTCGACGCGGTGATCTAAGGCCGCCGCGCACCGGATTCCGAGACTTCGCGAGCGGGTTTCCACTGATTGCGGGCGCGGGCGGCGACCATACCCTTCAGAGCCATCGACAAACGAGGTCGCCATGGCTCGGCAGACGCTCTCCCCCACCCAACTCGCCGACCGCATGCTTCACCGGCGCGCGGTGGAGGCCGTGGTCTGGGGCATGCCGGTCGTCAATTTCGACCTGATGTTCCAGGCCTTCGCCAAGCTGGGCGGCGACTGGAATCGGATTGTCTGGTGGCCGGGCCTGCTGGACTGGAAGAACCAGACCCTGACGCCCAATCCCGACGTCATCTATCTGATGCCGTTCTTCAACACCGAGGCGGGGCCGGTGGTGTTCGAGGTCCCGCCGGCCGACGACGGGGTGTTCAACGGAAGCGTCATGGACCGCTGGCAGGCGGCGGTCGAGGACATCGGCCCGGGCGGCGTCGACAAGGGCAAGGGCGGCAAGTACCTGATCCTGCCGCCGGGCTATGAGGGCGAGGTTCCCGACGGCTATATCCCGATGCGGCCCTACACCTATCGTGGCTACGCCCTGGTTCGGTCGGTGCTGGACAGCGGCAGCGACGAGGACGTCGCCAAGGCGGTGGCCTATTCGCGGCGGTTGAAAGTCTATCCGCTGAGCGCCGCCGCCAATCCGCCTGAGACGACCTATGTCGACGCGTCCGGCGGGGTGTTCGATTCCACCATCCCCTACGACCTGCGATTCTTCGAGTCGTTGGACAGGATGGTGCGCGCCGAGCCGTGGCTGGAGCGCGACCGGGCGATGATCGATCCGCTGAAGGCCCTTGGCATAGCGCGCGGCGGCGAGCCCTTCGCCCCCGACGCCAGGACCAAGGCGATTCTTGACGATGCCGCCCTCGAGGCCCGAGCCTGGATCGACACGCTCTACGGCTCCACGCCGCCGTTCTACGAGGGCAGGCGCTGGTTCTTCCCGGTGACCGAGGATTTCACCAAGTCGGTCATGGGCGACTTCAAGGTGGCCGACTCCTACCCCACGGACATGCGCGCCAACGCCTATTCGCTGGCCTTCTTCAGCGCCAAGCATATCGGGGAGTCGCAGTACTACCTGATGCTGGGCGAAGATCGCGAAGGCGCGCCGTTCGACGGCTCGGCGACCTATCGGCTCCACGTGCCCGCACGGGCGCCCGTGCGCCAGTACTGGTCGGTGACGGTCTACGATCGCCAGACCCACGCCTTTATCCGAGAGCTGCCACGGCAGGGCCGTTCGTCGCAGTCGCCGGGGCTTGAGGTGAACGCCGACGGATCGGTCGACCTCTATTTCGGCCCCGCCGCGCCGGCCGGAAAGGACGCCAACTGGGTCCCGACCCAGCCGGGACGCGAGTTCGAGTTGCTGGCCCGCTTCTACGGACCCACCCCCGAACTGTTCCAGAAGACCTGGCGGCTGAACGACGTCGAGAAGCTCGCCTGAGGCGCTGATCTTCACCGGCCTGTGAGCCGGCGCCGTACGCGCTTGTCAGAAACGGTCGTCGGCGGAGCAAAATCTCCCCCTTGGCGCAAGGCTCCCGCTAGCCCATCGTCCGCCGCGAGAGTCGGGAGAGACGAATGAGCTTCTGGAACCGCCGCAAGGCGATCGAGACGGCGGGCGGCGACGCGCACCACGCCCTGAAGAAGACCCTGAGCTGGTACCATCTGGTCGCCCTGGGCGTCGGGGCCGTCGTCGGCACCGGCATCTACACCCTGGTCGGCGATGGGGCGGGCATGGCCGGTCCGGGCGTGATGTTGTCCTTCCTGATCGCCGGGGCGGTCTGCGCCTGCGCCGCCCTGTGCTATGCCGAGCTGTCGACGATGATCCCGGCCTCGGGCAGCGCCTACACTTACAGTTACGTGGCCATGGGCGAGCCGGTCGCCTGGTTCGTCGGCTGGAGCCTGATCCTCGAATACACCCTGGTCTGCGCGGCCGTGGCGGTGGGCTGGTCGGACCACGCCGCCGGCCTGTTCCGCATGGCGGGCCTGCCGGAGTTCCTGCTGTTCGGCCCCCACCACACGTTCGCCGACGGAACCCACGGCCTGATCAACCTGCCGGCCGTGCTTATCTCCATGGCTGTGGCTGGGCTGTTGTCGCTGGGCACCCGCGAGAGCGCGACCGTCAGCATGGTGCTGGTGGTGATCAAGATCGCGGCCCTGGTCTTGTTCATCGCCCTGGCCCTGCCAGCGTTCAACGCCGGACACTTCACACCATTCATGCCGAACGGCTTCAGCGCCCACAGCCTGCCTGGAGCTGGCGCCGATGCGGCCAAGGTCGGGGTGATGGCGGCGGCCAGCGTGATCTTCTTCGCCTTTTACGGCTTCGACGCGGTCTCGACCGCGGCCGAGGAGACCAAGGACCCCAAGCGCGACCTGACGATCGGCATCGTCGGCTCGATGCTGGCCTGTTCGGTGATCTACATGGTCGTAGCGGCCGCCGCGATCGGGGCCTCGCCCACCGAGGTCTTCTCCAAGGTCGGCGCGCCGCTGGTCTTCATCCTGCAGAGCCTGGGTCATCCGGCCATGGCCCAGGTGGTCGCCCTGGCGGCGGTGGTGGCCCTGCCGACCGTGATCCTCGCCTTCATGTACGGACAGAGCCGCATCTTCTTCGTGATGTCGCGCGATGGCCTGCTGCCTCAGGCGCTGTCGAAGGTGAACGCCAAGACCGGAACGCCGGTGATCATGACCCTGCTGACCGGCGTCCTGGCGGCGGGCTTGTCGGGCCTGCTGTCGTTGGGGGAGATCGCGGCCCTCGCCAACGCCGGCACCCTGGCGGCTTTCATCGCCGTGGGTCTGTCGGTGATCATCCTGCGGCTGCGCGACCCGAACCGCCCCCGGGTGTTCGCCACGCCGTTGTGGCGATTGGTGGCGCCCGGCGCCATCCTCGGTTGCCTCTACCTGTTCTACAGCCTGCCTTCGAAGACCCAGCGCTACTTCCTGTACGCCCATCTGATCGGGGCGGCGGTCTACTTCCTGTACGGGGTGCGACGTAGCGCCCTGGCGCGCGCCGAGACCGGAAAGGTGTAGACCCCTCGCGTTAACCGCGTTCCCGGGGGTGGTCTTGTCGCGTTCCGTTCTGTCCTCTCTCTACCGGCCCAGCGTCTGGGCCCTGCTCGCCGCGATCCCGCTGGTGGCGTGCGGCGGAGGGGGCGGCTCGGGACCCGCACCGACGGTGACGGCGGCCCCGCCGCCTCCGCCGCCTGCCCCACCGCCTCCCCCTCCGCCGCCGACCTATCCAACCTCCAGCAGCGCCGAGTATCAGCGCGGATGGAACCTGGGCGCCATCCACGCCGACTCGGCCTACGCCAAGGGCGCGACCGGGCAGGGGATCACCGTGGCGGTGGTCGACACCGGCGTCGATTCCAGTCAGCCCGACCTCACCGGCGCGGTCTCGTCCAGCTCCACCGACATCGTCGCCGGGCGTAACGCCCTGGTGGGGACCAGCCGCCACGGCACCCGCGTGGCCGACATCATCGCCGCACGCTTTAACGGGGCCGGCACGATCGGTGTCGCCTACGCCTCGACCATCCTGTCGATCCGGGCCGACGACAGCCGGGTGGCCACGGTCGGCTGCCCCGAATGCGTCTTCGATTCCGACGCCTTGGCCGACGCCCTCGACTACGCCGTGGCCAAGGGCGCCCGCGTCATCAACCTCTCGCTGGGCGGCGATGGGCCCGAGGGGGCGCGGTTCGAGGGCGCCCTGGCTCGCGCGGTCGCCGCCGGGGCCGTGATCGCCGCCTCGTCGGGCAATGACGGCGCGGCCGAATCCTCGTGGCCCGCCCGCTACGCCGTCGATCCCCGCTATGCCGGCTCGGTGATCGCGGTCGGCGCCCTGACCCAGGCCGGGGTGATGGCCAGCTATTCCAACAAGGCCGGAGCAGCCGCCAACGGCTATCTGTCCGCGCCGGGTGACGCCATCACCACCGAATGCGACAGCACGGGCTGCGCGGTGGTCTCCGGCACTTCGTTCGCCGCGCCCCAGGTCTCGGGCGCCCTGGCCTTGCTGATGCAGGCCTTCCCCAACATCTCGGGCCGCGACGCCGTCGACATCCTGCTGCGCACCGCCGCCGACTTGGGGACCACCGGCACGGACTCGACCTACGGTCGAGGCGGCCTGGACCTGGCGCGGGCCTTCGCGCCCGTGGGGACGAGCAGCCTATCCCTGCCCGACGGCGAGACCACGGCCCTGGTCGCCGGCGGCGTCGGCGGCAATGTCGGCGCGGCCTTCGGTTCGGCGTTACGGCGCACCGACGCCCTGACGACCGTGATCCACGACGACTATCACCGCCTGTTCTCGGTGAACCTGGCCGAGGGCGCGCCCAGTCAGCGGCGGGGGGCGCTGCTGATCGCGCCGCCGATCCAGGCCTCCAGCCAGGTGGTGCTGGGCGGTCCGGCCCTGGGCGGGCTGAACCTGGCGGTCTCGGTGGAAGGTCCGGTCTTCGACGAGCGCGTCAACGAGCCTCAGCCGTCCCAGCTGCTCGGTCCTCAGTCGATGCGCTCGGTCCGTATGCAGGCCGCCTATGGACGCCTGAGCCTGTCCAACTGGAGCGGCGAGGGCGGGGCGGCGGCGCCGGCCGGTCCCGCCGGCCGCGACGCGTTCCAGACCATCGCCCAACCCGACCGCACGACCCAGGCCGCCCTGCGCTTCGGCCGCTTCGCCCTATTGGCCGAACAGGGCTCGGCCCATCCGCGCCGGCCGATGCAGGTCACCGAGATCGAGGGTTCCAGCTACGCCTCGGCCACCGGCATGATGCAGATCGGCGACGCGCTGTTCAGCCTGACCGGCGGCTCGCTGGACGAGCCCTTGGGGCCGCTGGGCTCGTACCTGGCGCCGGGCTCGACCCTGGCCCTGCCGGCCAAGACCCGGTTCGGCGCGTGGGCGATGGACTTCTATCCGCGTCCCGGCTTCACCCTGCACGCCGATCTGTCGATCGGCCGCACCGACGCCGGCGGCCTGCTGGCGCTGGACAAGGCGATCAGCAGCGCCTGGAATCTGGAGGGCGGGGTGGACTGCGCTCTGATCGGGTGGTCCTGCTCGCGCCTGACCCTGGGCCTGTCCCAGCCCCTGCGCATCGAGAGCGGCAATTTCCAGGCCACCCTCGCCGACGTGCCCCTGGCCTATGACGACCCGCTGACCTTCTCGACCCGCCGGTTCAGCGCCGCCCCCGACGGCCGCGAACTGGACCTGACGGCGGGTGTCGAGCACGCGTTCGGGCCGCTGCGCTCGCTGGTGGTCCGCACCAGTCTGGCCCTGCAGCCGGGGCATCAGGCCGACGCCGGACCGGAGGTCGGGGCGATGGCGACTTGGCGGTCGCGGTTCTAGCCTCTTTCCTTCTGGCGTTCCGTCGTTACAGTCCGCTCAAAACAAATGTTTGAAGCGGAAGGAACGCCATGGCCCTGGACCTCGAGACCCGCGAGCAGCTGATCGACACGGTCCGCCGTTTCGTCGCCGAGCGGCTGCGCCCGATCGAGGCCAAGGTGGCCGAGGACGACGCGGTGCCGGCCGAGGTCATCGACGAGATGAAGGGCCTGGGCCTGTTCGGCCTGTCGATCCCGGAAGAGTTCGGCGGCCTCGGCCTTAACATGGAAGAGGAGTGCCTGGTCGGCATCGAGCTGGGCCGCGCCTCGCCGGCCTTCCGCTCGGTGTTCGGCACCAATGTCGGCATCGGCAGCCAGGGGCTGGTGATGTTTGGCACGGACGAGCAGAAGGCCAAGTGGCTGCCCGGCATCGCCTCGGGCGAGATCGTCACCAGCTTCGCCCTGACCGAGCCGGAAGCCGGGTCCGACAGCGCCGCGGTTCAGACCCGGGCGACCCGCGACGGCGACGACTACGTCCTGAACGGCGGCAAGCGGTTCATCACCAACGCCGGCAAGGCGTCGCTGTTCACGGTGATGGCCCGCACCAATCCGGACGCCAAGGGCGGTTCGGGCGTCTCGGCCTTCCTCGTGCCTCGCGATCTCCCCGGACTTTCCGTCAGCAAGCCCGAGAAGAAGATGGGCCAGCAGGGCGCCCATATCCACGACGTGACCTTCGACAATGTCCGCGTGCCGGCCTGGAACCGCCTGGGCGAGGAGGGCGAGGGCTTCAAGGTGGCCATGCAGGTGCTGGACCGCGGTCGCCTGCACATCGCCGCCGTCTGCGTGGGCGTGGCCGAGCGGCTGATCGCCGACTGCGTGGCCTATGCGTCGGAGCGCAAGCAATTCGGCCAGCCGATCGCCAGCTTCCAACTGATCCAGGCGATGATCGCCGACAGCAAGACCGAGGCCTTGGCCGCCAAGGCCCTGGTGCTGGACACCGCCCGCAAGCGCGACGCCGGCGACAACGTGACGCTCGAAGCGGCTGCCGCGAAACTGTTCGCATCCGAGATGGTGGGCCGGGTGGCCGACCGGGCGGTGCAGATCTTCGGCGGCGCCGGCTATGTCGCCGACTACGGCATCGAGCGCCTGTACCGGGATGTGCGGATCTTCCGGATCTATGAAGGCACCAGCCAGATCCAGCAGCTGGTCATTGCCCGCGAGACCCTGAAGCGGGGCGGGTAGGGCGCCTGGAAAACGTGCGCGGCCGTTTGTCGCGCACGCCCGGCCTTTGATCCTACTCAAACCGTTAACCATGTCGGCTCGATACGGACGCCTTAGTCTGTAAGGGAATCCGTCATGAGCCGTGATCCGTCGCTGAACGAGCGCCTCGCCTTCATGGAGCTGGACCACGAGGCGCGCGGCGCCCTGCGGTCGCTGGGACCGGTGATCGACCGCGAGATCGGCGCGGCTCTGGCGGGTTTCTACGGCAAGGTCCGGGCCAATCCCGAGACCCGCGCCTTCTTCGTCGATAACCAGCAGATGGACCGGGCCAGCGCCCGCCAGCAGGGCCATTGGCGGTCGATCGCTCGCGGCGAGTTCGGCGACGACTACGGCCAGGCGGTCAAGACGGTCGGCCAGGTCCACGCCCGCATCGGCCTGGAGCCGCGCTGGTACATCGGCGGCTACGCTCTGATCGCGGACCATCTGATGCGCGCGGTGGTCAAGGACCAGTGGCCCAGGGGGATGTTCGCGGGCGGCGGCGACGGCGGCGCCAAGGCCGGCGCGGCGGTCTCGGCCCTGATGAAGGCCGTGATGCTGGACATGGACATCGCCATCTCGACCTATCTCGACGAACTGGACGCCAAGCGGAAGGCGCTCGAGGAAGAGCGGGCCCGCGACGCCCGGAACCAGGGCGCGATCGTCGCCGCCCTGGGCGAGGCCTTGGCCCGCGTGGCGCGCGGCGACCTGACGGCGCGCGTCAACGGCGAGGTGTCTCCCGAATTCCAGGCCCTACAGTCCGACTTCAACAACGCCATGCGCATCATGGAAGAAGCGATGGGCCAGGTGGCCGGCGCCACCGAAGGCATCCGCCTGGGCGCCGACGAGATCGGCCACGCCGCCGACGACCTGTCGCGCCGCACTGAGC